>JAFGIA010000297.1 GCA_016929795.1 Anaerolineae bacterium
CCATCTCTTCGTTGTGGCCCACCAGAGCCACAATCCATTCCGCTCAAGATAACTGTGAGTGCACCTACTCCCCGATAATCTTGACCAGCACCCTCTTCCGCCGCCCCCCATCAAACTCCCCGTAGAAAATCTGCTCCCAGGGCCCAAAATCGAGCCGGCCATTCGTCACCGCCACAACCACCTCGCGCCCCATCACCTGACGCTTCAGGTGCGCGTCCGCATTGTCCTCGCCCGTGCGGTTGTGCCAGTACTGGTCGATGGGAGCGTGAGGCGCCAGCCCTTCCAGCCAAACCTCGTAATCGTGGTGCAGCCCACTCTCGTCGTCGTTGATGAACACACTGGCCGTGATGTGCATCGCGTTTACAAGGCACAGCCCTTCCCGGATGCCGCTCTCGCGCAGGGCTTCCTGCACCTGTGGCGTGATGTTGATAAACGCCCGCCGCGTCGGCACGTTGAACCACAGCTCCTTCCGATAGCTTTTCATAGACTTTCTCCCCCGTATGTCATTAGAAGGCGCATCTCGTCCCTAGCACAACAATCCAGCAAGCGCAAGCGAATACACGCGCGCACGCGGCGGGTCAGAACGCGAGGTGAGCACCACCGGTGCCAGCGCGCCCATCACGATCCCCGCCACCTTGGCCGATGCCAGGTACTCGAGGTTCTTGGACAGAATGTTTCCTGCATCCAGGTCGGGCACGACGAGCACGTCCGCATCGCCTGCCACCGGGCTGTTGATCGCCTTGTCTGCCGCCGCCGTCGCCGAGATGGCATTGTCAAAAGCCAACGGCCCGTCGACGATAGCGCCGCGGATCTGGCCTCGCTCGGCCATTTTGCTCAGGCAGGCGGCGTGCACCGTCGACGGGATATTGGGGTTGATCGTCTCCACCGAGGACAAGGCCGCCACCTTGGGCACCTCCACCCCCAGGTGCTGCGCCAGGTCAACGGCGTTCTGCGTGATCGCCGCTTTCTGCGAGATGTCCGGGCTGATATTGATCGCCGCGTCGGTGATCAGCAGCAGCTTGTGATAGGTGGGCACCTCCAGCACAAAGACGTGGCTGAGCAGCCTATCGGTGCGCAGCCCAACATGAGGGCGCAGCACCGCGCGCAGCATCTCGTCGGTATGCAGGTATCCCTTCATCAAGATCTGCGCCTTCCCCTCGCGCACCAGGTCCACCGCCGCTTCCGCCGCCAGCTTGTTCGTCTCTGTCGGCACGATCAGCTCTTCGGGCAGATCCCAGCCGATCGCTGTCGCCTCGCGGCAGATATCCTCCTGGCGCCCCACCAGCAGCGGCACGATCAGGCCCAAGCTCATCGCCCGCTGCACCGACTCGAGCACCAGCTTGTGTGCCGCCGCTGCCACCGCCACCCGCGGCGGTGGATTCTCCTGCGCCCGCTCCACCAGCTCCTGTAGTCTACGCATCGTTCACACCCCCTGGAAGTCGCAAATGACAGGTGGGCAGCCCACCCCCAACTACCAACCTACCGCTCTACCACCTCGCGCCGTATCCTCGCCAATGCCAGCGGCAGCCTCCGCGGCAAGTCACCCGCCACCGCCCCCATGTTGCCCAGATCGGCGCGCACCATCTCGCCTGCCAGGCCGTGCGCATAAGCGCCGGCGACCGCGGCCTCAAAAGCATCGAGGCCCTGTGCGCGCAGGCCGGCAATTGCCCCTGCCGCCACGTCGCCTGTGCCGGCCGTCGCCAACCCGGCATTGGCAAAGGGAAGCACACGCCGGCGACCGTCTGGCGCAGCCACCACCGTGTGTGCCCCCTTGAGCACGAGCACCACGTTCCACTCGGCTGCAAAACGCCGCGCGATCCCCTCGCGGTCGGCCTGGATCCCCTTCACCTCCATCTCGCCCCCCACGAGGCGGGCCATCTCCCCCGGATGGGGTGTGAGGATCGTGCCTGGCGGCAGCATCTTCCACCACTCGCCGGCTTGGGCCAGCGCATTGAGCCCGTCGGCATCGATCACGAGCGGCGGCAGCGCCACGCCCTCTGCCACTTCCGCCTCACCCCCCGTCAAAAAGCCGATGCGCCCCTTCCGCTCCTGGTGCCCTATGCCGAGAAAGGCGTGTACAAAGCTGACCGTCTCTTTCTCCTGTGTAAGCCCCGGCCCCAACAGCAGCGTGTCGTACTCGCCCATCCGTTTGCGAAGCACCTCCACCGCCCCGCGCGACACAACCCCCAGGTCGTGGGGCAGCAGCAAGTAGGTGACCTCGGGCAGGTTGGCCGCCACCGCACTCTGGATCGGTCCGGGCAGCGCCATCGTCACCAGGCCTGCCCCCACCCGGCTGGCGCCGGCGCCCGCCAGGACGGCTGCCCCCACATAGTTGATCGAGCCGGCCACGATCAACACCGAGCCAAAGGTCCCCTTGTGCGCCGAATCGCTGCGCCGCGGCAGCCAGCCTCGCACCTCTTCACTGCCTGCCATTTCCAACTCGACGTCGTCCGCCAACTCTGGCGGGATGCCAATGTCGGCCACCACCAGCCGGCCCACCGCGTCGGCCCCTGGAAAGCGCAGCAGGCCCACCTTGGGATAGGCAAAGGTCACCGTCAGATCGGCTTGCACGGCCGCCGGGTCGATCTCGCCCGTGTCTGCATCCAACCCTGTCGGGCAGTCCACCGCCACCACCAGCGGCGGCTCACCCACGTGCAGCGGGACCACCACCTCCAGCCCTGGCGCCGACCGCCGATCCGCGAGCGAGTCGCTTACGGTCCCAAGCAGCGCCCGCAGGGGCTCGCGCAGCGGCAGCTCTACGCCGACACCCAGCAGGGCGTCAATCACCACGTCGGCCCCTGCCAACAGGCCACGCAGGGCCTCTCCTTCCTCATCGTCGTCGGCCCAGCACACCGGCATGCCATCGCTTTCCACCCGCTGATAATGGCCGTCGCCCTCGACGCTACGCTTCCAGATGTAGCAGCTCACGCGTGCGCCCATGCCCCACAAATAGTGCGCCGCCACCAGCCCGTCACCGCCATTGTTCCCCGGCCCCACCAGCACAACCACGCGCTTGCCCTTCACCTCCACGTGCCGGCGGATCACCTCCGCCGTCTGCCGGCCCGCATTCTCCATCATCTCTTCAAAGCGCATCCCCTGCTTGTTGGCCTGGGTTTCCAGCTCACGGCTCTCAGCCACCGTAATGATCTTGATCGGAATCACCACCTGCCTCCGTTCTCTTCTGTTTCAGTTCCATGCCCATCCACAACCAGGCGATGAGTATAGCAGCCAGCGCGGCGATTGTCAACACAATGAGCAGGTAATAGCCCTGAATGGCCGCCGACCCCGACCCACCGATCGGATCCACCGGGTGGCGAATCGCCTCCGCCCGCGACACAAGCACCCACGGCACAACAGCCATCACCACAGCGCCCAGCGCCTGAAAGTCGCGATCACCCACCAACCGCGCCACAACTACCACCACGATGGCAGCCGCCAGGATCGACACCGTGGCGCGCACCCGCGGCTCGCCCCAGGCGATCCACTGCCCCCACGTCAGCCCGGTCACAGCCATCGACGACAGCGCATAGACCACCCAGATACCCAGCGCTGCTTGCGCCGCCGCAGCCGTCGCCCTGTACCATGGGGCCGCCTGGCCGCCCCCACCGGCCCGGCCGGTAACCAAGTCTGCCGCGTAATTCGCCACCAGCGCCCCCAGGCCCAACACACCTGCCACTGAAAAGGCCGCCAGCCCGGTCCAAACCAGCGCCCCATGGACATATACCAGCTTGACAATCTGGCCCAGCCGCGATTCAGCCGGTGCCAGCCAAAGCCACACTACCAGAAGAAGCAACAACACGCCGGCCACAGCCGGCAGCACGCGCCTCCGCGCCGTATCGAATCCCATCCCCTCATGATCCCTTCTATCGTGTGCCCATTGGACAGGCGGCCAAAAGTCAGGTACAATGCGCACCATACTACCCAGGAGACAGAGTATGGAAACTTGGCAAACGACCGATTCTCCATCGCCGCGACGCAAGCGCAGCCCTGTCGTGGCTGCCGCTGCCGCCGTCGGCCTGGTAGTCGTCGCCCTGCTCGCCTACGCTATCCTCACCGGCCCCACCCGCCCCCCTCAGATTGGCGAGGCTGTCCCTCCCTTCACACTCGAAGCGTTCGACGGCCAGGCCATGGACCTGGCCGCCCACCAGGGCGAGATCGTCATCGTCAACTTTTTCGCCAGTTGGTGTATTCCTTGCCGCCAGGAGGCCGCGGACCTCGAAGAGGCCTGGCAGAGCTACCGCGATGAGAACGTCCAATTCTTTGGCATCGCCTATAAGGATGCTCGATCGAAAGCACAGACCTTCCTCGACGAATTCGACGTCACCTATCCGAGCACCTTTGACGCAGGGAACCGGGTGGCACGCACATACGGCGTCACCGGGGTGCCCGAGACCTTTATCGTCGATCAGCAAGGCCGCCTGGTGCGCCACATTCTCGGCGCGGTGACAGCAGAAGGGCTGAGCCGCGAGATCGACACCCTCCTCGGCCCCTGACCCTCGCTCTACACCTGCTTGGCCCAGCTTCTGCCCCCCAGCCGGTGTTGGAAGAAGGCAAGCAAGATGTTGCGCAACCGGTTTATGTCCAGTCTGCGCACCATGCGTCCATTGTAGGCCACCGAGATAATTCCCGTCTCTTCCGACACAACAACCACCAGGGCGTCACTCTCTTCCGTCACGCCGATCGCCGCGCGATGGCGGGTGCCCATGCCGCCATACTGCGGGTTGCGTGTAGCAGGCAGCATGGCACTCGCTGCTACGATCTTGCCGTCCCGGATAATGACCGCCTTGTCGTGCAGCGGCGTGTTGGGATGAAAGATCGTGCGCAGCAGCTCGGCCTTGATGTCGGCATGCACCGGGACACCCGTTTCGACAAACTCCTGCAACCCTGTCTCTCGCTCAAAGACGATCAATGCCCCATGGCGCTGCGACGACAGGCGGTGCGCCGCGCGTGCCACCTCGTCGATCATCTTGTCAACCTCTTCCTCCTGCTGCACCCTCACCAGGAGACCGCCTGTACGGCCAAGGCGCTCGAGGGCGCGACGCAGCTCTGGCTGAAAAATGACCGGGATGGCGATCAGGAGCGCGGGCAGGGCATTCCTCACCAGCCAGCTAAAACCCTGAAATGGCAGGATCTGGCTGGCGAGAAAAGCCACCAGGATGACCAACACCATGCCGCGCAGCAACTGCACAGCCTGTGTACCCTGAGCCAGCGAGAAGAGTAGATAAAAGACAACCGCTACCAGCAGGATGTCAATGACGTCAGACACCTGGATGTGCGAGAGAACCCATAGGACATCAGACACAAAGCCACTCCACTAAAGCTGGTCCAACAACTGCCGGTAGGCCTCGACATTCTTGGGCTTGAGCGAGATAATGTAGCGTACCGTCGCCATCGCCTGCTCGCGCAGCCCTGCGTCGAGCTGCATTTCACCCAACACGTCAAGCTCGCGGATCGCCTCTTCGCGTTGGCCGGCATCGATGTAGGCACGTGCCAGGCGGGCGCGCAACGCCATCTGTTGAGGCTGCAACCTCACCATCTCTTGCAACAGAGCTAATGAGCGCTCCCCCTCACCCTGCGTCCCGTAATAGGCCACCATCGCCACCGTCTCGCGATCCGCCTCTTTGGTGCGTCCCAGCTTGTAGTACAGATCGATCAGGTTCACACGCGCTCGCTCATCCTCGGGTGCAGCCACCACCAGCTGACGGTAAATGTCAGCCGCTTCGTGCCAACTTGCGCGCCGCATCTGGATATCGGCCATTTTGCGCAGCAGGCGCACGCGCCACTCCTGCTCCTCCGACGCGCGCGGCACCAGGCGCAGCGCCTCAGCATACTTTTCGAGTGCCTTGTTCACCTGTGCCAGGTGGTAGTATGCATCGGCCAGCGACAGGTACTGGTCGAGAGTCTGGTCGATCTCGCCAGAGCTGATGAGCAGATCGATCAACCGCGATCGAACCACAACGTCCATCGGCATCAGGCGCAAGATACGCTTGTAGACGCCAATCGCCTGTCGTTTCTCCTCGCGCACCAGGTATAGATCGGCCACCGTCTGGTATTTGGTCACTGCATCTTCGACGCGCCCGTCCTGCGCAAAGATCTCGGCCAGTCGCAGGTGGAGCGGTAGGTAGGTAGGTGCAGACTGGATGGCGCGGTAGCACACCTCCGTCGCTGCCGTCAGCGCCCCCCGCCTGACATACTCCTGGCTGAGGGTCATCGACGATAGGATCGTTTCGGCGCTCGGCGCGGCCAGGATCTCGGCCAGGCTCATCGTCACGCCCTCTTCCGACATGCTGTCGAGCCGCTGGCGCGCCGCCCGGGCCTTATCCTCCCACCCTTTCGACGACAGGAACTCGATCAGCGAATTGGCAAACGTCAGCGCCTTGTCCCTGTCGCCCTTGGCAATATAGCTGTCGGCCAGCGCGTCGTACAGATTGATCAGGTCATCGGCTTGCTCACGCTGCACCGTGCCCAGGTCGACGATCTTGAGTGCCTGCACAAAGTGCTCGAGCGCTTCGTCCAGGCGCCCCAGAGCCTTGAAACATTCTCCCAGCGCAAAGTGGCTGCCCAACTCATACTCGTGGTGACGCACTGCCTGCTTGAACTCGCCAATGGCCGGCTCAAAGCGCAGGCGCTGTTGGTAGAGAAGCCCCAGGTTAAAGTGCGCAGCGGGACGGTCTACACCGGCATCGATCACACGCGTATAACACGAGATCGCCTCGTCCACCAGGCCTCGTGTCTGAAAGTCGATCGCCTGCGCCACCAGCGCGTCGATCTGAGGCCGGCTCAATGCCGGCTTGGCTGCCGCCGTCCCCTCTTTCACCCCTTCCTGAAAGTCCGCCATGGCAGCCGCCGGCCCGAGCTGGATCTCCTCGAACGGGATGCCTGCCAGCTCTTCGAGGGCACGGTCGCGTGCCATATCGACGGGACTTGCCCCATCCTCGGCAGGCAGTTGAGCGGCCCCTGCCGCCTCCACGTCGTCGACCATGGTCAGGCCGCTGGCTGTGCCCATGTGCAGCCCTTCGGCCAACGCCCGCGCTTCCGCATTGCGCGGGTCGAGATCGATCGCGATCCGACATTGATCTAGCGCCTTCTCGAGCTGCCCCTGGCGGTGCAAGATCCTGGCCAGGTTGAGATACTCCCGTGCAGCCCGTTGTGGCTGCTCCAACGTTACGTACACCTCGGCAAGCGACAGGATCGCGCGCAAGTGATCTGGCTGGATCTGGCTGACGCGCTGGAATCCCTGGATGGCCTGCTTCCACTCGTGGCGCCTGGCGTATAGCTCTGCCATTGACCAGAGCGCGTCGGCGGCAGCATGGGGCTTACCCAAACACTCGTGGATATCGGCGATCCGGGCCAGCGGCCCAGGATCATCTGGTGCCAGCTTGCTCGCCTGCGTATACGCCCCCAGCGCCTCTTCGATCTGCTGCTGCTCCAGGTAGGCCCACCCCAGGTGGTTGTATACCTCTGCGTCGTCGTTTACCTCTTCGATGGCGCGCTTGTACGCAGCCACCGCCTTATTCCACTTGCCTTCCCACGCCAGGTTCAGGCCCTCGCGCATCGCCTTTTCATAGCTCTTCCGATCGCCTGCCAAAGTCCCCCCCCCTCCGATTTACGATTCAAGATTTACGATTCTGTCACGCCGGAGCGGGGCAGAACCCCAATCGTGAATCGTAAATCTGAAATCTAAAATCGCATGAGTGTCGCCAGCACGGCTTTTTGGGCGTGCAGCCGGTTTTCGGCTTGATCGAACAACACAGAGTGAGGGCCATCGGCCACTGCATCGGTGATCTCTTCGCCTCGATGCGCCGGCAGGCAGTGCATCACGATCACATCGGGGTTGGCCCGCTCGACCAGCGCCTGGTTGAGTTGAAAGCCGGCAAACCGTGCCTTGCGCTGCTCAGCTTCCGCCTCCTGGCCCATGCTTGCCCACACGTCCGTGTACAACACATCCGCCCCCTCAACCGCTTCTGCCGGGTAATTACTGATCTCAATTCGGCTACCTACCTCGGCACCAAACCGCCTGGCAAGCTGCACCACCCCGGGATGGGGCTCGTACCCCGCCGGCGATACCACCGTAACGTGCATACCGAGCTTGCTTCCCGCAAACAGAAGCGAGTTCGCCACGTTGTTACCATCTCCGACAAACACCATCTTGCGGCCCTCCAATGGTCCCAGGTGCTCCCACGCAGTCAGCACATCTCCCAGGCCCTGGCAGGGATGGCTATAGTCAGACAGGCCATTGATGACCGGTACATCGGCATAGGCAGCCAACTGCTCCACGTCGCGGTGTGCAAACACGCGCGCCATAATCCCCTGCACATAGCGTGACAGCACGCGGGCCACATCGGCCACGCTCTCACGCTGGCCAAGCTGGATCTCATTCGGAGACAGGTAGAGGGCCGAGCCGCCGAGCTGGAGCATACCCACTTCAAAAGACACCCGCGTGCGCAGGCTCGGCTTCTGAAAGATCATGCCCAGCACCTTGCCCTTCAAGATCGGCTCATTCCCACCCGCCTGCCACTCCGCCTTGAGCGTACGTGCCAGGCGCAGCAGGTCCCACAGCTCTTCCGTGCTCACTTCTGCAATCGTTAGAAAATCCTTCATCGTCTCTTTCCTTCTCCTTGATCAGGGTACCTGCCCTCCGGGCACGGGTACCTTGTATTCCTTTTCGCTCCAGAACTCGCGGCCGTCGGGCAGCACCAGGCCGATCGTCAGCATATGCTTCTGCCCATCTGCATCGTGGAGCGACGTGAACTCGATGCGATATTGATTCTGCAGTTGCCCCCGGATCTTTTGATAGAGTGCGTCGAGGTCGTCGGGTGTCGGTGCATAGAGGTACGAGCTTCCCGTCCCATCTGCAATCTGCTGCATCACGTTCGGAGTGAACTGTGGGCTGTCAAGCCCCACCACAAAGACAGGAATGTTGACCTCGTTGGCGATGGCCATCGCACTCGCCAGCTCGTATTTCTGGCTTGCCGTGTCGCGCCCGTCAGTCAGTACCACCACAGCCCGCCGCCCTGTCTGTGTCTTGAGCTGTTCGATAGAAAACGCGATCACGTCATAGAGCGCCGTATCACCACGCGTTTGCAGTCCGTTGATGGCCTCGATGACCGACGCCTTGTCGGTGGTAAAGCCGTGCACCAGCTCGATCCGATCGTCGAACTTGACGAGCGCCACCTGGTCCATCGCGTCGAACCGGCCACAAAAGTTCGCGGCGGCAGCTCGCGCCTTTTGAATCGGCTCCCCTTTCATGCTGCCGCTGATGTCGATGGCGACGACCATTGCCAGGGGGTCTACCACAGCATCCACAGCTCCCACGTCAAATTCCGCCACCTCTTGCCCATCCTGCTTGATCCGGAACACCTCGCGTGGCAAAGCAGGGATCGGCTCCGCCGCATCGTCGAGCGCGCTGGTATAGGCAATCATCTGCGGGTGCCTGTCAGTGCGCACCTGGTTGACCACCACCTTTTTGAGCGTGATCGCCACAGGTACAGGGGTATCCGTCGGAGCTGGGGTCGGCGACAGAGTGGGCGACGGCGTATGGGTGACAGAGGGGATGGGAGAAGGCGTATACGTCGGCGTGGGCCAGGCCGAGAACCGTGGCAGCTTGATTTTGGGTAGATTGATCACCCCTTCGAGCCCTACGACGAGGCAGACGAGAAGGGCGAGGCTCAGAAAGAAGGGCGCCACTCGCGCCAACAGCGACGGCTTGCGCCCCTTCTCTTTATGTTCCTCTGTGCGCGTCAGAAGAAAACTCTCCAGCTCATTGGCCATCTCCGCGGCAGTGGGGTAGCGCTTCTTCGGATCGATCTGCAGCGCCTTGTTGACCACTCCCTGCATATTGCGCGAGGTTTCTGGCGCCACACTGCTCAGCGGCTTCAAGCGCGCCTGGCGTGCCTGGAGCAGCTCCGCGTTGGGTGGCGGCGTGCCTGTCAGCAGCGTGTAGAGCATCGCCCCCAGGGCATAGACATCAGATCGAGGTGAGAGGGCCTCCAGATCTGTCTCGGGAGCCACAAACTCGTGAGGTCCCGGCGTCTCACCCGGTGCGATCGGCGAACAGAGAGACTCATACGCCGGCACCATCACCAGATCCGTCTCGATGAGTTGCAAGGATGCGAGCGACAGCGCGCCTTTGCGCAAGCAGACGAGTGGGTTATCTGTCTGGTTGTGCCAATAACCGGCGGCACGACAGAGCTGGAGCACCCACAGCCCGGCCAGCACCTCTTCCACCTGGCCTGCCATCTCGAGTACAAAAGACAGATCCTGACCTGACAAACTCAGGACGAGGTAGTGCCTGCCCTCCATCTCAAAGTAGGCCTGCACACCGCGGGGCTTGGTCTTGAGGTTGAACAGCACGGCCGACTCCCACAGCAGAAACCTCTCCTCTGTGTTGACATCGAGCACCACGTAGGCTCCGCCCGTCTCTGTCCAGCCGACGAGCCTGATCACCTCGTATCGCTGTTCGACCACCATCCCCGTGCGTAAAGGCTTGGCCATGCTCCCCTCTTCAGCCAGCGTGGCGCCGGCCGCTCACGTGCCCCCACCTCGAAGCGTTGCAGCCCGGTTGGCACATCTTGATCCGGCCGACAGGGTGTCGATCACAGCCCGCGCGCCGGTCGTTCTCCAGTGCGGCCTATCCCTTGGCTCCCGGCGCGATCAGCCGGCTCGTTTCCGACCCCATCGACAGCAGAGCACAATGGGTTACGCGCTCTAGCCCGCGCTCCACAAGCGATAGAAAAGCACGGCTCGGGCTCAACGCCGTCAACCCCAGCTCGATTCGCTCCGCACCCATAAACTCGATCGCCCGCATCAAAAGGCGAGGATCAAAATGGTACCGTCCCTCAACCCCAGCCTGGATCTCACACGCACTCACGCGCACGTCAGTCCCAACCAGCTCAAAAGTGATGGCCAATTGCGTCCGGTGCATGCGCCCGATGCTCTCCATCATCGTCAGATCCGCGACCGCGCCGTGGATCGCATCTGCAATCTGCAAGTAACTGGCCGGAACCGTATTCCGGGGCGGCGTGAGCAGGCGCCCCAGCTCTGGCGGGGCGGGGAACTGGTTCAAATCGAAGCGCCAGCGCAGCGCATACTCCCCTGACACATCCTGGCTGACCAGGCTCACTTCTACCCCTTGCACCCCGATCCGTACATCACCCATCCTGCTCACAGGGTGCTTGGCCAGGTGGCCCGCCATCAGCGGTGGGATGCCAAAGAAAAAAGGCTCAGAAACGCCCGCTGGAAGTGGATAGGACCACGAGACAACCAGGCTCGCAGCCCGCAGCGCGACAAACGTGAGGGTATACCCATGTACAACCCCCAGGATGGGCTCCTGAAAACGATTCACGACGTCCTTCACCCCATCCCAGAAGGGTTTTCCACTCAGGGAGATATGCCGCGCCGTCGGTGCAATCCCCACCGATCCGCCCTCCATATGTAATAGGAAGGCACGCCGCCTGCTGCTGGCCATACGCCGTGCCCCGATCAACCCCGCTAACAGCCCACATTATACCATGAATGCGCAAGAGCGCAAATCGGATTCTCCCTTTCCGCCACGAACCGCTAAAACTCCAGCCCGACACTCTCACTCGCCGGCGGCCAAAGCAAACTCCTCGTACAAGTCCTCAAACACCGCCGGTGCCAGCGCGTGTGCCTGGCGCAGCATCTCGATCGCCAGTGCCCGGATCTCCCACTGCGCTGCCCTGTCGCACCGCACCGAGAAAAAGTGGCGCAGGGCACGCAAGTTCATCGTGACCACGATGCGCGTGGCCGTCGCGTTGGGCAGGAGAAATCGTGCATCCTCCTTGCGCACGCCCAACGCCCTCAGCCGCTCGTAGGCAGGCCCCACCTGCGCCATCCACTCATCCCATATCGCCTGTGCTTCAGGGTTGGCCGCGACAGACGGCGGCACAATGAACTCGGGATGATCCATCTGGACATAGCGCTGCGACTCCTGGCTAAAGCTGGCGAGCCGGTGGCGTACCAACTGGTGTGAACAGGCGCGGCTGATACCCGAGATATCAAAGGTGATCGATGCGTGCTCGATGATCGACTCGTGCCCTTCGCGAATCCGCGCCTGGAGGAACCGGCCCGGCTGCCCCTCCCTCTCGCTCCGATAGCACGCACGCCCTGCCCGCTCCAACAACGCTTCAGGAGAACCATCTCCTGCCAGATAGTGCGTCACCCCCACAATCTCGACCCGCATCTCCCCTCCTGTCACTCAGTCAAATCCCTCAAACTCTTCGTCCCCTTGCATCAAGCTCCGATTCTGCGCCAGGCGCTCCTGCAATTCCTCGCCTTCCACATGCCCCACCTCGGCGTACAGATCCGGGCCATAGGTGCGCGTCTGCACCACCACCGGCATCGGCACGGCGTGCCCCAGGATCAGCGCCTGCTGGCGCGTGTCGAGGCGCGCCAGCACCTGTCGCAGCTCGCCCGCCCCCGATACCCCATTGAACACAGCCCGGATGTCGGCCTCGTTGTCGAGCAATGCCGTCACCCGCGTGCCGATCTGACTCATCACCTCTTCGTCGATGCCACTCGGGCGCTGATCGACGACGAGCAGGGTGACGTTGTACTTGCGCAGCTCGCGGGCAATCGTCCCAAAGATCGTCTGCCGCGCGATGAGCGGATCGAGGAACTTGTGCGCCTCCTCGATCGTGATCACCAACGGCCTCGGCTCCTCACTCTTTTTGCCCAGCGCGCTCTCCTTGCGCTGCACATAGCGGCCGTGAATGCGGCGCGTGAGATAGTTCGCCACCAGGATATACGCTTCCAGCGTGCTCCCATAGCGCCCAAACTCCAGGATCACGTGCCTGCCACGGTCCAGGTACTCCATGATGCGCCCCACCACGTCGTCGGGCACCCGTGGCTGCAAAAAATCAAAACGACGCAGCAACCCCAGCTTGCGCTGGATCGCTCCCAGCGTGCCGCCATGCAGCTTGCCCTCTTCGAGCAGCAAGTCAATCTCTGTCGGCCCTGCCTCGGCGCCCGGCTCGACTTCACTCTCCGCCAGCAGCTTTTCGATCCAGCTCTTCCCCAGGCGGCGGCGCAGGTAATAGAGCGCGCCAATCTGCACGTCGGTCAAGCCCATGAGTGTGCTGAGCATGTCCACGTCCTCGGGCTCGATCTGGTCGTAGCCGATGCGCACCGTAAAGTCGACCTTGCTGCCGCGTCGCTGCGATGATTCCGGATCGAGGGTCATCACGCTCACCTTGCCCGGAAAAAGCTGCCGCAGCCCCTTCACCCGGGCCCTGCCCTCCGCCTGGCTCTCCCACCCATACTCGTTGTGCATGTCAAAGATCAGGTTCACGGCCACATTGTGCCTCACAATACCGGCCAACAGGGTGCGTGTCAGGAACGTCTTCCCTGTGCCGCTCTTGCCAAACACGCCGCTCGACCGCTCCACCAATCGTTCCAGGTTCAGGTGCACGCGCACATCTTCCATGTCGAGGGGATTACCCACGAAAAAGTGGCGCTCGTCCGCGCCGCCAAACACGCGGTTGACATCCTCCTCCGTGGCCTCGTACACCGGGCTAAAGTGGGCGGGGATCGTTTTTACAGGCTTGGGCTCCAGCTCGCCCGCCCCCTTCCCGGCTGCCGAATCGGGATCGAGGACAAGCATCGGCGCCACCTCCAGGCGCCCAAACGTCGTGGTGCCCTGCAGCACCCTGGCAATGAACTCGCTCGACACATCGGGAGGCGTCTTTTCAATCGCCGGGTTGGTCGCGTCGAGGGCCACGTCCGTGATGATGCTGAAAAAGCGGCGCCCTGTCTGCCCACGCACCACCACATAGCGCCCCACCGCCATCCCCTCCACCACGGTGCCCCTATCCAGCTTGACATTGAGCCCCTGGCTCAGGCTGCCGCCTACCACCATCCCCAGCCGCCGCGCCTCTTCCACCGCCTCCCGCGTCGGGGGTGGCGGCGCCGGCCGCGAGAGAAACTCGTCCAGCTCGTCGCGATACCCGTCAGAATCCATATTGCCTTGGCCCCCTTCCACTACGGCTGCAGCCTGCGCAGCATCGCATCCAGCCGCGGCAGATCCTGCGCCAGCAGCCGCGCCAGCTCGCGCCCTGCCTCCACCAGATAGTCTCCGCCCCGCCTAGAGTCGGCCGCCGCCGCCTGGCGCAAATTCGCCGCCAGCAGTTCGTCGGCAGGCAGGTCACGATTGTCGAGCACCAGCCGGAAATAATCAAAGCGAGACGTAAACTCTACAAACTCTGGCCCGTCGCAGGCATAGATCACATCCAGGCTCAGCGGCGGCTGTGGGGGCAGCCGGTACTCGATCCCCCCGTCACGCCCAAAACCCACCACCAACACCTGCACCTCGATCGGCACCTTTCGCAGGCGCTGATCCTCGATCACCTCGGCGGGCACACTCCTATCCACATCCGATTCCGCCTGGCGCGCGTACGGGTCGTCCGTCGCCGCCACCTGGCGCACGAACGGGTCATCCTCCATGCGCACGTCATAGATCAGGCCATACACCTCGGCATTCAGCGCCTTCACCTTCACCAGCGCGCCAAACGACGGCACCTCCGGCCGCAGCACCTGGCACCCCACTGCATACCGCTGCGTGCTCGACCGAATAATCCTCCCCACCGGCAGATCTGCCATCCTCCCCCTCCAATCCCCAATACCGGGTCCCCCTACCGCCGCCTCGCCACGCCCTTCAGCCGCGCCTTCGCCGACAGCTCCGGCACCCTCATCCCATGCCGCGCCATCGCCTGCACCATCATCTCCTCCAGCACCTCGCGCTCCGGGCCGAGGATCACGGCCAGCTCGTCGGCGCGCGCCAGCACGTAGGGATAACCCAGGTTGAAACGGCACTGCTCGTACACGGCGCCATGCACCAGCGCCAGCTTGCTTGGCTGGCGCGCGATCCACTCGGGCACCTCCACGCGCGCGATCTCGGAGCCGGTATTCAGGTAAAAGTAATAGATAGCATGTCCACGCGCAGCCAGGTCGCGGTTGAAACCCGTACCACGTTGAAAGACGGCCGATCGCTCCCCCTCGCACAGAAACCCAAACAGCGCGCGGTCCGTCAGTCCACGAAAGGGCGTCACGTGCAGGCTGTCCACCCCATCCCGTTCCTCGGCTTCGAGCTGGGCCAGGTAGAGGAGCGAGACCACTTCGGCGCCCTGGGGCCGGCTCACGAACCCTGCCACAGGCACGCCGCCGGCGCGCAGATTGTCGAGGCAGGCCACATAATCGGCCAGAAGCTGTTCCGCCCGGCCCTGGGGCAGCTCTGCCCGCTCGAACCAGACGAGGAGCGGCCCATCGCGCAGCGCCGTGCATGGCGGTTCGCACACCGCCTCCTCCAATGCCAGGCGCGCCAGCGTGCGCATCTCGGCCACGTTCCGCTGCGCCCCCACGAGCGATCCCGTCACCACCCTGCCATCAGGATAGATCTCGCCGTCCTCGTAACCGAGCCGCGGCTCGGTGTCCACCTCTGGCGCCTGGCCTGTCCCTGCCCGGAACACGATCGTCCCGATATTGATCACATAATAGAGGGTCATGCCGTGAGAATCGGGATAGATCTGCGAGCCGTCGGCGGCAATGATCGTCGTCTTGGCCGGGAGCGGCTCCGGCGCGATCGCGGCGTCGAGCACCTCGTCGCCCGGGCTGGCACAGCGCAGCCGCTGCCCCGCCTCCGACGCCGCCACCTGGCGCAGCATCTCCTGCTTGTTCGCAAACTCGTGGAGCAGCGCGCGCGCCGCCGGCAGCGCGCGCCGCTGCCGCTGCGCCCGCTCTGCCAGCGTCTTGCCCATCTCTTCGATCTGATTCGCCACCTTGCTCAGCTCAAGCGTCATCGTCCCCTCACTCCGCCCTATTATACCGCACCCCGCCCGGAATAGCAAAAGCGTGACGTCAAACATAGAACATCCGTACAAATCCGCACTGACGCATAATTGGACAGCATACCGCAGCGTTGTATCCACGTGCTTGTGCCCCAGCAGCGCCGGCACCGTCAACACGGATGCGCCGGCATTAAGCAGGAGCGTTTCCGCAGTGTCAACCTTGCCGGCCCGCACCCACAACAAAGGCAAGAGTAACTTGACGTCCAGGGCAGCACGTGCTACACTCAGAACGTGAGGTTAGGCCGTCGATGGAGTTAAGGAGGGACGATGTATAAGGTTAAAGGAATATACGATGGGAAAAAGGTTGTGTTACTGGAACCGCTGCCGATCCCGCCCGACACCTCTGTCGAAGTGTTGGTGACCGAGGAGGCACTGGATCTTGAACAGATTTATTGGCAGCAGCTTGTCGATCGCGGACTGATCACAAAGATGCGCCCCTTACCGATGGGCGAAGAACCCGTAGACCCTGTGCATGCAAGCGGCAGGCCTGTATCTGAGATCATCATTGAGGAACGTCGGTGACCGAGCAATACTATCTGGACAGTAGCGCCCTCGTGAAGCGATATGTAGCTGAAACCGGCACAGAATGGATCGCCTGCTTGTGCGCAGTCGAGGCAGCGAACACCTTGTACACCGTGCGGATGACCGGCGCGGAGATCGCTGCGGCTTTGTTTCGCAAGGCACGCGAAGGTACGTTGGCTGCGTTGGATGCTCAAGCCGCTGTGACCAGGTTCAAGGCTGATTTTCGACGTCGCTATCAGATTGTAGAAATCACAGATGGGCTCGTTGAGACGGCGATGGATCTTGTCGAAAGACATGCTTTGCGTGGCTATGATGCGGTTCAGCTGGCCGCAGCGCTTGAGCTGCAGGGTGCGCGCCTATCTCTGTCTCTTTCGCCGATCCACTTTGTGTGCGCGGATGATAGGCTGAATGAGGCTGCTGAAGAGGAGGGATTGGTCACGGAGAATCCGAACCGTTACCGCTAGAAGGAATCGGTCAAGCGCTGATTCAAGGTCTCAGCACTTTAACAAGGGAGCGGTGGGCGGCTTACAGTCACCTTTTGTATCTTGGCAAAAGACACTACGAACCAGGAACTGGACGATTCTTGAGCAAGGATCTCTGGGCTGGGAAAGCGTGGCAACCCAGTACGCCCAAGTCCACAACTGCATTTATGTTCTTCCATCCTTCCCGTCCTTGCCACGCAACCCGGTCTGTGGTAGACTACAGCAGCACACGTGTCAGGCCAACTGCGGGAGGAAAGACAATGCAGGCGCTCAAAGAGCGGATTCTCGAGGATGGAGAAAACCTCGGCCGCGGCATCCTCAAAGTCGACAGCTTTATCAACCACCAGGTGGATCCCGTGCTCATGCTGGAAGCAGGGCGCGAGCTGGCCGCCCGCTTTGCCGACGTCGGCGCCACCAAGGTCCTTACCGCTGAAATCTCGGGCATCGCCCCGGCGCTCACCACCGCGCTGACCCTCGGCGTGCCCCTCCTCTATGCGCGCAAGACCAAGCCAGTCACCATGACCGACCCGGTGTACGTCGAGGCAGCCCCGTCGCACACCAAGGGGATGTCAGTGTTCATGATGTGCTCGCCCGAGTTCATCGGCCCCGGCGAGCGGATCCTCATCATCGACGACTTTCTCGCCAGCGGCCAGACGATCGGCGCGCTGGTGCGCATGGTACGCCACGCGGGCGCCGAGCTGGTAGGTATTGGCGCGCTCATCGAAAAGACCTTTGAGGGCGGCCGCACCGAGCTGGAGCCGCTCGGCGTGCCTCTCCACGCCCTGGCCGTCATCGAAGACATGTCCAACGGCCAGATCAGGTTTGCTGCAGAGTGATGGGACAGCACAGGAACGATTGCCCATGAGTGCCGGTGCCCCTTTTCCCCAAGCCGTCGCCATTCTCGACTATGGCTCGCAGTACAGCCAGCTCATCGCCCGGCGCGTGCGCGAGGCGCATGTCTACTGTGAGCTCTTTCGGTACGACGTGCCCGCGGAAGAGATCCTCGCCTTGCGGCCGCGTGGGCTGATCCTGAGCGGCGGTCCGAGCAGCGTCTACGATGCCGCTGCCCCCCCACTGCCCGACTGGGTCCTTGCCAGCGGCCTGCCCACGCTCGGCATCTGCTACGGCATGCAGCTTCTCACCCACGCGCTGGGTGGGCGGGTGGCCGCGGCGCAGCGCCGGGAGTACGGCCCTGCCCTGCTCCAGTTGACCGATTTGAGCTGCCCTCTCTTTGCCGAGCTGCCCTTTGCCCTGCCCGTGTGGATGAGCCATGGCGACCACATCGAAATTGTGCCGCCCGGCTTTGTCGTCGTCGCCCAGACCGAAAACGCGCCCATCGCCGCCATGGCCCATCCGGGCCGCCGGCTCTACGGGCTCCAGTTTCACCCCGAAGTGATCCACACCCCCCAGGGCGGCGAGATCATCCACAACTTTCTACGCCGCGTGTGTGGCCTCGAGGGCACCTGGACGCCCGCCCATTTCATCGACCAGGCGGTCGAGGCGATCCGCGACCAGGTTGGAGGGGGGCAGGTGTTGTGCGCGCTGTCTGGCGGTGTCGACTCGGCCGTTGTCGCGGCCCTCGTGCACCACGCCGTAGGCGATCAGCTCACCTCTGTCTTTGTCGACCATGGCCTGCTGCGCCAGGGGGAAGCCCAGCAGGTAGTGCGTACCTTCCGACACGAACAGGGCATACGCCTGGTGGCCGTGGACGCCGTCGACGGGTTTCTCGAGGCATTGGCGGGCGTGGCCGATCCTGAGGAAAAGCGCCGGATCATTGGCGAAAAGTTTGTGCGCACCTTCGAGCGCGAGGCCACGCGCCTGGGGCATTTTGATTTTTTGGCCCAGGGCACCATCTATCCCGACGTGATCGAGAGTGCCGGGGCCGGCCGCCCCGGCGCGCACCGGATCAAGACACATCACAACGTCGGCGGCCTGCCGGAGGACATGGAGATGGATCTGGTCGAGCCACTTCGCTTCCTCTTCAAGGACGAAGTGCGCGCCGCCGGCCGCCAACTGGGGCTGCCCGAGGAGATCGTCCAGCGCCAGCCCTTTCCCGGCCCCGGCCTGGCGGTCCGCATCCTGGGCGAAGTGACGCGCGAGCGCCTCGCCACGTTGCGCGCGGCCGACGCCATTTTCAGCCAGGAGCTGGACAATGCAGGGCTCCTGCGCCAGGCAGAAGGGCGCGGCACCGCCCAGTCCTTCGCCCTCCTCCTGCCCGTGCGCAGCGTCGGCGTCATGGGCGACGGCCGCACCTACGCTCACGTCATCGCATTACGCGCCGTCACCACCGACGATTTCATGACCGCCGATTGGGCACGCCTGCCCTACGACCTGCTTGCCCGCGTCAGCAACCGCATCGTCAACGAGGTGCCGGGCGTCAACCGTGTCGTCTATGACATCTCGAGCAAGCCGCCTGCGACCATTGAATGGGAGTAGCGCGCACCCGGCACGCCGCCAGCCGGCGATGAGACATTATGCCGCGATGTACGTATAACAGAGTAGGGTTAGGACATTCCGTGAGGAAGAAAGGGGTGAATAGACACCAGAGAGAGAGCCGTCGTTTGGCACATTTGCGCATTTGTACATTTGTACATTCGTGCACTCACTCACAAGGAGGCGTAAAATGGACTTTGGCAAGATTTTGACCCGTGCCTGGCAGATCACCTGGCGTTGGAAAGTTCTCTGGATCCTCGGCTTCCTGGCCAGCCTGGGCAGCGGCACGGGCGGCAGCAACTTTAACTACTCGTTCGACGAGAGCGACATGGCGCGCTGGCAGATGCGCGGGTTGGACATTCCCGAGGAAGCAGTGATCCTCGTCATTGCCCTCGCCTGCATCGGCATCCTCGTGGCCATTGCCATCTGGGTCATTTCGATCATCGCCCGGGGGGGGCTGATCGCCGGCGTGCAGCAGGTCGAGAATGAAGGGGAGACCACCTTCATCGAGGCGTGGCGCGTCGGCGTGCGCCGCTTCTGGACACTGTTCGGCATCACCGTGCTGACGGCGCTCCCCATCCTGATCCTCGTCATCCTCTTTGTCGCCGCCATGCTCGTCTTTGGCCTGGGCATCGCCGGCACCTCCGAGATGGGCGATGGTCCCCTGGCCTTTGGGATCATCAGCACCGTAGCCTGTGCCGGCGCCTTTTGCTGCGGCCTGGTGATCCTCGCCATCCTCCTCAGCCAGATCCAGTTGTACGCCGACCGCGCCGCCGTGATCGAGGGCATGGGGTGGCTCGATGCGTTCGCCCGTGGCTGGCAGATCATCAAAGAAAACCTGGGATCGACGATTGTCCTCTGGATCATCTTTTTGATCATCGGCCTGATCGTCGGCGTGGTCATTCTGGGTGCGATCGCCGTCGTTGCCGCGCCCTTCCTCGCCATCTTTACCAATGTCGATCCGGAAGGGTGGATGTTCATTCCCATCTGCTTTGGCGGTCTCCTGGCCATGATCCTGGGGGCCATCATCGGCGCCATTGTGAACACCTTCACCTCGGCCACATGGACACTCGCCTACCGTGAATTCATCGGCACGCCGCCGCCGCCGGAAACAGACATCGTGGAGGCGATCGTCGAAGCATGATCCTCGGCGTTGACGTCGGGGGCACCTTTACCGATTTTGTCCTGCTCGACGGCGCGGGCCAGGTCCGCATCCACAAGCTGCTGACCTCGGCCCGCGACCCGTCACTGGCCATCCTGCAAGGGGTACACGATCTCGCCGTTGGAGACGATGCGACGGTGGTGCACGGCGCCACCGTCGCCACCAACGCCCTCCTCGAGCGACGGGGCGCGCATACTGCCCTGATCGCCACGGCCGGGTTTGGCGACATCCTCGAGATCGGTCGCCAGACCCGCCCTGAGCTCTATGCCCTGCACCCGTCACGCAAAGCCCCCCTCGTCCCGGCGCGCTGGCGTTTCGAGCTCGACGAGCGCGTCGACGCCGCGGGCCAGGTACTGGCCCCCCTCGAGGCCGGCGAGGTCGACGCCCTCGTGTCTCACCTGCTCGCCGAGGGGGTAGAATCAGTCGCCGTCTCTTTCCTCTTCTCCTTCCTGCACCCTGCCCACGAGCAGTTGGTGCGCGCGCGCTTTCTCGAAATCGCCGGTGACCATGCCCCCCACATCTCCCTGTCATCCGACGTCCTGCCCGAATACCGCGAGTATGAGCGCACCTCGACGACCGTGATCAATGCCTACGTCGCCCCGTTGATGAGCCGCTACCTGTCGAACCTGGAAGCGGGCCTCGACGGCCGGCGGTTGCGCATCATGCAGTCGAATGGCGGCATCCTGTCTGCCGCCGCCGCCCGCAGCCACGCGGCGCGCACCGCGCTTTCTGGACCGGCAGGCGGTGTCGTCGGTGCCTTTGCCCTGGCCCGCACCGCCGGCCTGGCCGATGCCATCACCTTCGACATGGGCGGCACCAGCACCGACGTATCACTCTGCCCTGGCCGTATACAGGAAACCACCGAGGGCACAATCGCCGGGCTGCCCCTGCGCCTGCCCATCATTGACATCCACACCGTGGGCGCTGGCGGCGGCTCCATCGCCCGCGTCGACGCCGGCGGCGCCCTGCGCGTCGGGCCCGAGAGCGCCGGGTCAGAGCCGGGCCCTGTGTGTTATGGCCGCCCGGAGGCAACCGAGATCACGGTCACCGACGCCAACCTGCTCCTTGGGCGCCTCGACGCGGAGCATTTTCTCGGGGGACGCATGGCACTCGACGTAGAGCGTACGCGGGCCCGGATGCAGGCCCTGGCCCGCCGCCTCAGCCTGCCGCTGGAAGCGGCTGCCTGGGGCGTGCTGCGCGTCGCCAACTCGAACATGGAGCGCGCCATCCGCACCATCTCCATCGAGCGCGGGCATGACCCAAGGCGCTTTACCCTCGTCGCTTTTGGCGGCGCCGGTCCACTTCACGCCTGCGAGCTGGCCGAAACGCTGCGCATTCCCCGTGTCCTCGTGCCACCCCACCCTGGCGTCCTCTCGGCGCTCGGCATGGTCCTCGCCGACGTGGTGAAGGACTATTCGCGCACCGTCATGCTGCCCGCAGCCGCCATAGAGGCAGATACTGCACAGCTCGAGTCCCTGTTTGCCCCCCTCTACGACCGCGCCCGCACCGACCTGGCCGCCGAGGGCCTCGCCGATGAGGAGATCCAGCTCCTCCCCGCCCTCGACGTGCGCTACACAGGGCAGTCTTTCGAGCTCACCATCCCACTCCATGGGCCCCAGCCCCTCACCAAGCGCTTTCATGACGCACACCGCCGCCGCTTTACCTACGCCAGCGAGTCAGAACCTGTCGAGATTGTCAACCTGCGCCTGAAAGCCATCGGCCGCACCCCCAAGCCCGAATTCACCCACGAGCCGGCGGGTGACCTGAACCCACGTGCAGCCCAGATCGGCTACAAGCAGGTCCACTTTGCCGCAGAAGCTGCCTCGCATGCACTGCGCCCTGTGCTGGCCGCCCTCTACGAACGTGCACGCTTGCGCCCCGGCCACATCGTCGTCGGCCCGGCCGTCATCTTTCAGCTCGACACCACCACCGTCCTGCCGCCTGGTTGGTCTGCCACCGTCGACGGCTGGGGCAACCTCATCGCACGTGGAGGCAGCCGTGAGCCAGCCTGATCCCGTTACACTCGAGATTTTCAAGAACCTCTTCATCTCGGCCGCCGAAGAGATGGGCGTGACCCTGGGCCGCACCGCCTACAGCCCCAACATCAAGGAACGGCGCGACTTTTCGTGCGCCTGCTTCCTGGCCACCGGCCACATGATCGCCCAGGCAGCACACATCCCCGTCCACCTCGGCGCCATGCCCGCCTCGGTGCGGGCCGCCCTGGACGCGTTCCCCCATTGGGCACCCGGCGACCTCGTCATTCTCAACGATCCCTACCTGGGCGGCACCCACCTGCCCGACATCACCATGGTGTCGCCCGTCTTTGTGTCAGACCACGACGCGCCCGCCTTTTTCGTCGCCAGCCGCGCCCACCACGCCGACGTGGGTGGCATGGCCCCCGGTTCCATGGCCCTCGCCACCGAGATCTACCAGGAGGGCCTGATCATCCCGCCTGTCAAGCTCATGGAGGCGGGGCACATCGTGCAGGCCGTCCTCGATATCATCCTGCGCAACGTGCGCACCCCTGCCGAGCGGCGCGGCGACCTCGCCGCCCAGATGGCCGCCCATCGCGTGGGCGAGCAGCGCCTGTCAGACATTGTCGCGCGCTATGGCCTGGAAGAGACCCACCACCACGCCCGCGCCCTGCTCGACTATGCCACCCGCCTCACCCGCGCCGCCATCACCCGCATCCCCGCCGGCACCTACACCTTCACCGACCATCTCGACGACGACGGAATCCACGCGGGGCAAGTAGACAGGGAACAAAGGCCAGATCCCCAATCCCCGGCCATTCGCGTCACCGTCACCGCCCATTCCGACACCCTGACCGTCGATTTCACCGGCTCCAGCCCGGCCGTCGCCGGGCCACTCAACGCAGTGCGGGCAATCACCGAATCGGCAACCTGGTATGTGGTGCGCTGCATTGCCGGCGCCGACGTGCCGGTCAACAGCGGCGCGTTCGACGCGGTGGAAGTGATCGTACCGCCCGGCAGCCTGCTCGACGCCGACCCGCCACACGCAGTCGCCGGCGGCAACGTCGAGACGTCGCAGCGCATCGTCGACGCCGTGCTCGGTGCGCTCAGCCAGGCACTGCCCGACCTGATCCCCGCCGCGAGCCAGGGCACTATGAACAACGTGTCGGTAGGTGGCTACGATGCACAGAAAAAAATGCCCTTTGCCTACTATGAGACGATCGGCGGTGGGGCCGGCGCCGGCCCTGAGGGCAACGGACTATCAGGCGTGCACGTGCACATGACCAATACACTCAATACCCCCGTCGAAGCGATGGAGTACACCTACCCCGTGCGCGTGCGGCGCTACGCACTGCGCCGCGGATCTGGCGGCGCCGGCGCCCACCGTGGCGGTGACGGCCTGGTACGCGAGATCGAGTTCCTCTCCCCCGCCACCGTCACCATCCTCTCCGAGCGCCGCTGTACCTGCCCCTACGGCTTGCAGGGTGGCAGTCCCGGCGAGCGTGGACGGAATCTGCTCTACCGGGATGGGGAGGGACACGACGTGCCGGGCAAAGCCGAACTCGCCGTCTGGTCGGGAGACGTCCTGGCGATCCAAACACCCGGGGGGGGCGGGTGGGGTGCCCGAGGATAAAGACCTGTTTTCCCCTCAACGATTGTTACGGCCAGATCACTCCTGGCGGCGACTGGACCGCGTCAACCTCCCCCACACCGCGCGCACCTTTTCCGTACGCCACTCCACGCACCGGCGCCATAGCGTGGGCCATACCTGCTCCCACGCCTGGTCCGGATCGCCGTCCGACACCGCCTTGCCGCCGAACCGCTCTTGCACATAATAATCCGCGATCCGCTCCATCGCAGGACGCCCCGCCGGCACGTTCACTGCCACCAGCCCCGCATACTCGTGCGGCGTCTGGTGCTCCAGCGGCTCGATGCGCAGCAGCCAACGCACCCAGTTGACCAGATCCAGGTACACGCGCTCCGCCGCCGTCAGCCCTTCGATCTCGCGTACACGCCGGAACCGGAGTACCGCATAGACCAGCCCGCCCGCTGCCAACACAAGCACCACCAGTAGCAGCCAGTCGCGCACCTGCCCCCACAGGTCGCGGCGCGGCGCCTCGAACCCGTCCCCTCTCTCCAGGCCCAGCTCGTCGTCCATCAGTGGCACGTCGCGCTGCGGGGTCGGTATGCTCCGGTCAATGTCAGTGCTCGCCCGCTGCGCACGTGTCGCCGCGCGCACCAGCTCGGGTTCCCCCCCTGTCGGCTCGAACTCGACCCAACCATACCCCGGGAAAAAGACCTCAGGCCACGCGTGACCATCGCTCTCTTCCAGATAGTACACGCCTTCCTCTCGCACCCTCTCACTGTAGCCGCGCACATAGCGCGCCGGCACCCCCAGGCTGCGTAGCATCACCGTCATCGCCGACGCATAATAGTCGCAGTAGCCCTCCTGCACGTCGAACAAAAAGTAGTCGACCCCATCCCGGCCTGCCGGCGGTCTCTGGATCTGGGTATTGTACGGGATCTGGCGCAGGTACGTCTCGATCGCCTTGGCCTTGTCGTACGGCGACTCTTTGCCCATCGTCACCTGCTCGGCCAGCAGCCTCACCCGCTCGGGGAGTGAATCGGGCAATTGCAGATAGCGTGGCACCACCCAGTCGGGATAACTCGTAGCCGCTTCGCGCAGCGATTCCTCATCCGCTTCCGTCAGCGACGACAGCACCTGGTAAGGCTCGCGCGCGTCGAGTGGCTGCCGTGTATAGAGCAGGGACGGATCACCTGGCGCCGCGGGAAACGTCGAAGCATCAGTCAGGTGTCGCTCATCCCCGCCACTCTGAATCAGGCTCACCGCCGCGCGCAGGGGCACATTGGCACGCAACGGCTGGCCGGCAGCAATCAATGCTTCCGTCGGCCCGATACTCTGGTGCACCCGCACCGTCTGGGTGATTTCGTCACGCAGGTCCAAGTCAGGAAAAGCCAGCCCCTGCCTGTTCGCCTCAATCAGAAGCATGTCGGGGTCGTCGCTCACCCACCCGTCCCCCACATAATCGTGAAACACCATCACCCGCCAATAGCGCCCCTCCGGTGCCACCACCTCTGCGACGAGGGTATCGGTCAGGTTTACCGGCCCCCCAAACAGCATCCGCCGGTCGCTCATCGCCATCAAGGGTGGCGCATTCTGGTAGTTCAGGTCCTGGAATAGCTCGGCCGAGCGATCCTGCAGCCTGCGCCACGGTTCCGAGATCCGATCCCAAAAGGGCTGCAATGGCCTGCTCGCCAGCGCACCTGGTGCCAGCCACGCGAGCAAAATAACCACCACCGAGACCACGAGACCCGCTTGCAGAAAAGTGCTCACCAGGTCCGAGCTGTAGCCCACCTGCGAGCGGCGCCACTCTTCCTCGTAAAAAGCAACACTGGCACGCACCACCAGCAGCAGGGCAAAAAGGAGAAAAACAATCAGGTAAACAGTCAGATTTTCCTTGGCGTAATTGATGTTCAGCAGCAGCGCCACACCGCTGACAATCACCGCCACCCACACCCGCTGCCAGCGAAACACGGCCCAGGCACCCCAATAAGCCATCAGCCATAGCGAGAACGCCAGCAGCAGTACAAAAACATAGTTATCCGCGCCGGTTCCACGCGCGATGGTCAGAAAAAAGTCCTCCACGCGCAACTGAAGCTCCACCAGACCCAACTGAGACGGCAGATCTGATGCCGTCCCCAGTGCGGCGCCCGTCAAATAGGCCGCCCAGGTCCAGCCCATCAGCAGTGCCAGTGCATGGCTCAGGCGCCCGGGGGTCCGGCTTTTGGCGAGGACAATGCCCACAATTCCACCCAGGGCCACAACCCCTTGCAGCACCGACAGGCCTGCTGTCCACTCCGCGGCCTGGATCGCCCACGCCACGCACAGAATCATCGCCAAAAAACAGACAACAGTGACCCAGCCCTCTTTTATCTCTAGCTCGGGAAACATCTCTTGCTTTCTAGCGGACGGCGCCGCGTTGGGATGCTCATGCTTGTGCATCCCGCCACATCACAATCGCAACAGCCGCGATCCACCTTTTCACATTTTAACGCCATCCAAGCCCGCCTGGTTCACGATGTCGCCTATTGTAGTCCATCCATCGCCAAAAGTCAAGGCGCAACGTTTGACAACCCGGCTGAAGAGTGTTATCATTGGTAGGCTGCCAGCGATCGCTCGCGTGCCGCGCCGGGGCAGTGCCTCGCGCCTGGCAGCCACAGACACTATGAACTGGTATCATTCTCTGCCAGCGACACGCCAGAGGATCTATGCACTCCTCGTCGGCGCGATCGCACTCACCCTGCCCTGCTACTGCGTGGGCTTTTTGCTGCTCTACGCGGCACCTGCGCGGGTGGCACCTTCCACGCGCACACTTCCCACACGCCCGCTTGCCACGCCCACTTCCCCCTTCCCTCTGCCCACCCTCCCCACCCTTGTGCCTACCCTCCCCCTCTTTACCCCACGCCCTGGCGCGAGTGCGACCTTTACCACCAGCCCCAGCCCTCCGCCCACATTCACCTTCACCCCTACCCTCCCACCGGCAACTGCCAGCGCCACAGCACTCCCAACCCTCACCGGCTCACCCACCGCCACCCAGGCCCCACCCACCGCCACGTCGAGCCCGGTGCCCGCCACCAGCACGCCGACCTTGACCTGGACGCCGACACTGCCGGCCTCGCCGGCACCGACAGATACCATCGCTCCCACACTCACACCCACGGCCACAGAGACACCGACGGTGCAACCTTCCGATACGCCGTCGTCTACGCCCACCCTGCCGCCAACAGATACCGTCACGCCCACGGTCACCAGCACAATCACCCCGACCGTCCCCATCACCGCCACGTCGGATTTATGACATGAAACGTATCGTCTCAATAAAGGGAGTGGTTGGGGTGTGTGCGCTGCCCACACACACCCCAACCCCCAATGATGGAGCAGGTACCATGAAACGACGACAATACGGCACTGCGAGGATTGTGTGAAAAAGAAACGCCTGCGCCTACAGTTGAGCGAAGAACAACAGCTCGCCCTGGGGCTGATCCTCGTCATTCTGCTCGCCGTCTCTCTCCTCTACTGCCTCGGCTTTGCCAGCCTGGCACTGCGCGAGGCGTGGGAGAACACCGATCTGCCCTGGACGACGCCCGAGACGGGCCAGGAGATCCTGGACGTCACGCCCGAGATGGTGCCGCCCGTCACTCCCACTCCCCCTCCCACGCCCTCTTCCAGCCTCCCCCCCTTCCCGTTCTACACGCGACCGGTTTTGACAGAACACCCCTTCACAGCTATAATCTGCTCGCTGCATAGCGTGCCGGCTTTGCGGGCATCCTGGGCAGTAGCATTGCCTGCGCCCGCATAGCCATCAAGCCGAGAAAGGTTGGCTCTCGTGGAGATTATTTCGTTGTTAAAGCGCCTCTCAGAAGCTGCCGGCGTTTCGGGATACGAAGACCATGTGCGCGACATCGTCCTCGACGTCTTTACGCCATACGCCGACGAGATCCGTACCGACACCCTGGGCAATGTCATCGCGCTGAAAAAAGGAACCGCCCCCGAGCCGCGTCCAACCCTGATGATCGCCACGCACATGGACGAGATCGGCCTGATCGTGTCCGAGGTGGAAAAGACGTTCCTCCATTTTCAACAGGTCGGTGGTTACGACGACCGCGTGCTGCTTGGCCAGGAGGTAACCGTCCATGGCCGTCGCGACCTGCCCGGCGTCATTGGCGCCCGCCCCCCCCACGTCCTCCCCCCTGCCGAGCGCGACAAGCCCATCCCCTCAGACAAGCTCCTGATCGACGTCGGGCTCTCTGAGGAAGAGATGAGCGGCCTGGTGCGCATCGGCGACCTGGTGACCATGCGCGTCAGCGCCATCGAGCTACAGGGCAACCTGCTCACCGGCAAGGCGCTTGACAACCGCGCCTCGGTCGTCGCCGCCGCCGTGTGCCTGGAAGAGCTGGGGCGGTTGCGCCATGCGTGGGACGTATATGCCGTCATCACAGTACAGGAAGAGGTGGGGGTCAAGGGCGCGATTACCAGCGCGTACCACCTCGATCCCGACGTGGGCATCGCCGTCGACGTCACCTTTGGCAAACAGCCCAACACCCCCGACGAGCGCACCTATGATCTGGGCAAAGGACCGGTCATTGCCCTCGGCCCCAACTATCACCCCAAGGTCCAACAGGCGTTGATCGACGCAGCCAAAAGCATCGAGATGGACTATCAAATCGAGCCCGAGGCGCGTCCGGGCGGCACCGATGCGTACGCCCTCCAGATCACGCGCCAGGGCATTCCCACCGGCCAGGTCTCGATCGCACTCCGCAACATGCACACACCCGTCGAGACGGTCTCGATCAAGGATGTCGAACGCGTCGGGCGCCTGCTCGCCGCCTTTGCAGCGCGCCTCGACGCCGGTTTTCTCGACTCGCTCGCCTGGGACCTGGGTCTCGACGACGAAACAGAGTAGGAGATCGATTTGCTGCTAGAAAAGCTATCCAATGCATTTGGCCCATCCGGGTGTGAGGATGAGGTGCGCCGCATCCTGGCCCGCGCGCTGCGCGACAAGGTAGACAGCATGCAGGTCGACACCCTGGGCAACCTCATCGCCTTCAAGCGCGGAACAGGCCCCGAGCCGCGGCTCAAGGTCATGGTCGACGCACATACGGACGAAGTGGGCCTGATGGTGACGCGCATCGAAAAGAGCGGCTTGCTTGGCTTTCGCGTCGTCGGCGGCATCGACCCGCGCCTCCTCCTCGCCAAGCGTGTCCTGGTCGGCGACAAGCGCCTGCCCGGCGTGATTGCCGCTGCTCCCGTGCACCTCACCAAGCCGCAGGACCGCCAACAGGTCATCCAGATCGAGCAGATGGCCATCGACATCGGCGCCGGGAGCGAGGACGAGGCCAAAAAGCTCGCCCAGATGGGCGATTATGTGGCCTTTGCCACCCCGTTCGAGACGCTGACCACAGAAGGCCTGCGCACCGTGAAGGGCAAAGCGTTCGATGACCGTGCCGGGTGCACCGCCGCCGCGCTGCTTGCCGACGAGACCTATCCTGTCGACCTCTACCTGGCCTTTAGTGCCCAGGAAGAAGTGGGCTTGCGCGGCGCGCGCGTTGCAGCCTACCGCATCGAGCCTGACCTCGCCTTTGCGCTCGAGGGCACCGTGTGCGACGACATGCCCAAAAAACAGGACGTGAGCCCCACCACCGAGCTGGGGAAAGGACCGGCGATTACCGTCATGGATCACTCCTTCGTCGCCGACAGGCGCCTGGTGCGGCTGCTGGTCGACGCGGCCGAGGCGAACGGCATCCCCTACCAATTCAAGCAGCCGGGAGTCGGTGGCACCGACGCAGGGGGTATCCACATCTCCCGCGCCGGCGTCCCGTCCGTCGCCGTCGCCGTGCCCAGCCGCTACATCCACGCTCCTGCCAGCATCCTGAGCCTGAATGACCTGGACAACCTTGTCGCACTCATGAAAGCCGCACTCCACGCACTGCCCGACAAGTGGCTGGCGCAGGCATAGCGCACACGCGAAACCGTTGCGCACCATGATCAAGGAGAAACCCCTGTGAAAGATCTGATCAAAAAGCTAACCGAGGCATTCGGACCTTCCGGCCGCGAAGAGCAGATCCGCGAGGTCATCCGCCAGGAGGTAGAGCCGCTCGCCGACGAGTTACACGTCGACGCCCTGGGCAACCTCATTGCCTTGAAAAAAGGTGACGGCACCGGCAAGCGCGTGATGCTCGCCGCCCACATGGATGAGATCGGCCTGATCGTCAGTTACGTCGACGAAAAGGGCTTTTTGCGCGCCCAGCCCATCGGGGGACTCGACCTCACTACCCTCGTCGGCGGCCGCGTCCAGTTTGCCGACGGCGCCATCGGCGTCATCGCGCCCGAGAACCGGCAGGAGTACAGAAAAGAGGCCGACCTGTCCAAGCTCTACATTGACGTGGGGGCCACCAGTCGCGACGAGGCCCGCGGCCGGTTGGGCGAAGCAGTCGCTTTCACACGTCCCATGGCCGACCTCGGCCAGCGCGTCGTGGCCAAAGCCCTCGACGACCGCATCGGCTGTGTCGTGCTTGTCGAGACCCTGCGCCGCCTGCAGCATACCCCCCACGACATCTATTTCGTGTTCAGCGTGCAAGAAGAGGTGGGGCTGCGCGGCGCGCGCACGGGCGCCTACGGGATCGATCCACAGCTTGGCATCGCCGTCGACATCACGGCTGCCGCCGACACGCCAGAAGCGCCCAAGATGGCCATGAAGCTGGGCGATGGGCCGTGCATCAAGGTCATGGACTCGGGCATGCTCGCCCACCCTGGCGTCAAGAGCCTTCTGATCGAGACCGCCGAGCGCAAAGGCATTCCCTACCAGCTCGAAGTGCTCGCCCATGGCACCACCGATGCCGCCGCGATCCAGCTCGTGCGCGGCGGCGTTCCCGCAGGGACCATCTCCCTCGCCTGCCGCTACTATCACACGCCATCCGAGATGGTAGATATCGACGACGTGGAGAACAGCGTCCGGCTGCTCGTGGCGCTCCTGGAGCACCCCATCGAGCTGTAAAGCGCCACACCGATGACAGAAGGCGGCGCGCTCAAGCGGGCTTGGCACTGGGTTCTCTCTCGTTTTTTTCGCCGGCTGGCCGATGTTCACCGCCACTATGGCAACCTGTACGGCAGCCGCGATGAGTACTGGGCTGCCATTGAAAACTATACGCGGGCCGTCGAGCTGGACCCGGCCTATGCACAGGTGTACTACAGCCGCGGCCTGATCTACTGGCGCGAGGTCGGCAACCACTATCGCGCCATAGAAGACCTGACCCGGGTGATCGAGATCGATCCCTCCCGGGCCGAAGCCTACTTTAACCGGGCCATGGCCTACCAGGCCCGGCACGAGACCGAGCATGCGATCGCCGATTTGGAACACTACCTGGCAGAGGGGCAAGATGAGTATTGGATCGAATCGGCATCCCGCCAGCTCGTCGAGCTCCGCGCCGAGCTGGCTGGCGGCACGCCGGACGCATAGAAAGGGAAAAGGCAGCGTCGTCTGATGGTCGTCGCCTATGCCCTGTTGGGCCTGATTGTGGGAGCGGCCATCAACCTCCTGAGCGACCAGCTCCCACGCTGGCGCCGCGTGCGCCGCCTGCCCTTCTGCCCCGCCTGCCAGGCGCCGCGCCCTGCCCGCGCCAGCTTGGCCACGCTCGCCTACCTCACCGGCGCTGCCCGCTGCCGCGCTTGCGGCGCCCCCATTCCGGCACGCCATCCCCTCGTCGAACTGGGCACCGCCGCCCTCTTTGCCTTTCTCTGGAGCCGCTACGGCGCTGCGGGAGAAACCATCCTCTTGCTTCTCTATACGATCTATTCCACCATCCTCATCCTCGTCCTGGTGATCGACCTGGAGCACAAGCTGATCCTCACCATAGTCATGTATCCGGCCGCGGTCGTAGCTGCGCTCGGCAGCCTGATCCACCCTACGCCCTACTTCTGGCGATTGGCACTGATCGGCGGGGTCCTCGGTTTTGGCATCCTCTATCTCGTCTACTGGATGGGCGAGCTCTTTGTCAAAGTGATGAGCCGCGCTCGTGGCAAGGATATCAACGCCGTGGCCTTTGGCTATGGCGATGTCCGCCTCGGCGGGTTCCTCGGCCTCATCCTCGGCTTCCCCGATGTCCTCTATGCCCTCTTTTACGCGATCCTGCTCGGCGGCCTGGCGGGCATGATCTACTGGCTGATCCGTGCCGTAATTCTGCGCAACTATTCCCTTTTCACCGCCATCCCCTACGGTCCCTTCCTGGTCGCTGGCGGTCTGGTGATCCTGTTTTTCGGTCCGTGGTGACGCGGCTTGCATCAAATGCCGTCCGGTGGTATAATTGGGGCTCAGTGTCCAGAACCGATGGGGCCGGTCTCCGACCAGGCCCCCTTGTATGATGACAATCGAACCATGGAGCAGTGCCCGGAACAATGACGATTCGCGATCTGGAGAGCAAATACGAGGAGCTACACACCCAGCTCTTGCGGGGTGATCTGGAAGAAGAGGACTTTCGCCGCGAAGTTCAGCAGATCCAGTACGTCGACGAGCTTGGACGGCGCTGGCGCATCGGCTGGTATACAGGCAAGTGGTACCGCGAGGAGCAGGGCGAATGGACACCAGGCCACCCGCGTGAAGCGGATCTGGCGCCGGCTGCCCAAGGTGCGCCGGGAGCGTCGCCGGCCCCTGGGGCAGACCCAGATCGCACCCGTCGGCCATTCACCTTCTGGCTGGCGGGCGCCCTGGCTGTCTTGCTCCTGGCGGTGGCTGTCGTCCTCGTCGCCGGCTGGGCTGTTGGTTGGTGGGCACAAGAAGAGCCAGGAGAGGCAGTGGTTGCCCACTCCACCCAGCCCGCTGCCACCGTGCCGCCTTCCTCGATGGCGCCGCCTACCATCACCCGCCTGCTGCCCACCGACACCGCGCGACCGAGCGCGACGCCCAGCCCCACCGCCACAGCCAGGCCATCGGCGACGCCCACTGTCACAGCCACCGCCAGCCCAACGCCATCAGCCACAGCCAGCGCCGTGGCGGCCACGACTCCGGCAGCAGAGCTCCCCCTGGCACCAGGCCTATCTGGCCGGATCTATTACCCTGCCTACGATCCCCAAGCGCGCACATTTCATATTTATGTCTATGACATAGACACCGGGACACGAGAGATCTTGGTGCGCCAGGCGAGCCAGCCAGCGATCAGCCCCGATGGCCGCCGCCTGGCCTACCGTTCGTGGGACAGGGCCCAGCGCAGCATCCGCGTACGTGAGCTGGACGATGGACACACCTGGACATGGGTAAACTATGTCGAAGCTGCCCGGCCGAGCTGGTCACCCGACAGCGAAAACATCGTCTTTCCCTCCCAGCACGAATCAGATCGCCAGTGGCGCATCTACCGCACCATCGGCACCACGATCGAACTTTTCCGCCGCCACGGTGGCGACCTCTTTGGACGCGTGCCCGTCTCGCTCGCCAGCGGTGAGATCGCCTATTGGGAATGTCCGCTCAATCAGTGCGGCCTGTATCGAATGAAGGGCGATGGCAGCAGCCCCGTCCGGTTGACAGAGGCCGAATATGACACTGCCCCGGCGGCATCGCCGGACGGTCGCAATCTGGCATTTATGTCAAATTTCCAGGGCGGCAACTGGGAAATCCAGATCACCACTGCCTATCCCGGCCGCGAGCTGTCGGCCCGCCGCCTCACCACGGACCCGGGGCGAGATGGCTTGCCGGCCTGGTCGCCTGACGGCCGCTGGATTGCCTTTGTCACCGATCGCGACGGGGCCTGGTCGGTATGGGTGATGCGTCCCGATGGCTCGGGTACACAGAAGCTTTTCGAGTTGGATGCACCGTTTGAAGGTCCAATCGACTTTGTGGCATCGGGCGATCAGCACGGGTGGCTGATGGAAACCCTGGCGTGGGGGCCGTAGGGCGGGGGGCCTGTCAATGAGCGATGAGCGACACGCGCACGAGCGTGAGGGACGACTGGCGAGATTGTACGCGCGTGCCACAGCCGCGCTGGCCGCACACCAGTGGGAAGATGCCCTCTTTCTCCTCGAAGAGATCGCGATGGCTAGCCCCCAATATCGCGATACGGCAGACCTTACCCAGCAGGCGTGGCACGAAGTGCGGCTGCTGCGTGCCTATAACCGGGGGATTGCCGCGCTCAAGGCAGGCGATCTGGAGAGCGCACTCGGCCATCTCAACTGGGTTGTGAACCAGCGGCCCGAATTTCGCGACAGCATGCAAAAGCTGCGTGAAGCACAGCAGCAAGCACGCCTCTCCGAGTTCTACCGGCGCGGGCTGAACCACTACACACAAGGGCGATGGACCGAGGCCATCGAAGCATTTGGGATGGTGATCGCCGTCGAGCCTGGCTATCGCCACGCCCTCGACATGCTCGAAGACAGTCGCGAGCAGCTCAAGCTGGCCAACATGTACAGGTCGGCCATAAGCATGATCGAGTCGGACAACTGGGATGCAGCCGCCGAAGTTCTGCGCAGCATCCAGAGCCAGTCACCCGGCTACCGCGACGTAGCCAACCAGCTTCGAGAAGTCGAGCGCATGCGGGCCTTGTATATGCTCTACGAGCGAGGCACCGAGGCGCGCGATGTCGGCGAGTGGACACGCGCCATCGATTTCTTCGATCAGGTCGTGGCTGCCCAGGAAGACTTTTTGGACGCACAGCAGCTCCTGCGCGAAGCGATCCGCGAGAAGCAGCTCAAATATCTCAACCAGGATGCGGCGGCTGCGTTCGAAGAGGGCAGGTGGAACGAGGCGATCGAGCACTATCAGAACATCATCGCCATGCGTAGCGACTATCCCCGGGCTCAGGCGCGCCTCGTAGAAGCCCGGCGCTGGCGCGACGTGCACGTCGCGTACGACGAGGGCATGCGCCAATTCAAGGCCAGGCACTGGCTGGAAGCGATCGTGCAGTTTGAAGCCATCCTCACCCTCGATCCCAGCAACCAGGATGTGCGTGACCTTCTCGATCAAGCCAGCAAACAGAAACGGCTGGCCGATCTCTACGAACACGCCGGCCGCTGCTTACATGATCAAAGCTGGCCCGAAGCAGTAGAGTGGCTGGAGCGGGTCGAGATGCTCGATCCAGGCTATCGAGATACCACCCGCCTCCTGGAAAAGGCACGCCTCCAGATCCAGCTTGCTCGCCTCTACAAGCGCGCCGCCCAGGCCTCGGAAGCGGGCGACCACGCCCAGGCTGCGGCGCTCTATGCACAGATCATGGACCTCGATCCCACCTACCGCGACGTTGCGGCCCGCCTCGCAAATCCTTGACTTTTTCCCGTCTCGGGTGTATCATAGCGCAATTGTATCCGCTCAATAATCGGGGGTGGGGTGTGTGTGCGGTGCCCGCACACACACCCACTTCCCCCCTTTATTGAGATGATACGCGCAATTCATTGCAGTGGGAGGAACTCATGTTAAAAACCCACAACTGCGGCGAGCTCCGTGCCGAGCACGCCGGTGAAATGGTGACCCTGGCAGGATGGGTGCACCGCTACCGCAGCCACGGCGGCGTCTACTTTATCAACCTGCGCGACCGGTCTGGCGTGGTGCAGATCACATTTGACCAGCAGACGGCACCCGATGCCTTTGTGGTTGCCGGCGAGGCACGCCCCGAGTGGGTGCTCCAGGTCCGGGGCACGGTGCAGCGCCGGCCGCCCGGCCTCGAAAACCTCGAGATGACCACCGGCGCGATAGAGGTTGCCGCCACCAGCGCCCGCGTCCTCAACCCGGCCCACACGCCCCCCTTCCTGATCGACCGCGAAGAGGCCGTGGCCGAGGCGCTGCGCTTGCGCTACCGCTACCTCGACCTGCGCCGCGAGCGGATGCAGCGCAACATGATCCTGCGCCACCGGGTCGTCAAGTTCATCCGCGACTTTTTGGACGAGCACGGGTTTATCGAGATCGAGACGCCGATCCTCACCAAGAGCACGCCCGAGGGCGCGCGCGACTACCTGGTGCCCAGCCGCACCCACCCGGGCCACTTTTTTGCCCTGCCCCAGTCGCCGCAGCAGCTCAAGCAATTGCTCATGGTGGCAGGGTTCGAGCGTTACTTCCAGATTGCGCGCTGCTTCCGCGACGAGGATCTACGCGGCGACCGCCAGCCCGAGTTCACCCAGCTCGACCTGGAGATGAGCTTTGCCGAGCGCGAGGACGTGATGCAGCTCATCGAAGAGATGTACACGCGCATCATCGAGGAGCTGACCGACAAGCGGCTGATGGCCAGGCCCTTCCCGCGCCTGACCTATCATGAGGCAGTCGAGCGCTTTGGCAAGGATAACCCCGACATCCGCTTCGGCCTGGAGCTGGTGGACATTGCCGACCTGGTCGCCGGCGGGGGGTTTGGCGTGTTCAGCCAGGCCCTCTCTGCCGGAGGCCGGGTGAAGGGCATCCGCGCCCCCGGCCTGGCGGACTATAGCCGCAAGCAGATCGACGAGCTGACCGAGTTTGTCAAGGGCTATGGCGCCCGCGGGCTCGCCTGGCTGGCCCTCGGCACAGAGGGCATCCGCTCCTCCTTTGCCAAGTTCCTGGCCGACGAGACAGTCGCTGCCATCGTAGATCGCCTTGGCGCGCAGCCAGGTGACCTGCTCCTCTTTGTCGCCGACAGGCCGGCCATCGTCGCCGAGTCGCTTGCCCGGCTCCGTGTGCTCCTTGGCGACCGCCTCGGCCTGCGCGACCCGAACGTGCTCGGCATGGTCTGGATCGTCGACTGGCCCCTTTTCCTCTGGAACGAAGAGGAGCAGCACTGGGAATCGCACCACCACCTCTTTACCGCCCCTGTGCCCGACGACATCCCACTCCTCTACTCCGATCCCGGCGCCGCCCGCAGCCAGCAGTACGACCTGGTGTGCAACGACTACGAGATCGCAGGCGGCAGCATCCGGATCCACCAGCGTGACGTCCAGGAAAAGATCTTTGAGCTGATCGGCCTCGACGTCGAGGATGCCAAGCAGCAGTTCGGCCACATGCTCGAAGCGTTCGAGTTTGGCACACCCCCTCACGGCGGCATCGCCCCTGGCATCGAGCGCCTGGTCATGCTCCTGGCCGGCGAGCCCAACATTCGCGAGGTCATGGCCTTTCCCAAGACCCAGACGGCGTCCGACCCGATGATCGGCACCCCGTCACCTGTCACGGAGGAACAGCTCCAGGCGCTCCACATCCGCGTGATAGACGAACCGGAGACAGCCTGAGCCAGGACGTGGCGGATTTGCACATTTTCCGGTTTTGTGGTATGATAGGGCTCGACAGACCCTGCTGTGTTAGTGATGTCTGTAGAGAGGTCCGAGCCAACACCTTTATAAGGGGGGCCGGGCGCCAGAGGGGATGCGATAGCCTCGCCGAAGGCAAGGCAGTAACCGATGGGTAGGCTCCCACCTGCTTATGCAGGTTCGGAACCAACAAGACACACGGCACAGCGGGGTCATTTCACGCCACCGGAGCCCCCGTTCCGGTGGCGTTTCTTTGCCAGCCACTCGTTCCCAGAGGCCCGATGCGCCGTGTGATCACGCTGAACGGCGACGATTGGCGCCTGGGTCGTGCGCCCCGGGGGGCTACCCCGAACGATGCCGCCTGGTCCGAGATCGACCTCGTCGGCGCATGGCTGCCCGCCACCGTGCCGGGCAACGTGCGCGCCGACCTGGCACGTGCCGGCCAACTGCCCGACCTCCACTACGCCTGCCAGTTCGACGCCGCCCGCTGGGTCGACGACCATTGCTGGTGGTTGGTGCGCGACTGGCCCCACGCGGCCGCACCGGGCGAGCGCGTCCATCTCCTCTTCCACGGGCTCGACTACCAGGGCAGCCTCTGGATCAACGGCCATTCCCTCGGCCGTTTCGAAGGCATGTTCGCGCCGCGCCGCTACGACGTCACCTCGCTGCTTGCCAGTGAAAACCGCCTCGCCGTGCGCCTCGACGGCCCGCGCTGGCTCCCAGGCGACCGGAGCACGCCGCGGGAAAGGTTCCTCAACCAGATCGAGGCCAGGTTCAGCAGCCTGTCGAGCGCCTACCCCCACCGCCGCGACACGCTGAAATGCCAGATGAGCTTTGGTTGGGACTTTGCCCCCCCGCTGCCCACCCTCGGCCTGTGGGACGACGTGCTCGCCGTCGTCACCGGCGGGCTATTCGTCGAGCACGTCGCCGTCAACACGGCCCTGGGCGAGGGCCAGGCCATGGTCGACCTGCAGGTCGTGCTCGATGCCGCCTCCCCCGGCCCGGCCCAGATCATTTGCACCCTCACCCCCGACACGTTTGATGGCGAGCCGCTGCACGTTCAGCGCGACGTCGACCTCCCGGCCGGGTCCAGCCGCCACCCCCTGCGCCTCCAGGTGCCTGCCCCTCACCTCTGGTGGCCCTGGGACCACGGCCGGCCCGACCTCTACCGCCTCGCCGTGCAGGTGACCCGCGCCGGCCGCGTCCTCGATATCCACGAACAGGCGATCGGCTTGCGCTGCATCGAGCTGGACGGTTGGACGCTGCGCGTGAACGGCCGGCCCGTCTACGCCCGTGGTGCCAACTGGGTCCCTGCCAGCATCTTGCCCGGCACCGTGCGCCAGGCCGATTATCAGGCGCTTCTCGAGCTCGCGCGCGCTGCCAACGCCAACCTGCTGCGCGTGTGGGGCGGCGGCCTGCGCGAAAAGGCCGCCTTCTACGACCTGTGCGACAGGCTCGGCCTGCTCGTGTGGCAGGAATTCCCCCTCGCCTGCGCCTTTGTGACACGCTTCCCTCGCTCGGCCAGCTACCTGGCCCTGGTCGACGCCGAGGCACGCGCCATCGTGCGCACCCTGCAGGCGCATCCCAGCCTCGCCCTCTGGTGTGGCGGCAACGAGCTCGACCCGGCGCGCAACGCCCCCGTCGTCGACACCCTGCGTCGCGCCGTCGCCGCCGAGGACCCGGCGCGCCCCTTCCTGCCCGCCTCGCCAGCCGGCGGCGACAGCCACGATTGGAGCGTGTGGCACAATTTCCATCCCCCTTCCGCCTATCGCCTCACCCGCCCCGGCTTTGCCAGCGAGTTTGGCCTCCAGGCCCCGCCCGACGTGCCCTCGCTGCGCCGCTTCGTCCCACCCGGCGAGTTGTGGCCTCCCGGCCCGTCGTGGGCCTGCCACGGCGCCCAACTCAAAAAGCTGTGGCGCTACGCCCGCCCCTTCCTTCTGGGCAGAGAGGTTGACCTGGAGGCATTCGTGGCCGCCAGCCAACGGGCCCAGGCTGAAGGGCTGCGCGTCGGCATCGAGCACTATCGCCGCCTGAAGGCAGAGGGCAATGGCGGCGCAATCGTGTGGCAGCTCAACGAGCCCTGGCCCGCCATCTCCTGGGCACTCGTCGACCACTATCGCCAGCCCAAGCCCGCCTACCAGGCCGTGCGCCGCGCCTTCCAGCCCCTGCTGATCAGCCTCGACTATCCACCGCGCGCCTACCGCCCCGGCGACCTGCTCCCCTTCCACGCCTGGGTGATCAACGACCGCCCCCAGCCCCTGCCCGGCTGCCGGCTCCAGGTTGCGCTGACCGGCCGGGATGGGCATGTCGTCCAGCAGATCGAACAGGCCGTCGACGTCGACGCCACCTCGGCGCGGATCGTCGCACAAGCCAGGTGGCCGCTCCCCGAAGGCGGCGGCTGGCACCTCGCCGCCCGCCTGCACCAGGATGGCGTCGTCCTCTCAGAAAACGACTACGACCTGGAGGCGCACGACAGCCTGCACCCCACCCTGCGCCAGCGCCTCTGGGCATGGCTCACAGGCCGGGTCGTGCCGTCCTGATCCGCTCATCCTTCCCACCTTCCATGCTCCCACCCCGATTTGGGGTCCCCTGCCTGCCTGTGCTATAATCTCCCCGATGACTGCGGACAATTGCTTTGTATGCGATACGTGCGGGTCCGAGTACCCACTCGACACCCGCGACTGGAGCTGCCCGTGCGGTGGCCTGTTCGAACTGGCGCACTGGCCCCCCTTTGACCCGGCTCGGATCGATCCCGATCGGCCCGGCCTGTGGCGCTACCGCCACCTCCTGCCCCTCGACCCGGCGTGGGAGCCCGTTTCCCTGGGCGAGGTGCAGACGCCTCTCATAGCCGCCCGGTGGGCTGGCGCGTCGTGCGCGCTCAAGATCGAGTCCGCCCTGCCCACCGGCTCCTTCAAGGACCGCGGCACCGCCCTGCTGATGACCGCGCTGCGTGGCCTGGGCGTCACACGGATCGTCGAGGATTCGTCGGGCAATGCCGGGGCCAGCGTGGCCGCCTATGCGGCCCGTGCCGGCATCGCCGTCGAGATCTGTGTGCCCCACACGAGCGCCGGCCCCAAGATCGCCCAGATGGCTGCCTACGGCGCCGAAGTCATCCAGATCAAGGGCAAGCGCGAGTACGCCGCCCTCGCCGCGTGGGCCGCCGCTGCGCACGGCAGCTACTATGCCAGCCACGTATTCAACCCCTTCTTCCTCGCCGGCATCGAAACCCTCGCCTACGAGCTGTGGGAGCAGCTTGGCCGGCGCGCACCAGCCCACATCGTCCTGCCCGTCGGCAGCGGCACGCTCCTCCTTGGCCTCTATCGCGGCTTTGGCCGGCTCCACCAGGCCGGCCTCGTCGAGCGCCTGCCGCGCCTCGTGGCTGTCCAGGCTGCCGTCTGCCCGCCCATCTATCACGCCTTCCAGCACAACCTCGACGACCTGGTGCCAGTCCCCTGCCAGCCGTCGATCGCCAGCGGCATCTCGATCGGCAAACCACCCCGCGGCGCCCAGGTCCTCGCCGCCGTCCGCGCCACCGGCGGCACCGTGCTCGCCGTGACCGAGGACGAGATCGTAACCGCGCGCGACACTCTCGCCCGCGCCGGGTTCCATGTCGAAGACACCGCCGCCGCCGCCCCTGCTGTGCTGGCCCGCGCTGACCTGCCCCCTGCCGGCAGCACCGCCCCGTGCGTCCTGATCCTCACCGCCCACGGCCTCAAGACCTGCTCGGACGGGTAGACCATGGATTTCCAGGCGCGCGTCCACGCGTTTCTCGCCCGCCACCACCTGGCGCACACACCCGAGACCCACGCCCTCGACCTGGCCTCCGAGGTGGGCGAAGTGTCCAAGGCGCTCCTCGAGGCGACCCACTATGGGCAGCGCCGGGCCGTCGCCGGGCCGGCACTCGAATCAGAGCTCGGCGACGCCTTCTATGCCCTCGTCACCCTCGCCGAAAGCCTCGACGTCGACCTGTCGGCTGCCCTCGACGCTGCCCTGGCTCGCTACGAGGCCCGCATTGCCGCCACCGGCCACAGCGGCAACCCACACCCTGGACCATGACACCCACCAGAAAGGAACCACACCCATGACCCAGATCACTGACCTCGAAAACAAACTGGGCATCACCTTCCGCGACAAAAGCCTCCTGCACCGCGCGCTCATCCACCGCTCCTACCTGAACGAGCACCCCGACTTTCCCCTCGAGGACAACGAGCGGCTCGAATTCCTGGGCGACGCCGTGCTCGACTTTCTCACCGGCGAGTACCTCTACCACCGCTTCCCCGAGCTGCGCGAGGGGCATCTCACCAGCCTCCGCTCCTCCCTCGTCCGCCGCGAGACCCTGGCGCGCTTTGCGCGCCACATCGACCTGGGCGGCTACCTGCTCATGGGCCACGGCGAGGTCGAGACTGGCGGCCGCGAGCGCCCCGCCACCCTGTGCGCCGCCTTCGAGGCCCTCGTCGGCGCCATCTACCTCGACCAGGGCACCGATCCGCTCCGCGAGCTGCTCGAGCCCCTCATCGCCCCCGAAGTGGCGCGCACCGTGGCCGACGAGCTCGACAAAGACGCCAAGAGCCGCCTGCAAGAGATCGCCCAGGCCCGCCTCCACCACACCCCGCGCTACGGCACCCTCGCCACCACCGGCCCCGACCACGCCAAAGAGTTCACCGTCCAGGTCACCATCGGCGGCCGCCCCTACGGCATCGGCTACGGCCTCAGCAAACAGCAGGCCGCCCAGGCCGCCGCCCAAGAAGCCCTGGCCCGCATCGACCAGGAGGACCTGCCCCCCGGGGAATAACCACAAGCTGGCGGGGAAAGCAGCTCCCCCCCCCCCCCCCCCCCCCCCCCCCGCCCCCCCCCCCCCCCCCCCCCCCCCCCCCCCCCCCCCCCCCCCCCCCCCCCCCCCCCCC
>JAFGIA010000042.1 GCA_016929795.1 Anaerolineae bacterium
TCCAGGTAATCGGTGCCATTCATCTTGATCAGGATCGGGAAATCGCCCACCCGCTGCCGCGCGCCGTCGATCGCCTCACGGATCAAGCGCACCCTGTCGCTGGCCGAGCCTCCATATTCATCCTGGCGCCGGTTCGAGTAGGGCGACAGAAAAGAGCCCAATAGACCACCATGCGCCGCGTGGAACTGCACCCCGTCGAACCCCTGAGCCTGGATACCGGCGATGGCATCCACCAGACAAGCCGCGATGGCCCGCACCTGGTGCGTAGTCAGGGCGCGCGGTGACTCACCCGTCCACGGCGACGGAAGCTCGGAGGGGGCCACGCCCGGATAGTCGGCGCTGATCTGGGCCACGATCCTGGTTCGCGGCGCCACCTGCCGAACTACTTCCACCAACCGGCCATAGCCCTCGATCCGCACCTGCCCGTACACACCTGCCAGGACCTGGGGCTCTTTGTCATCCAAGAGCCCCGCCGGCACGGCCGACACGTCGCCGGTGATGATCAGGCCGGCACCGCCCTCCGCCACCCGCCGGTAGACCTCCAGTACCTCTTTCGACATCAGCCGTGGTCCAAGGATCGAGGGGTCCCACGTCGCCGAACGGACGATGCGGTTGGGAACGGTCAACCGGCCGATCCGGCCTTCGGAAAAGAGGATGTAATGATCGCGCGGCGTGCTCACTGGGCAGATACCTTGCGCACGGCGCGCTCGTTATAGCCCGTCACCACGGTCAGGTAGCCGCTCAGCATGTCGTCTAGCTCGTGGTCGCCGGTGTCGACCAGGAGCGGCTGTGCCCCCAACGCATGCAGCTTGTCGGGCGTGCTCACCACCATCACGTGCTCCTTGCCCACCCGCCGGATCACGTTTGGGCTGATCTGCTGGTTCCCTCGCCCGAACAGGTACCCCTGCCCGCCGATGGGCGTCACAATGATCCGCGCCTCGCGCTGCTCGTCCAGGAGATTGAGCAGGTCCGCCTCGTTGGCGTCCTGGGCGACCAAGGCGCCGTCGAGCACCACATCCACGCCGAGCAGCGTCTTGGCCACACCCAACTCGCGCGCGATGGCGCGCGTCGTCGTGCCGGGACCGATGATGTACACGGCCCCCGGCTCCATCTTGCTCACCACGTCCTCGGCGATCGCCGCCAGTGACGTCGCCTCGCCGCTGCTCGGCATCTTTTGCGCCTGCACCAGGTTGGAGCGGAAGGGCACTTGCAGGTAGCCATACAGGCGCGCCTGGAGCGCGCCGGCGCGGAACGCCTCCTCGTCGATGTCCATCACCTCGGCCTCGCGCAGGCTGCCCACCCGGCCTTCGAGGTAGAGGGCGGCCAGCTCGCCGGCGCTGGACGGGTGTGTGGCATAGACGGCGGAATGGATCTTGACCCCGGCGGGGATGCCGAGCGCCGGCTGGTCGAGGCCGACGGCCTCGTACACGTCGCGGGCGGTGCCGTCGCCGCCGGCAAACAGGAGCAGGTCGACGCCCAGGTCGTGCATCTGCCGGGCGGCACGGCGCGTGTCCTCAGCCGTCGTCTGGCCAGGGGTGGTGTCGCCGATGACGGCCGGCTGGAAGCCGGCATCTTGGGCGGCGTCGGCACCCATCTCGCCGGGGTAGGTGACGATTTCGAGCCCCTCGACACGGCGCAGGCGGGCCAGCGCCTCGGCGGCGCGGTCGCCGGCGTGCGGCTCGGCGCCGAGGGCGCGCGCCCGGCGCTGCACGTCGGCGCCGTCGCTGCCCTTGAGGCCAACGCGGCCGCCGAGCCCGGCGACGGGGTTGACGATGAGGCCAAGGCGCTTCTCAGGCATTGTCTTCTCAGTCATACCAGGTCTAAACTTCTGCCTGACCGAGATCGTAATCATTGATGAGGTCGCGTTCCAGGTCATCGACCGAGCCCGTTTGCTCCCGCCCTTCACGGACCGCCTTGCGGGTGGCTGCCGCGTTTCGAGCGATCAGAATACGCCGGGCTTTACTGCTGAATGCTTCCAGATCCAGGTCGACGTCCAGCTCTGACCAGTGAAAGCGCGCTGGCCCTACCCGCTCCACGGCGTAGATCTGTTCCACAGTCGCCTTCCAGAAGACGGGATAGTCGCTAAAGGGTACAAAGTGTTCTCGATCGTCCGCCAGCAACCAAAATTCGTGGCGGCAGATGTCGGTCACCTCATTGTCTGGAACGTCAGCGTCAGGCGGATCGGAAGTCATTTTCATCAACCCTCTGATTCCTATTGTACCACCGTGACAAACCAACGGCAAACGCGCCCAGCAATCCTGCATGTGGGCAAGACCTTTGGGGTTTCGTGCCGTTCCAGAGACGTGTTCGTTGGATAGAAGCTGCAGGTTGGACTATGCCCTTGCCAGGCTGAAGAAACCCCAAAGGTTTGTCGCTCACTTGGCCACTTTCCTCTTGTACGCCCGCCATGTCATCGCCCACTGCGCTGGATCGTCGAGCGGCGCGTGGTCGACCGTGTGGATCGTGCTGTGGTGCGGCGCGCTCTTGACCAGGTCGGGTTCGGTGCGCGCCTCCTGGGCCACGTGCGCCAGGATGGAAGCGTATTCGTCGAGCTCGGCCTTTGAGTAGGACTCTGTCGGCTCGAGCGTGCACGGCTCGGGCACGATCCAGGGATGGTGGCTGGTCCAGTAGTGCACGCCGAAATCGGCGGCGCGAAGCCCCAGCTCTTCTGAGTGAACGCCGGTTTCTTCTACGAGCGCCTGCCAACTGTAGCGCACCTGCTCGACGCGGCGCTTGCCTTCGGCGTATGGCGCACTGAGGCCGGGAATGGCGAGCACCTTGTGCATGAGATAGTTGTTGTTCAGCACCGCCACCTCGGCCACCTCGCGCAGCCCTTCGGCACCCAGGCTCATCGCCCACGCGTACGCCTTCAGGATGACCGACGCGTTGCCATAGAATGGCCCCATCTTGCCGATACTGTCGGGCAGA
>JAFGIA010000298.1 GCA_016929795.1 Anaerolineae bacterium
ATGCTCGCCTTTGCCTGGTACCGCGGCCACGTGCGCTACCTTTACCCCGACCTGATCGTGCCTGAGCCGGGCTCCGGCGACGTGACGGTCGACGACCTAACCCGCGACCTGATCGCGGAAAACCTGCCGCGCCGGCCCGTGTACGTCACCGATCCGACGGAGCGGTGGGAGCCGTGGTTCGAGTTTGAGGCGGTGGAAGGGGTGGGGCTCTATGTGCCGGTGCCGCGGTCGGTGGAAGAGTAAGGTTGGAATCAACGCCAGTGCGACGCCACTCGTCACATTCTCAACACAGTGCTCTGCAGACGCGCACATCGAGGCGCGAAACAATCCGCAAATCCTGAGAATCCGCTGTCAACCTCCCCCCTACCGCCAAGCCAGCCTCGCGATCACCGCTCGATGATCCGATCCCCCATAGTCTCCCATCTCCACATCGAGCGCCACCATCTCTGCTGAGTGCAGCACATAGTCGATCCGCCACATCGCCGGCCCACCCCGCAACGGGCGGAACGTAAACCCCATCCCCCTCCCCACCTCGGCCTGCGCGTCGCGGAGACGCCCCGCCAACGCATAGTGGGCGGGATGCCTGTCTGTCAGATTCAGATCGCCGGCCACCACGAGCGGATCGTCGATGGCGTCGATGCGGGCGACCAGGTCTCGGACGTCATCCGCGTGGTGCACGACGGCGAGGCCGCTCGGGCTTCCGGCCGGCGAGCGTGGATGCGCGTTCAAGACGGTCACCTCGCGGCCGTCCACGAGCAGGGTCGCCTGCTGCGCGAAAAAACCCTCGTCGCCAAGCCGGAACGCGTCGTACTTTTGTACCGGCAGCCGCGTGTAGAGCGCCATGCCTCGTTCCCAATAGTGGTTCGGATAGCGGCCCGCGAGGTGAGCACTGATCGCCCGATCCATCGACACGTTCACCTCTTGCAGTGCAACGACGTCCGGGTCGTGCGCTGTGATGGCCGCGGCGATGGCATCCGCGTCGCGGTTGAGCCCGTTGATGTTGTAGGTCAGCAGCGTGAACGGGGTACCGGCGGCAGCGGCGGGCCGGTGCGGCAAGTAATACGCACCGTACAGCAGCAGGAACAGCGCGCCCGGGATGGCGAGCAGGGCGAGCAGCCGCCGGTCGCGCAGCAGCACGGCGACCGGGAGCAGTATAGCGATGGGTGCAAACAGCCAGGGCACGACGTAGCTCAGCGCCGCGATGGGCCAGACGCCCGTGACCCCCAACGCGTCCGTGCCCATGTACGCCGTGAGCAGTCCGACGTAACCCACCGTGCACCCGCTCACCCCCGAGCGCACGGTCCTGGCGTGCTGTCGAAGCATCTGCCTATCACCTCCACGGCCAGTATAGCACGATCTGCTCCCCGCCACAAAAAGCTCACTGCCCGGCTGTTTGATCATCCGCCCAAGAGATTCGGATGTGTTGGTCTGCTTCAAAGCTTAAACCGCGAGAGGATTCAGGGCGCACAGCGTATAGGAGGAGAGGAGGGCGCGATGGCGAACGAAACCAGGGCCGATTCACAGGCGGCCCCGCACGCAATCCCACAGGCAGTCGCCGAGCAGTTGTGCCGCGAGATCCGCGACGACAACCGGGGTAAGTGGTGGCGGTGGACGGCGTGGTGGTGCTGGGGGTGCGAACGGTTCTCCAGGTCACCGGAAGGCATGTGCTTTGCGAACCATCCCGAGCTCCGCGGCTGCGCGCAGGTCAACGCGCGTTACGACGCCGAGAGATAGCTCAGGCTGCCACGCACTATCAGAGCCGCCTGACGAGGTAGAGCCGCGCCCACTGGCCCAACACGGCTACGCTGTACCCATGGTCGATGTGCAGGGCGGGAGCGACGCGCAGCGCCTGCTTGACCAGCTCGAACTCGGCGCTTAGCACGACAGCCCGGCCGCCGGCCTTCAGCAGGCGCTCCAGCTCGCAGAAAAAGCGCGGGTAGAGGGCCTCGATCTCCTGGCGCGTGCCGATCTGCTTTCCGAAGGGGAGATTCACCGCCACCTTGTCCACAGACGCCGCTGCCAGTGGCAGCCGGCAGGCATCCCAGCAGCAGACGGTGCATGGCTTGCCAAGCTGCACCGCATTCAAGGCGGATGCGGCGAGGGCGCGATGCGCGATATCGCCGCCGAGGATCGTCGCTCCGTCGGCTACCAGCAGGCGCTCGGCAATGAGGGTGCCGGTGCCACACATCGGATCGAGGAAAACGTCGGCGGGACAGGGCTCGATCAGGAACACCATCGCGCCGGCAACGGACGGGCGGAGCGCCGCAGGCAGGCTGGCAACCCTGTACGAGCGGTGTCTCATCGTGCGGTCAGACAGGCGCACGCCGCACAGCAGCCTGGAGCCGAGGACGTTGGCCCAGATCTCGATGTCGGCATCATCCTCGACGAGGGTCCACTTTTTGCCAAGCTTGCGCTCGACGCCCTTGACGACGGCGGCTTCAAGGTCCATGCGCCGGTATTGGTGGTTCCCGACCTTGCGCGAGATGACGCGATAGGTAAGCGTGCGGCCGGTTCTTGCTCGCGGCAGTGTCACCGGTTGGAGGAGACAGGACCTATCGATTTCATTCGCGATGAGGCGCAGATCGCGCCAGTCGCGCGACAGCTCAGACATCGATGCGATCTCGGCGAACACGTCTTCGGCAGTGCGCAGATCGAGAAGGCGATCGGGATTGCCGTCGAATCGAAAGACGACGATCCCGTTCTGGTCCTTGACGAACAGGGTCTCGATCAACGTGGCGTGGGGGAAGCGTTTTCGTATCTCCAGCCAGGCGATCTGCTCGAATCCCGGCATCGTCTGGGCATAGTAGACGGGTGCCGGCTTCACGCCGCACCTTCATCGTTCGTGTGCCAAGTCGGGTCGTGCAACTGCGAGCGCGCCATACCTCATCC
>JAFGIA010000299.1 GCA_016929795.1 Anaerolineae bacterium
CCCTGGCCAGCCTGTGGCCGGCGCTGCGGGCGACCAGGGTCAGCGTGCGGGAGGCGCTGGCCTATGAGTAAGAGCATTTGCATTGCTCCCTGTAATCTGACCACCCGACCGTCGCGTTCATCCTACTGTTCCGCGTCATTTGCTCTCTCCAAACGACGCCCCGGTTGCGCCTCTTGACACTTTTTTGACATTGCGCCTCGTTTTCTTGTCCCCCATTTGACGCACTCTCGGATATACTCACTCGTATGAACGACTTGGTTTTCGTCAGCCTGGTGCTGGTATTCTTTGCCGCCAGCCTGGGACTGATCGCCGTTTGCGGGCGATTGATGGAGGATTGACTTGTCCACGCTGTATCTCGTCGCCGGCCTGATCGCGCTGGGCCTGCTCGTGTACCTGTTCGTCGCGCTGCTGCAACCGGAGTGGTTCGGATGACATCGTTTGGCTGGCTGCAAATCGGGCTGTACCTGGCTCTCTTGCTGCTGTTGGTCAAGCCGCTGGGCGCATATATGGCGCGTGTCTATCAAGGCGAGCGCACGCTCCTGGATCCGCTGCTGCGGCCTATTGAGCGGCTCATCTACCGCGCCGCAGGCGTGCGCGAGGAAGACGAGATGGACTGGAAGACCTATGCTGTCGCCACACTGCTGTTCAATGTGTTGGGCCTGCTGACAGTCTACGCATTGCAGCGGCTACAAGGCGTGCTGCCGCTCAATCCGCAGGGCTGTGGGGGCGTCGCACCGGCTACAGCGTTCAACACCGCGGTCAGTTTCGCCACGAATACCAACTGGCAGAGTTACAGCGGCGAGACGACGATGAGTTATCTCACACAGATGCTCGGACTGACCGTGCAGAACTTTGTCTCGGCGGCGACCGGGATGGCGGTGCTGGTGGCGCTGGTACGCGGCCTGGCGCGGCGTCCCCCCCCTATATCCCCCCCGCAAGCGGGGGGGACAAAGGGGGGGACGCAAGCGGGGGAGGCAGGGGGGAGGATCGGCAACTTTTGGGTTGACCTGACGCGCTCCATGCTGTACATCTTGCTGCCACTCTCGCTCGTGCTGGCGCTGGTGCTCGTGTCGCAGGGCGTCGTGCAGACGTTCGACGCATACAGAACGGTGACGTTGCTACAGCCCACGGTTGACGCACATGGAAACGCGGTAGCCGAGCAAGTGTTGGCGCTCGGCCCGGCGGCGTCGCAGGTCGCTATCAAGCAGCTCGGCACGAACGGCGGCGGCTTTTTCAACGCCAACTCAGCCCACCCGTTCGAGAACCCGACGCCGCTCTCCAACTTGCTGGAGATGCTCGCGATCCTGCTCATCCCGGCGGCGCTGTGCACCACCTTTGGCCGGATGGTGGGCGACACACGGCAGGGTTGGGCGGTGCTCGCGGCGATGACGACCATCTTTGCGGTTTTGCTAGGTGTGACGGTGTGGGCCGAGCAAAGCGGCAACCCGGCGCTGACCAAATTGGGTGTTGACCAGACCGCGAGCGACTTGCAGCCCGGCGGCAACATGGAAGGCAAGGAGGCGCGCTTCGGCGTCGCCAGCTCGGCGCTGTGGGCCACGGCGACGACGGCCGCCTCCAACGGGTCGGTCAACTCGATGCACGATTCGTACACGCCGCTCGGCGGCCTGGTCCCGATGTGGCTGATCCAGTTGGGCGAAGTGGTATACGGCGGCGTCGGCTCCGGCCTATACGGCATGTTGGTCTTTGCCATCATCGCCGTGTTCGTGGCCGGGTTGATGGTCGGGCGCACGCCCGAATACCTGGGCAAAAAGATCGAGGCCTTTGAGATCAAGATGGCGGTGCTCGTCATCCTGATCCCGGTGCTGGTCGTGCTGGCCGGTACAGCGGTCGCCGTCGCTACCCCGGCGGGCCGGGCGAGCGTGTTCAACCCCGGCCCACACGGCTTTAGCGAGGTGCTGTACGCCTTTTCTTCGGCAGGCAACAACAACGGCAGCGCCTTTGCCGGGCTGAACGCGAACACGCCTTTCTACAACGTCGCCCTGGGCCTGAGTATGCTCGTCGCGCGCTACTGGCTGGCGGTCCCCACGCTCGCCATCGCCGGGTCGCTCGCGCGCAAGAGAAAGGCGCCGGCCAGCGCGGGCACGCTGCCCACGCACACACCGCTGTTCATCGCCTGGCTCATCGCCGTGGTCGTCATCGTGGGCGCGCTCAGTTTCCTCCCGGCGCTGGCGCTGGGGCCGCTTGTGGAACATCTGATGCTGGGGGGGTAATGCGTAAAACGTGAAACGTAATTGCCGCGTCACGTTTTACGCTTCACGCGCCCGCACTTGGAGTGAGCAAGCATGAAAGTACAGAGCGAAAAATCCAAAGACTTGCGTCGCAAATTGTATCGCCGCGCGGTCGTGGATGCGTTTGTCAAACTCGACCCACGCCGGATAGTGCACAACCCGGTCATGTTCGTGGTTGAGGTCGGCAGTGTGCTCACTACGGCTCTGTGGATTCAAGCCCTGCTCGGCCACGGCGAGGCCCCGGCCGGGTTCGTCGGTGCGGTGGCGCTGTGGCTGTGGTTCACCGTGTTGTTCGCCAATTTCTCCGAGGCGCTGGCCGAAGGGCGCGGCAAGGCGCAGGCCGAAGCCTTACGAAAAACGCGCCAGGAGACGCGAGCCAAAAAACTGCGCCAGCCGAAGCGTGACGCAGCAATCGAGATCGTCGCGTCCACCGCGCTGCGCCAGGGCGACGTGGTGCTGGTGGAAGCGGGCGCGGACGAGTACGCCCGCATCATCCCGGCGGACGGCGAGGTGATCGAGGGCATCGCCTCGGTGGACGAGAGCGCCGTCACCGGCGAGAGCGCGCCGGTCATCCGCGAGTCGGGCGGCGACCGCAGCGCCGTCACCGGCGGCACGCGCGTCCTTTCCGACTGGCTCATCGTGCGCGTGACGGCCAACTCCGGCGAAGGATTTCTCGACCGGATGATCAGCCTGGTGGAAGGCGCCAAGCGGCAAAAGACGCCCAACGAGATCGCGCTCGGCATTCTGCTTGCCGGCTTTACCATCATCTTCTTGCTCGTGTGCGCCACGCTCCTGCCGTACTCGCTCTACAGCGTCCGGGCGGCGGGCGCGGGCGCGCCCGTCACCATCACCGTGCTGGTCGCGCTGCTGGTGTGCTTGATCCCCACCACCATCGGCGGGTTGCTCTCGGCCATCGGCATCGCAGGCATGGATCGCATGATCCAGCGCAACATCATCGCGCTTTCGGGCCGTGCGGTGGAAGCCGCCGGCGACGTGGACGTGCTGTTGCTCGACAAGACCGGCACGATCACGCTGGGCAACCGGCAGGCGGTCGAGTTCATTCCAGTGAACGACGTAGGCGAGCGTGACCTGGCCGAGATGGCGCAGCTCGCATCGCTGGCCGACGAGACGCCCGAAGGCCGCAGCGTCGTCGTGCTGGCGAAGGAGAGATATGGCCTGCGCGGTCGCACCGTCGGCGCGCAGCCGCACGTGCGCTTCATCCCCTTCACCGCGCAGACACGGATGAGCGGCGTGGACGTACCCCCCCTTTCATCCCCCCCGCAAGCGGGGGGGATAGAGGGGGGGATGAGCATCCGCAAGGGCGCACCCGACGCGATCGCGGTATACGTGGAGAGCCACGGCCACTATGCGCCGCCGGAGATGAGGGCCATCGTCGAGGAGATCGCGCGCTCGGGCGGCACACCGCTGGCGGTGGCGCGCAACGGGCAGGCCGTCGGCGTGATCCACCTCAAGGACGTGGTCAAGGGCGGCATCAAGGAGCGTTTCGGGCGCCTGCGGAAGATGGGCATCAAGACGGTGATGATCACCGGCGATAACCCGCTCACCGCCGCCGCGATTGCCGCCGAAGCCGGCGTAGACGATTTCCTGGCGCAGGCCACGCCCGAAGCCAAGCTTAAGCTCATCCGCGAGTACCAGTCCGGCGGGCGGCTGGTGGCGATGACGGGCGACGGCACCAACGACGCGCCCGCGCTGGCCCAGGCCGACGTGGCGGTAGCGATGAACACCGGCACGCAGCCGGCGCGCGAGGCGGCCAACATGGTGGACCTGGACAGCAACCCCACCAAGCTGATCGAGATTGTCGAGATCGGCAAGCAACTGCTGGTGACGCGCGGCGCGCTGACGACGTTCAGCATCGCCAACGACGTGTCCAAGTATTTCGCCATCATCCCGGCGGCGTTCGCCTCCACCTATCCGGCGCTCGGCGCGCTGAACCTGATGCGGCTGGCGACGCCACAGAGCGCGATCCTTTCAGCGGTGATTTTCAACGCTCTCATCATCGTGGCGCTCATCCCGCTGGCGCTGCGTGGTGTGCCGTATCGCCCGGTCGGCGCGGCGCAACTCTTGCGCGACAATCTACTGGTCTATGGCGTAGGCGGACTGATCGCGCCGTTCATTGGAATCAAGCTGATTGACTTGTTGCTGGTGGCGTTGCGCCTGGTCTAATCGGATCGGCGCAGAACGATTCTTTTTAAGGAGGCATCGTATGAAGAAATTCCGTTTGTCTATCACCCCGGAGCTGCTCTCGCAATGTGCTTGGGCTGTGTTGTTGGCCACCGCGACCACGGCGTTACTGCTGCTGATCGGACGCGAAGCCATTGGCGACGCGGTCATCCCCTTGTTATACCTGGTGCCGGTTATATGGAGCACGGCGCGCTGGGGACAGGGGCCGGGGTTGTGCGCGGCGGTATCGGCGACCCTCATGTTCGATTATTTCTTCGTCCCGCCGTTTCACACGTTCGCAGTCGCCAACCCGGAAGGCTGGCTGGTGCTGGCCATCTTTACCTTCGTGGCCGTCGTGCTCGTGGGACGCCTCCAGTCCAGCTTGTCGAAGGCGCAAACGGCCGAACGTGACGCCATTCTGACATACGAGCTGAGCACGGCGCTGGCCGGCCTGCGCACACCAGAGGCCGTCACAGACGTCGCTGCCCGCCACCTGCAGCAGATGTTTCAGGCGGCGCTCGTCAGAGTAGTCGCATATCCGGCCGAGCCGCGGCCCTTCTCGCAGGCAGCCAACGGCGCTGCCGACGGGGCAACACAGGCCCGGCCGGACCGCATCATCCCGCTTCAGGGAGCGCAATGCCTGATGGGCGAGATCCACATCTGGCGTGGCCATGGGTGGCTACCACCGGAAGACAGCCGTCTGCTCCGCAACCTGGTGGCCCAGATGGCGTCGGCGCTCGAACGCGCACGGTCAGATGAAGCCGAGGCATATCCTCAGACGCTGACTGTAGCCGTGGCCGGGTGAGGCAGATGTGGCCGTGCAGCTCAGACCGGCGCTCGTGCTCCTGGCGTCTCTGACCGTCCTTACCGGGGTGGCTTATCCGCTCACGGTGACGGGCCTCGCCCAGGCCGTGTTTCCGCGCCAGACCAACGGCAGCCTGCTCTATCAGAACGGCCAGCCCGTCGGCTCCGCGCTGATCGGTCAGCCGTTCGACGACCCGCGTTATTTCTGGGGGCGGCTATCGGCGACGGCGACGTCTCCGTACAACGCAGCCGCCTCGTCTGGCTCGAACCTCGGGCCGCTGAACCCCGACCTGATTAGGAGAGCGCAAGCGCGCATTGACGCGCTGCATGCCGCCGGCCCGGACAATGCCGCGCCCATCCCGGTCGACCTGGTAACCGCTTCGGCCAGTGGACTCGACCCGCACATCAGCGTCGCCGCGGCGCTCTACCAGGTTCCGCGCGTGGCGCGTGCGCGCGGTGTGAGCGAGGATCAGGTGCGGTCGCTGGTCGCGCGCTGCACGGCCGGCCGCCAGTTTGGCATTTTGGGCGAGCCGCGCGTCAACGTGCTCGGACTCAACTTGGCGCTGGATGGCATTGGTGTACAATAGCAGGTATGGCAGAAGAGCGTCAGCGTCCCAACCCCGACGAGCTGCTCGCGCGCATCCAGACCGCAGAGCAGCAGCAAGCGCGCGGCCGGCTCAAGATCTTCCTGGGCTACGCCGCCGGCGTCGGCAAGACTTACGCCATGCTCGAAGCGGCTCACCAGCGCAAGGAGGAAGGCATAGACCTGGCGGCGGCCTATATCGAGACGCACGGCCGGGCCGAGACCGAGGCGCTGCTGCGAGACCTGGAAGTGATTCCGCGCAAGCAGGTCGAGTACCGGGGCATCCTCCTGCCGGAGATGGACGTGGACGCGCTGTTGGCGCGTCGCCCACAACTGGCGTTGGTAGACGAACTGGCTCATACCAACGCCCCCGGCTCGCGTCACGTCAAGCGATGCCAGGACGTCGAGGAGATTCTCGCGCAGGGGATCGACGTCTACACCACGCTCAACATCCAGCACCTCGAAAGCCTGAACGACGTGGTGGCGCAAATCACCGGCGTCACCGTCCGCGAAACGATCCCCGATCGGGTGATTGACGAAGCCACGGAAATCGAGTTGGTGGACCTGCCTCCCGACGAGCTGCTGCAGCGCCTCAAGGAGGGCAAGGTCTACGTGCCCGACCAGGCCGCGCGCGCCATACAGAGATTCTTCCGCGCGGGCAACCTCACCGCGCTGCGCGAGCTGACTATGCGCCGCGCCGCCGAGCGAGTGGACGACCAGATGCGGGCCTACATGCAGGCCCGCGCCATCCCCGGCCCCTGGCCGGTCAAGGAGCGGCTGCTGGTGTGCGTCAGCCCGGGCCCGCTGGCCGAACGGCTGGTGCGCGCGGCGCGCCGGCTGGCCGAAGACATGGATGCCGAATGGTTCGCCGTCTACGTAGAGACCCACGAGCACGCCCGGCTGTCACAGAGCGAAAAGGAGCGTATCTCGCGCACACTCCACCTGGCCGAGGAATTGGGGGGCAAGGCGGTCACGTTGCCGGGCCGCTCCATTGCGGAAGCCACGCTCAATTTCGCGCGCCGACGCAACGTCACCAAGATCATCGTGGGCAAACCGGTCCGCCCGCGCTGGCGTGAGCTGCTGCGTGGCCGCGTCGTAGATCAGATCATTCGCGAGAGCGGGCCGATTGACGTGTACATCATCAGCGGGACGCCGGGAACGAGCATGCCATTGGAAACAGCGTGGCGGCCACACCGTCCGTGGCTACGCTACCTGGCGAGTGTGCTTCTGGTGGGTGTGGGAACTCTGTTGAGCGCCCTGGTGCACCCGCTGTTTTCCCCCGCGAACCTGGTGATGATTTACCTGCTCGTGGTCGTCGTCGCCGCCATCTACCTGGGGCGTGGGCCGTCGTTCCTGGCCGCTGTGCTCAGCGTGGCCGCGTTCGACTATTTCCTCGTCCCGCCCGCGTTTACCCTGGCCGTTGCCGATACGGAATATCTGCTGACCTTTGTCGGGCTGTTGGTGGTCAGCCTGGTCATCAGCAGCCTGACCGCGCGCACGCGCGAGCAGGCAATAGCCGCCGAGCGCCGCGCGGCGCAGACCACCGAGCTGTACGCCCTCAGCCGCGACCTGGCGGTGGCTGCTGACCTGGACACGATCATGCAGAATGTTCTCACGCACGTCAGCCGGACCTTCAGCCGCGAAGTGGCCGTGCTGCTGCCGGACAGCTCGCGCGGTGCCGTCAGCCCTCGCGCACTCAGCGCTAGTTTTGGGCTGAATGAGAACGAACTGGCCGTGGCGGCCTGGGCCTTTCAGCACGGCCAACCTGCCGGGCGTGGGACAGACACACTTTCAGCTGCCAGCGTGCGCTACCTGCCCCTGAAAACCGCTCGAGGTACAATCGGCGTCTTGGGAATGAGGCCGCCCGACCCAGACAGCCGCCTGGGTCCCGATCAACTGCACCTGCTGGAGGCCTTTGCCAGCCAGGCCGCACTGGCCATCGAGCGCACGCAACTGGCCGAGCAGGCTCGGCACGCCGAGCTGCTGCAGGCTACCGAGAGGCTTCAGACTGCGCTGCTCAACTCGATCTCGCATGACTTGCGCACGCCGCTGGTTTCGATCACCGGCGCGCTCAGCAGCTTGCAGGAGAGTGACGTCGAGTTGGACGAGGCCGCACGCCGCAGCCTGGTGGAAAATGCCCGCGAAGAAGCCGAGCGGCTCAACCGGCTGGTCGGCAACCTGCTCGACATGACGCGCATCGAGGCCGGGGCGCTCAAGGTGAGGCGCGAGCCGTGCGACGTGCAGGACGTGATCGGCGCGGCGCTGGAACCGCTGAACGACCGGCTGCGCGATCGCCCACTGACGGTGGACGCGCCGTCCGACTTGCCGCTCGCAGCGCTGGATTTCGTCTTGATCGTGCAAGTGCTGGTGAATGTGCTGGATAATGCGCTCAAGTATTCGTCGCCGGGGACGCCGGTCGAGGTACGCGCGCGCGCGGACAACGCAGAGGTGTGTATTGAGGTTGCCGATCGTGGCGCCGGCATTCCTCCCGATGACCTGGAGCGCATATTCGACAAGTTCTATCGCGTGCAGCAACCCGGACAGGTGAGCGGAACGGGACTGGGGTTATCCATCTGCAAAGGGATCGTGGAGGCGCACAGCGGGCGCATCCAGGCGCAGAACCGCGCGGGCGGCGGCACCGTCGTTACGATTGCGCTGCCGCTGCGTGCGCAGGGGGAGATTGTATGAGCGAAACCAGCGCGCGTGTACTGGTCGTGGATGATGAGCCGGCCATCCGGCGTTTTCTGCGCGTGTCGCTGTCGGCGCATGGGTACACTGTCTTCGAAGCAAATAGCGGCCAGGCGGCGCTATCGTCCATGGTCGCCGACCGGCCTGACCTGGTCATCCTGGATTTGGGGCTGCCCGACCTCGATGGAGTAGAGGTCACGCGCCTGCTGCGCGAGTGGACACGCATCCCCATCATCATTCTTTCGGTGCGCGGGCAGGAGGCCGACAAGATCGCCGCGTTGGATGCGGGCGCGGACGATTATCTGACCAAGCCCTTTGGCGCGGGAGAACTGCTGGCGCGGATGCGCGTGGCCCTGCGGCGAGCGAGCCAATCCGGCGTGCAACCGGTATTTTCCAGCGGCGACCTCACGGTGGACATGGCGCGGCGCGTGGTGACGGTGGCCGGGCGCGAGGTGCAATTGACGCCGACGGAGTACGATCTGCTGCGTGCGCTGGTGACTGATGCAGGCAAGGTATTGACGCACCGTCAACTGTTGCGCCAGATCTGGGGTATGGGCTACGAGCAAGAGGTGCACATGCTGCGGGTGAACATCAGCAACCTGCGGCGCAAGATCGAACCGGATCCGGCTCGCCCACGCTACGTCCTGACCGAACCCGGCGTAGGCTATCGTCTGCGGGCCAGCGCGTAGAACAATCGCGCGTCCCCACTCAGGGTCGAGACCAGACGCTCGTGCAATGGGAATAGCTAATCCTGCTGGTCCACCTTGCGCCAGGCAGTCCGCGCATCTACTGACACGCGCTGCGGGCAACCAGGGTCAGCGTGCGGAAGGCGTGGCCTACGAGTGAGCGAATCACCAATCTGCCCATTTACGAACCCACATTTGCACAAAAACTCACACCGTGTTAGACTTGTTAGTAATTGCTTGGAGGTGTACCGATGGCTGTACGGGTGGTTTTAGAGCGCGACCAGGTCCAGGCCGCTCCCTCGCCAACTGAGGGAGCCTCAACCCACGCTGCCGCAATGACGGGCGCGGACTTGTTTGCGTTGGGC
>JAFGIA010000300.1 GCA_016929795.1 Anaerolineae bacterium
ATACCAGAAATTTCCACGGGTGGCAATAGACCGGGTGGCATCGACCGGGAGGAGATCTGGGAGTACGACCTGGGGAGGAGAGCAGGATTGGAAGGATGGCAGGCTGGAAGATGGGCCCATCTTCCAGCCTGCCCATCTGCGAGGGCGACAGGTGACAAGGGACAAGAGGCGGTATCATCTCAATCACCCGGGGGGCGTAGGGCGGATGGCTAATCCGCCCTACGCCCCACCCCCACTTTTTGAGAGGATACGAGAGACAGTATCTGCTCAATAATCGGGGGTTGGGTTGTGTGCGGACCCCGCACACAACCCAACTTCCCCCACTTTTTGAGAGGATACGAGAGACATAGTATAATGGGCAAAGAGGAGGAGATATGGAGCTGAGCTGGGAACCGATCATATTGGAGCTGAGGACGCCCTTCCGGATCGCGCATGGGACGAGCGTGGTGCGCAAGAATGTCGTGGTGCGCATCCGGGCGGGCGAGCACGTGGGGATGGGCGAGGCAGCACCGGTGGTGCAGCACGGCGAGAGCCAACAAGGGGTGATTGACTACCTGGCGCACCTGGGCGACCTGGGCGACGACCCCTTCCCGATCGAAGAGATCGTGGCCGGGCTGCCGCCAGGATCGCAGGCGGGGCGGGCGGCGGTGGACGTGGCGCTGCACGACCTGGTGGGCAAGATACTGGGGGTGCCCCTCTACCGGCTCCTGGGTCTGACGCCGGCACGGGCGCCGCGCACCTGCTACACGCTCGGCATCGACGCCGTGGACGAGGTGGTGGCGCGGGCGGTGGAGGCAGCCGCCCACTTTTCGATCCTGAAGCTCAAGCTGGACGCCGACGAGGCGCTGAGCCTGGCCCTGGTGCGCCAGGTGCGGCGCGCCGTCGAGAGCACGCTGGTGGTCGATGCCAACTGTGCCTGGACGGTGGAGCAGGCCAACCGCCTGGTGCCGGCCCTGGCCGAGCTGGGGGTGGCCTGGATCGAGCAGCCGCTGGCGGAGGAAGACCTGGAAGGGATGGCGCGGCTGCGGCACGCGTCGCCGGTACCGATCTTTGCCGACGAGCCGGTGCGCACGGCGCGCGACGTGCCGCGCCTGGTGGGGTGCTGCGATGGAGTGAACGTAAAAGTGCAAAAGGCGGGCGGCCTGCGTGAGGCGCTGCGCATCGTCGCCGCCGCCCGGGCGCACGACATGGCGGTGATGCTCGGCTGCATGGTCGAGACGTCGCTGGGCATCACGGCCGCCGCCCACCTGGCGCCACTGTTTGACTGGGCGGACCTCGACGGCAACCTGAACGTGACCAACGACCCCTACGTCGGCGCGCAGGTGGCAGAGGGGGGACGCCTGGTGCTGCCCGACAGGCCCGGGCTGGGGATCAGGCCGCGGCGGCGGGAGGGAGAGGCATGATCGTCGTCGACGGCTCGTACGGAGAGGGAGGCGGGCAGGTACTGCGCACCTGCCTGGCGCTGTCGGCGGTGACGGGGCAGCCGGTGCGCATCGAGCACATCCGCGCCCACAGGCGCAAACCCGGGTTGCAGCCGCAGCACCTGACCGGGGTGCGGGCGGTGGCGAGGGTGTGCCACGCGCAGGTGGAGGGTGCCCGGCTCGACGCGCAGGCGCTGACCTTCACGCCAGGCTGCTCACCCCAGGCGGGCCGCTACACGTTCGACGTAGCCGACGCGGCGAAAGGGGGAAGCGCAGGCTCCACAAGCCTGGTGCTGCACACAGTGCTCGTGCCGCTGGCGTTGGCCAACGGTGCGTCAGAACTGACGCTGCGTGGCGGGACGCACGTGGCGTGGAGCCCGCCGTTCGATTACCTAAAGCGCGTCTACCTGCCCACGCTGGCACGTGCCGGCATCAGGGCCAAGGTGAATCTGCGCCAATGGGGCTGGTTTCCGCTCGGCGGCGGCGAGGTGAAGGTGACGATCCAGGGCTGCGGCACAGCCGGCGACCGGCCGCAGCCAGTGCTGGAAGGGCTCGACCTGTGGGAGCGGGGGGAGCTGTTGAGGGTGCGCGGCATCTCGGCGGCGAGCAACCTGCCGAAGCACATTCGCGCGAGGCAGGCCGGTGCGGCGCTGGGTGGGCTGCGTGCGGCAGGGATCAACGCGCGGGTGGACGAGGTAGACGCCGATTCGAAGGGGCAGGGCACGGCGCTATTTCTGTGGGCCGAGAGCGAGCAGGCGCTGGCCGGGTTCACGTCGCTCGGCCAGCGGGGCAAGCCGGCGGAAGAGGTAGCAGCCGACGCGGTGACCGAACTACTCGCCTACCTGGAGAGCGGTGCGGCGCTCGACTGCCACCTGGCGGATCAGCTTGTGCTGCCGCTGGCGCTCGCCTCGGGGCCGTCGCGCTTTACGACAGAACGGGTGACGAACCACCTGCTGACAAGTGCGTGGGTGGTGAACCTCTTTTTTCCGCGGCGGGTGCGAGTGGAGGGGCAAGAGGGCTCCCCGGGCGCGTGTTACGTCGAGGGGTGAACAAGAGGGAACAGAGCAGCCGCTTGGCTTTTGGCGTGGATTGTGGTATAATGGGGGTGCGCGATTTTCAGGCGGAGCCGTGTGAGTTTCTGGTGTGTGAGAGGAGAGCCATGCCAACAAAGGGTGAAGTCCTGGTAATCGACGACGACCCCGATTTCTGCGCCGCAATGCAGGCGATCCTGGACGCCGATGGTTTTGGCGTGCGGTGCGCAAGCCAGGGCACAGTGGGCTTGCGGATGATGCGCGAGAAAAAGCCGGACCTCGTGTTTCTCGACGTCATCATGCGCATGCCGACAGAAGGGGTGTGGGTGAGCGAAGAGATTGCCAACGACCCGGAACTGTGCGACGTGCCGGTGATCTTTTTGACCTCGATCGTCAGCTCCGAATACACCGGGCATTTTCCGACAGACAGGCCGCTGCAGGCCAGGGCATTCGTCGACAAACCGGCGCCGATGGCCCAAATCCTGGAGCTGGCCAACCGCTTTGCCGGCTCCCCTTCCACCTCATCCACCTTGTAGCGGGCAGGCGGGCCGGGCCGGCCGATGACGAGCGAGCTGCCCTTCGAAACCGAGCGCATCGAGCGGATCGGGTGGCTGATCCAGTTGCGCTGGCTGGCGGTCGTGGCCAGCGGCGTAGCGCTGGCCGTTGCCTGGCTGGTGGTGCCAGGCAGGCTCCCCTTTCATGCCCTGCTGGGCACCATCGCGTTCGTGGCGCTCTACAACGCCGGCTTTTCGCTGCTCGTGCGCACACCACGCATGGGCAGCGTGGAGGCTGCGACGCGCCTCGACTGTGCCCAGGTTGTCCTCGACCTGCTGGCCCTGGCCGCGTTGATCCACTTTTCGGGTGGCGTCGAGAACCCGATGATCCTCTTTTTTGTGCTGCACACAACGCTGGCCAGCGTCCTCCTGCCCAAGTGGATCAGCTTTGCCATGGCTGGCCTGGCCGCGGCGTTGGTGGCAGGAGTGGCCGGCCTGGAATACACGGGCCTCCTGCCGCATCACCACCTGCCCCTCCTGGGCGACATCGAGCTCTATGGCGAGGGCGGATACGTCGCCGGCCTGGTGGGCATGATGATCGTGGCCCTCGGGCTGGTGAGCTACCTGACTTCGTCGGTCAGCGCACGGCTGCGGGCGCGCGACAGGGTATTGGTGCAGAGACACAGGGAAGTAATTGCCAAGAGCCGCGAGCTGGAAGAGGCAAACGAGCGGCTGAGAGCCATCGACGCCGAGCGCACGCGCTTCCTGACGCTGGTGACGCACGAGCTGCGGGCGCCGATCAATACGATCCACACGTGCATCGAGCTCGCCCTGTCGGGTCACGCCTCACCGGACAAGGTGCACGACATCCTGGAGCGCGTCATGCGCCGCACCACAGAAGTTTCCCAACTCATCAGCGACCTGCTGCGCCTGGTGCGGGCGCGTGAGGAGGAAAAGCGCGACGAGCCACTCGCCCTGGTGCACCCGGCCGAAATCTTGCGCGGCGTGGTCGATCTGATGAGGGCCGAAGCAGAGAGCAAGGACCTCTTTTTGAGTGTAGATGTCGATCCTGAGCTGCGGCCGGTGCGCGCACACCCGGAGCGGCTCAAGCTGGTGTGGACAAACCTGCTGAGCAATGCGATCAAATACACCGAGCCCGGCGGGATCGTGGCGGTGACGATCAAGCAGGCCAACGAGTACATGGTTGCCGCTGTCCGCGACACGGGGATCGGCATCTCGGCAGAAGATCAGCAGAGCATCTTTCAGGAATTCTTCCGGGCGGGCAACGCGCGCGACCTATGCCCCATCGGCACGGGCGTGGGCCTTGCCCTCGTGCGCCGCATCGTCGAGAACCTGGGTGGCAAGGTGTGGGTCGAGTCAGAAGTGGGCCTGGGCAGCAAGTTCAGTTTCTTGCTGCCCAGTGAGCGTGGACCGTGAGGCGTGAATCACAGTTCACGCCTCACGCAGCCCCCACGGAACTACCGTGGGGCAAAGCGATTCGCCAGCTCTACAAACTTGTCCAGGGGCACCGGCTTTTCGAGAAACAGGTCGACGTGAAGCGCGCGATCGGTGGGAAAGTCGGCCAGGTATTCGGAATCAACCACGCTGGTGACCATGACGACAGGCACCTGGCGTAGCTCGGGGTCGTCGAATATCTCGTCGGCGACGTAGCAGCCCTCCGTCGGCGAGACCATGATCACGTCCAGAAAGACCAGATCGGGCTTTTGTTCGCGCATCATGGCCAGCCCGCGCGCACCCTCCTCGGCGGTTCGAACCGCAAAGTTGTCTGCTTCCAGCGCGGCCTTGACCACCTCACAAAAATCGGGGTCATCGTCAATGATCAGGATATCCCCTTTGGTACTCATGATCTTTTTCCTCCTCACTTGACCACCAGATAGCCAGACAGACGAAGGACAGCATCATTGTACCAGAAACCAGGGAAAAATTCAAGTACTTATATTCCACGTTTCTGATCGCAAATGTCGCGCGTGCGCCGCAGGCGCGAGGCAATCACTTCCGCAAGCTGCTTCATGACGACAAAGCCGATGTGGGTATCACGGTCAAAGAGGGCGCTGAGGTCGTCGGCATCAAAGACGATGAGGCGCACAGGGTCGACGGCGTGCGCCGACGCGGTGAACTGGCGCTGGCGCACGAGCGAGGACCAGCCAAAAATGCGCCCTGGCTCGACCTCTTCCACCGTCACGGATTCGTCGGGCTCGAGTGACAAGCGGATATTGATGTGCAACTGGACACAGCCCTCTTGCAGGACAAAGAGCCGGCCGGCAGCCTCTTGCTCGGTGCAGATCACCTGCCCGGCATCGTACGTCTCGGTGGTGGCGATGGCGGCGATCTCGGCCAACGCTGAATCACTCAGGCCGGAAAAAAGCTCGCACGAACAGAGATCTTGGGGTGTGACCATGCGCTTACCTCACACAAAACTCTCCAGGAAATGCGACACGTCGCTGTAGAAAAAGACGGGGCCATGCAGGCAAACAAACTGCCCCCCCATGTTGCAGCGGCCGCACTTGCCAATGCCGCACTTCATCTTGGCTTCCAGGGTCATGATCATCTGCTCATCCTGGAAGCCAAGCTTTTGTAGACCGAGGATGACAAACTTGATCATGATCGGCGGGCCGCAGACGATGGCCACCGTGTTGTCGGGCGCCGGCGCGAGGCGTGCCAGCAGGTCCGTGATCAGGCCCACGTGGCCCTGCCACGCTTCGTCGCCGCGGTCGACGGTGACGTGCAGCTCTGTGTCGGGCGCGGCGCGCCAGGCCTCGTACTCGTCGGTAAAGACGAGCAGCGAGGGCGAGCGCGCAGCCCACAGGATGGACAGGTGGCCATAGGCGGCGCGGTGGTCGAGGATCGTATGGATGACCGGGCGCAGCGGCGCGCCGCCAATGCCGCCGCCGAGGACGAGGATCTCCTTGCCACGGATGTCGTCCAGGGGAAAGCTGTTGCCCATGGGGCCGCGCACGCCCACGATCGCGCCCGGTTCCATCTTGTGCAATGCGTCGGTGACGGTGCCCACGCGGTTGACGGCGAACTCGAGCGCGCTGGTGCGCGACGGGGTAGAAGCCAATCCAAAAGGCGCCTCGCCGACGCCAAAGGCCGACAGAAAGGCAAACTGCCCCGGCGCATAGTCGAACCGCTCGCCGTTCAGCTCCACCTGAAAGAGCTTGATGTCATCCGCCAGATCCTTCACCCCGGCGAGGGTGCCGAGGAGAGGGCGCATCGGGTTTTCATGGCTCATGGCTCATTTCTCATTTCTAATTCGCGCAACACCTCCACGATGTCGATCCCCGCCGGGCAGGCAGCAATGCAGCGGCCGCAGCCGACACACGCGACGGCGCAGAAGTCGAGGGGCGAGTAGCAGAATTTGCAGTAGAAGCGGTTGCGCAGCCGCTGGGCAGTGTCAGGGCGTGGGTTGTGGCCGCCGGCGATGCGCCGGTAGGCGGGTGACATGCAGCTATCCCAGGCGCGCAGGCGCTGGACGTGAACGTAGCCGGGACTGGCGGCGGTGACGTCGTCGCGCACGTCAAAGCAGCGGCAGGTGGGACACACGTAGGTGCAGGCGTGGCAGCTCAGGCAGCGGTCGGCCAGGCGCTGCCACGAGAGCTCGTCAAAGATGGCGGGCCACTCGCCGGGTGGCCGGACGGACACCGCCTCGGCGGTGATCGTGGGCTCGGGTGCCGGCCGGCCGGCCTCGGGCCAGTCGACGCCGTCGAGGAGCGCCGCGCCCCTGGCGGTGACGACCTCGACGAAATAGTCGTCGCCGTCGCAATGAAGCAGCAGGTCGAGGGCCGACGCGTCGGCGGGGCCGCTGCCAAAGCTGGTGCAGAAGCAGCCATCCCACATCTGGGGACAGGCGAGGCCGACCAGCGTCGTGCGCTCGCGGCGGCGGGCATAGTAGGGGTCGGCCGGCGGGCGGTCGACGAGCAGGGCATCGAGGACGCGCAGGGCGCGGGCGTCGCACGGGCGGATGGCAAAGAGGACCTGGTCGCCGCCGAGCTCGGGCTCGGCCAGGCTCACGTCACGCCCTCGCTTTTCAATGTCCAGGAGCACCTCCGTGTCGGGGAAAAAGTAGCTCTTGGGCGAGAGCGTGGTGCGCTGAAAGTCCAAGGCGATGCTGGCGGCGGAAGAGACGGGGCGATAGAGCCATTCGCGCTCGACGCGCTGTGGGGCGATGAGGGTATAGCGCTCGATCAGCGCCTCGAGCCAGGCGAGCAGCGACTCGTGAGTGGTGGATCTCATAGCGGCAGCTCCTCGTCTTTGCGGAATGTGGCCAGGGGTGGGGGCGTGTCGGGGTCGGCGCCGGCGACACAGCCGAACAGGGCCTCGACCTCGGCGGCGATCTTGCGATTGAGCAGGCTGAGCGGAAGATGCACGGGGCAGGCCGCCTCGCACGCCTGGCACCCGGCGCAGCGGCCGGCGAGGTGGTAGGCGCGCATGATGTGAAAGAAGGCCTTTTGCGGCACACCGTGGGCGATGCTCAGCCAGGGCGGGTCGACCTGCTCAGCCAGGCACTCAAAACAGTAACAAGCGGGACAGGCCTGGCGACAGGCGTAGCAGCGGATGCAGCGATCGAACTCGTGCGCCCAGAAGGCGAGGCGCTCGGCCGGGGCCATCGCCTCGATCTCGGCGACGCCCGGCCACGGCCCGTCGGGCACCTTCACTTTGGGCGGGTCGCCGATGAGGGCATCGTAAAACACGGGCACACGCTCGGCACAATAGCGGCAGTGGATCGACTCCTCGTCGCCGTCGAGCATGCCAGGGCAGGCGACGCCGACCACGAATACCGACTCGCGGGCGACCTGCCCTTCGTGGATGAGAACGTTGAGCGCGCGGACATCGCACGGGCGGGCGACGACGGCCACGCGGGGGGTGGAACCGGGTTCGGCGCCGCGGGCGAGTGCCGCGATCTTGTCACGCACATAGGTGACCAGGTTGTGATGGCAGGTGCGATCCCACACCAGGCGCTCGGTGTCGGCCGGGTCATAGATAAACGCAGGACGTGCCTGGCCGCGCGGGCTGCGCTCGTGGCCAATGACGCAGCTCACCTCGCCGAGGTCGAGGAGTTTTTTGACCCGGATGCGGATGCCAGTCTCGATCTCGTGGCTCATGGTCTTCCTTTCCAACCTTGCCAGGGGCCGAGGGTGCGGACACTGTCAGTGATCTCGGCGACGACCTGGGCGAAGCGGGCGCCCTCAGCGGCCGAGACCCAGTCGATGCGCAGGCGGCCGGCCTCGATGCCGACAAAATCGAGAAAGCGGTGCATGAGGGCATAGCGCCGGCGTGCGTAATAGTTGCCATCGCCATAGTGACAGTCGCCCGGGTGGCAGCCAGCAATGAGCACCCCATCCGCCCCCTCCTGGAACGCCTTGAGGACGTAGAGGGGGTCGACGCGGCCAGAGCAGGGCACGCGGATGATGCGCACGTTGGGCGGGTAGGCGATGCGGCTGGTGCCGGCCATGTCGGCCCCGGCATAGCTGCACCAGTTGCAGAGAAAGCCGACGATTTTCGGTTCAAATGTCTCGTGCATCAAACCTCCACCCTCAACAACGCCCCCAACTGCCCCAACAACTGTTGCTCGGTGAATCCATGCAGCGTGATGGCGCGGCCGCGGCAGGCGGCGACGCACAGACCGCACCCTTTGCACAGGGCGGGATTGATCTCGGCCTGCTGGCGCCCGCGTACGTCGACGATCTGGGCGGCGCCGGCAGGGCAGACCTCGACGCAGGTGCCGCAGGCAACACAGCGCAGCGGCAGGACCTCGGCGGTCATGGGCTCGATGGCCACCTGGCCGCGGTTGAGCAGGCCGATGGCCTGCGAGGCGGCGCCGCTGGCCTGGGCCACAGTGTCGGGAATGTCCTTCGGGCCCTGGGCGACGCCGGCGAGGAAAATACCGTCGGTGGCGGTCTCCACGGGGCGCAGCTTGGGGTGCGCCTCCAGGAAAAAGCCGTCCTCGCCGCGGCTGATGTGAAAAAGCTGCGCCACCTGCTCGGCGTCGGCGGTGGGCACCATGGCCGTCGACAGGACGACCATATCGACGGGGATATCGACGATCTCGCCGAGGAGCGTCTCTTCGGCGCGGACCACGAGGCGGCCGTCGCGCTGCTCGACTTCGGCCCCCTTGCCGCGCACAAAGACGATGCCCTCTTGCTGGACGCGGTCATAGAATTCGGCATAGCCCTTGCCAAAGGCATTGATGTCGAAATAGAACTCGTAGACGCGGGCGTGGGTCTTTTCGCGCACCAGGTGGGCCAGCTTCATGGAGTACATGCAGCACACGCGCGAGCAGTGAGCGTTATGCTGGCGGTCGCGGCTGCCGATGCAATGCAAGATGGCCACAGCCTGGGGCGTGCGCCCATCCTTGAGGACCACCTGCCCGCCGGTGGGTCCGCTGGCATTGACCAGGCGCTCCAGCTCGAGCGCGGTATAGACGTCGGGATAGCGGCCATAGCCATACTGGGGCAGGTTTCGTGGATCGTATAGCTCAAAGCCAGTGGCGAGAATAATGGCGCCCACGTCGACCTCGACCAGGCGCTCCTGCATAGTGTGGTCGATCGCCCCACGCTCACACGCCCACACGCAGCGATAACACTCGGAGCAGATGCCGCAGTCGAGGCAGCGCTGTGCCTCGGCAATGGCCTGCTCTTCGGTGAGGGGCAGCACGACCTCGCGGAAGGTGCGCACGCGCTCCTCGAGCGGCAGGCGGGCGGGCTCGCGGCGCTCGGCCGGGGTGACGGCGCCCAGGCGGATCTTGGTCTCTGCATCCTGGCGCGTCCACTTTTCCACCGGCCGCCTGGGCGGCGGCGGCGGGGTGAGGGGCTCGCCCTGCAGGTAGCGGTGGATCGACCCGGACGCCTCGTGGCCGAGGGCCACCGCATTGATCACAAAGCCGGCACCGGGGATGACGCCGCGCCCGGCAAAAAGGCCGGGGATCTGGGTGGCGAGTGTCTGCTGATCGCCGACGATCGCGTCGTACGGCTCGTCGAGAAAGACGAGGTCCGAGAACTGGCCGATGGCGCGGATGACAGTGTCGACCTCCATGACAAACTCGGTGCCCGGCTCGGCGACGACGACGCGCTTGCCACTGTCGTCGATGCGGCTGAGCTGGCGTGAGCGGGCGCACTCCATGCCGGTGACGCGGCCATTCTGCCCCAGGATGCGCGTGGCGACCGTCTCGGGCACGAGCTGGATGCCCTCGGCCTCGGCTTCGTCGAGCTCCCAGGGGTAGGCAGGGATCTCGCCACGGGAGCGGCGGTAGACCAGGCTGACCTGCTCGGCGCCGAGGCGCAGGGCAGTGGTGGCGGCGTCGACAGCGGTAATGCCCCCGCCGACGATGGCCACGCGCTTGCCGATCTTGACGGGGCGGCCCAGGCTGACGTGGCGCAAAAAATAAGTGCCCGACAGGACACCGTCAAGGTCCTCCCCCTCGATGCCCAGGCTGGTGGCGCGGCTGACGCCGGTGGCGAGATAGATGGCATCGTACCGGCCGCCATTGGCCTTGAGCAGGGCGGCGGGGTCGCGCACGGGGCTGTTGAGGCGCAGCTCGACACCAAGGGCAAGGATGTCGTCGACATCGCGCTGGAGGATACCCTTGGGCAGGCGATGCTCGGGGATGCCGGTGCGCATCATGCCGCCGGCAACGGGCAGCGCCTCATAGACGGTGACGCCATAACCACGCTTGACGAGGTCCTGCGCGGCGGTGAGGCCCGCCGGCCCGGAGCCGACGATAGCCACGTGCTCGTCACGGGTGCGCGGCACCGGCTCGATGGGGCGCGGCAGGCCACGGGCATAGACAGTGTCGACGACGAAACGCTTCAGCTCCATGATCGAGA
>JAFGIA010000301.1 GCA_016929795.1 Anaerolineae bacterium
GTGCGGGAGTAGCGCAGTGGTAGCGCACCTGCCTTCCAAGCAGGCTGTCGCGGGTTCGAATCCCGTCTCCCGCTCTACAGTGGCCCGCTGGCCCCGGCTACTCGCCTCAATTTCGTGCGAACGAAATAGAGGTTCTTAGCCGGGGCTGTGTTGATCTGGTCCCTGGCGGGGGCGCCCGATGATCGCCGGCAGTGCCGGCCGGAAAGGTAAAGAGCCATGATCCCGCTCCAGTTGCGCGTTCGCAACTTTATGTGCTACCGCGAGATGCCACCCCTCACTTTCGACGGCATCCACCTGGCCTGTCTGGCAGGTGCCAATGGACACGGCAAGTCGGCTTTGCTCGACGCCATGACGTGGGCTGTGTGGGGCAAAGCCCGCGCCAAGCGCGACGACGAGCTGATCCACCTCGGCGAATCCGAGATGGAGGTCGAGTTTACCTTTGCTCTCGGCCGCAACACCTACCGCGTCATCCGCAAGCGCGACAGCAGCGGCCGCGGCCGCTCCGTTCTCGACCTGCAAGTGCAAGCCCCTGCCGCCGCCGGCTCTGGCCCGGGCGAGTTTCGCTCCATCGCCGAGCCCGGCATCCGTGCTACCCAGCAAGCGCTCAGCGACCTGCTGCGTATGGACTATGACACCTTTACCAACTCGGCATTTCTCCTCCAGGGTAAGGCCGACGCGTTTACCATGCGCACCCCGACAGAGCGTAAACAAGTACTAGCCGAAATCCTGGGCCTGAGCCGCTACGACGAATACGAGCAGCGTGCGCGCGACAGGGCGCGCGAGAAGGAACGGCAGGTCGCCGAGCTCGACGGCTTGCTGCGCGATATCGATCGCGAGGTAGCCCGCCGCCCCGAATACAAAGCGGAGCTGGCTACCGCCGCCGGGCGCGTCGCAGATCTCGGCGAGCGTGTGCGCGCCGCCGAAGCGGAGCTGCACGATCTGCGTGCCGAGCAGCAGGCGATCGAGCATCAGCGATCACAACTGCGCGACCTGGAGCGCCGGCTGGCGCAGGCCGAGCGCGAGGTGGCTGACGTCGAGTTGCAGATCACCACCTGCCAGGCACGGGTCGATGCCTTCGAGACGGTGCTTGCTCGCCGCGACGAAGTGCAGGCGGGCTGGACCAGCCTCTGCGCAGCGCGCGAGCAAGAGGCGCTGTGGAACGAGCGCCTGGGCGAGTACACCCGGGCGCAAGAGGAGCAGCGTCAGCTCGAGCGCCAGGTAGATGCTGCCCGTCACGCGCTGGATCTTGCTCGCGGGCAGCGATTTGCCCGCGAGCAAGATCTGGCACGCCGTGCCGGGCAGGTGCAAGCTCTGGAGGATCAACTCGCCGACCTGAAATGCCATTTGGAAGATCTGCAAGCCCGGCAGAACGATCGCGACGACAAGCGGACACGATTGCAGTCACTGGCAGAAGAGTCGGCAGGGCTGAAGGTGCGCAATGAGCAGCTGCACGCCGAGATGGTTGCTCTTCGTCAGAAACTCGACATGCTCCAGAGTGAGTCAGGTGCCGCAGCCTGCCCTGTCTGCGGCCAGGCACTGTCGGACGAGCACCGCACAGAACTGGCAGCCGAGTTCGAGGCAGAGGGAACACGTCTGCGCGACGCGCACCGTGCCAACACGGCGCGCCGCAAAGAGATCGAATCTGACACAGAGCGGCTGCAGGCCGAGGTCAAACGCCTCGACCGTGAGCTGACCACCCTGCCGGGCCAGCAACGGCGCGAAGCGCAGCTCGACCAATCACTAGAAGAGGCACGCCGCGCTGCCGCCGAGCTGGAAGCCGTGCAAGGCGAGCTGGCAGCGATGGACGCTCAGATCCAGGACGGCGCATTCGCGCCCGAGGCACAGGAAGCGCTCCGCCACCTCACCGCCAGGCTCAATGCCCTCGACTACGACCGTGACGTCCACCAGGCAGCCCGTGAGCGCGTCGTGGCACTGGAGCCGTTCGAGGCCGAATACCGCCGCCTCGAAACAGCCATCGAGCGTGTGGCTGACGAACGGTCACAACTGGCGGCCTTGCACGAGCGCCTCGATCGCTGGCAAGAGACGCTGGCGGACGACCGCGCCCGCCGTGAGGAGCTAGCCGCCGAGGTCACGCGCCTGCCCCAAGTCACGGCACATGTCAAGGCTCAGGCCGATACCCTTGACGACCTGCAGCGCCACTCCTCGCGAGCCCGCCAGGAGCTAGGCGCTGCCCAACAAAAGCTCGACCACTGCGACTATCTCACCCAGGAGCGCGAGCGGCGCGTCGCCGACCGGCAGCGCCTGGCCGAGGAAAAGGCGATATTCGACGATCTACGCCAGGCCTTTGGCAAAAAGGGCATCCAGGCCATGATCATCGAGACGGCCATCCCCGAGATCGAGTACGAGGCAAACCGCCTGCTGGCACGCATGACCGATGGCCGGATGCACGTGCGCATCGAGACGCAGCGCGAGCTCGTATCCGGCGACACCGCCGAGACACTCGACATCAAAATCGCCGACGAGCTGGGCACACGTGCCTACGAGCTCTTTTCCGGCGGCGAGGCATTTCGCGTCAACTTTGCCATCCGCATCGCACTGAGCAAACTGCTGGCGCGCCGCGCTGGTGCCCAGCTTCAAATGCTCGTCATCGACGAGGGCTTTGGTACCCAGGACGCCGATGGCCGCGCCCGCCTGGTCGACGCCATCAACTCGATCCAGGACGATTTCGAGCGCATCCTCGTCATTACTCATATCGAAGAGCTCCAGGACGCCTTCCCTGTCCGCATCCAGGTCACCAAGACTGAGGAGGGATCTCAAGTTCGCATCGCCTGATACACTCTTGATAGATTTTTATTCGTTCCGGATCACAACAGGCAGGTACACCGCGAACCCATTGACTGTGATCCCTGCCGTGCGTGTGAGCACCGTCCCGTCCGCTGGCCGGATAGTCGCTGCGTTCACGATGTGGCCCGTGTCCTCCGTAGTCGCCGTGACCGCGTACGTCACCGTCACTGCCGGGGTGGGGGTCAGCATACCTGTCCATGTCAGTCTGGGTGCACCACTGTCATCCACCACCCCACTGGTGGCAGCCAGGCTGCCGGGCACATAGTCCAGCCCGGCCGGCAGCGTGTCGGTCATCATCACCGTTCCATTCCAGGCGAGGCCCGCATCCACGCGCACGGTATAGGTCACCACGTCGCCGGTGCGCGCCGTGCGGCTGCTCGCGAGTTTGGTCGACGCCAAAAAGTCCGGACTGTCTCCCTCGGGGCCGGGCCAGCCTGCCAGCCGCGCCAGCATCCACCAGAATGCCTGCCCCTTCAGCTTGCACGCGAACGGGTGCGAGTGGGCGCAGCTTGACGGCAGCACAGCACAATCCTCCGGATGCGTATCGCACCACTCTGCGCACCACTCACAGTATCCCTCCGAGTCGTTATCATAGTAATTGCCGTCAGGGTCGTAGCGCTCGAGGTCCTCGAAATCAAACAGCACCATGCCCCGGTCGGCGGCGAACTGGCGCACCATGTCGTTGTTGCGGGCCAGCGTCGCGCTGCCGCCATCCGTGTGGCCGGTCATCAAGACAAAGCGCATGGTCGGATAGTCTGCCTCCAGGCCGGCGAGCGTGTCGAGGTACTGCTGCACCGTTTCCACCGAGTTGTACGACTGCTGGCCGCACCACGACCACCAGCAATGAAGAACACGGGAAGGTTTGGCGCCACTGAGGGGTGATCGGGGGTGACCGGCTGGCTATTATGGGTCAAGCCGCAAAC
>JAFGIA010000302.1 GCA_016929795.1 Anaerolineae bacterium
ATGAGCCTTATGGGGCTCTATGCCGGAACTCAGGCCGAACTGGCTATGGCTGCGTAGTGTCAGATTCATTTTCTCAAGATCTATAGATGTTAGCGCACCTGGATCGTAAAGATGATCCGGTCTGTCGCCATCTCGCCCTCTATCCCAAGCACCGGTAGCCGCGGCATCGCCGGCACGCCGGCGTCATAGACGCCCACTTCGATCACATAATCGCCTGACGTCAGGTCGGCCGGTACGACAAGCTCGTGCGTATCCGTTACATACTCACCGGGCACCCAGCCCGTCGTCGGCCGGCTGCCGGCGACCGGCTCGCCGTCATGCCCTGCGACGACTCTGCCGTTCGTGTCGAGCAGGTGGACAAATGCCGTGTACGACACGTCCATCTCGGCCAGTGCCTCCCAATAGAGGATCACGCGCAGCGTGCCCCCCGGCGCGATGGGGTTGGGCACCAGGTCAGCACCCAGCAAGCCCACCTGGTTATCGAAATTTGCGCGCCGCAGCGCCTGGGGCGACGGCGGGGAAAAGACACGGTCCGTCGCCAGGACCTCCAGGATTGTGATCTGAGCCGGGGCTGCCAGCGAATTCCCTGCGAAATCCAGAAGCTGTAGCCACAAGCCAGCCTCTCCGGGCCGGGCATAGATCGGCAGGCGGAAGGTAAGCTGCCCGCGCCACGCCTGGCCGGGCAGCCAGACACTCGTCGGGTGCCACTCGTTGGTGAGATAGTGGATCCCGGCATCGAGCGTTTGGCCTGCCGCGTCGGTGAGGAGTACCCGCACCTGGTAGTCGCCACCCGGCTCTGTGTCGACCGACCAGATCGGGGTCAGCAGCAGGCGGTCGCCAGGCGCCGCCTCTTCGCGGCCGAGATCCCACCCGATCAATACGATCCCGCCTCCCAGGTCAACCCGTTTGGCATTGGGTACCTCTACCTCTTCAGGGGGGGCGGTGGCCACGGCGAGGCGCACGGCGCCGGGCACCGCACGCTTGCCCTGTGGGTTTCCCGCCGCGTCGAGCACGTCGAGGCCTACCGGATCGTCCTCTGTGTAGACGCCCACCTCGATGCCATAGTCGCCTGGCGGCGAGCCGGGTAGGAGCGCCAGGTTGTAGCGGCCAAAGACCACTTGCCCGGGGCGCCAGCGGTTCGTCGGATAGTAGTAGGCTGTAGGCCGCCCGTCCCATTGTCCCCAGCTCTGCCCCGTCGTGTCACGCAGAACGAGTGACACGCGATAGTCCTCTTCGAGCGATTGGATCGCCTCCCAGAAGAGGGTCACCTGCCTTTCCCCTGTCTGTGTGTAGCCCAGCAAGCGCAGCCTGTTTCCAAAGTTGACCCGTGCCGGGTGGGCGATGTCAGGTTGTTCGGCAAAGATTGCCTCGTCGGGCAGGCGGTAGTGGCGCACGTCGATCTGCGAAAATGTCTCGCCGGCAGGCACTTGCTCACCCACCTCGCCCAGCATCGACGTCAAATAGCCGGCCGGGTCCACCACGTCGTCCTGCCACAGCACCAGCCACACCCCGCGCTTGTCCCCCAGCCACTCGTTCAGCGACCCCGCGATCGAATAGTCGAGTGTGGCAGTGGTATCGAGGGTGGGGGTGTCGGGGAGGAGGTGGAGATCGAGGTCAGGGGCATAGTAGTCGAACACGGGAAACGCGTGACCGGATACGAGGAGGATGGTTTCGTTCTCTTGTACGTGGCCTCGCAAGTGGCGCGCAACACCCCGAAAGTCGGCGCGGGCAAAAGCCGGATCGCCGTATGCTCCCATGTCGGCATAGAGCGACGCGGCGACCAGAAAGAGGAGGGCCAGGATCGCTGTGGACTGGCGCAGCACGTTGGCCATCGCCCGGCCGCGTACGTGGTGCAGGGCTGCCACCCCGCCACCCAGCATGAGCAGGAGCGCAGGATGTGACATCATCACGTACCGGGCATTGAACTTGGGCGCCGCGTACGACATGACCAGGGTGAGGGCCGGCGGCAGCAGCAGGTAGAGAAGCAAAAAGAGGATCGGGTCGTAAGCGGGAGGCAGGGCGCCGCGCTCGTCCTCTGGCTTGCGCTGTGCGGCAATGGCCGCGTATGCCAGGAGAGCAGCCAGGCAAAGGGCGAGCACGATCGCGAGGCCGGCAGCCAGCCGCACTCCATCCGCCTCGGTCACCGACTCGCCGCCGGTAAACAGGATGGCAATGTCGACCAGCACTTCACCCAGCTTGAGCCGGCCGGCCAGATAGCTCGTGTCCGCCTCGTAGCGCGTCAGCAGGTTCGGCAGCCAGGGTAGATAGGCCAGCAGGGTGACCAGCCCCGAGATCGCGCCGCCGGCGACCAGGTGACGCGGGCGAAGACGCTTGCGCCCCCATGTCCAGAGCAGGTAAACGGCCTGGAAGGCCAGGACAAAGAAGGCAAAGTAGTGTGTATAGATCGCCGCCGCGTTCGCCATCGTAAAGCCAGCCCACAGCGCCACCGCGTGCAGGGGGTCGCGGGTGGCAGTGACCCGCAACAACAGGTAACTGGACAGGAGGCAGAGAAAGGTGAGGAGGGTATACATGCGCACTTCTTGCGCGTACCAGATGTGCAGCGGCGAGATGGCGCCCAGCAATGCTGCCAGCAAGCCGGCGCTCTCATTTTCAAAGAGCGCGCGCCCCGCCAAGTAGATGAGTGGCACGGTCAGCACGCCCAAGAGGACCGACAGGCCGCGCACCGCCACCTCGCCATCTCCGAACAGGCGCATCCAGCCATGGAGCAGGTAGTAGTAGAGGGGGGGCTGGATGTCGGCGGCGGTGCGTGCTGTGATCTCGCCGAGGTCCATGCTCGCCAGGTAGACGCTAAAGCCCTCGTCGTACCAGAGGCTCTGCGCGTCCAGGGCGTAGAGACGCAGCCCCATCGCCAGAAGCGTCACTGCCCCGAGCAGGGCAGCGACGGTGGCGGTGCGACGGGATATGGACGCCCCCTGGCTCTCACTCGAGATCACATTTACACTCTTGCATTCCCAAAATCTGGGCCATGATAACACACAATGCCGCAAGCAGCAAATAGGCGCCACGGGACAATCATTGCCCATGACCAGCAATGAAGAACACGGGAAGGTTTGGCGCCACTGAGGGGTGATCGGGGGTGACCGGCTGGCTATTATGGGTCAAGCCGCAAAC
>JAFGIA010000303.1 GCA_016929795.1 Anaerolineae bacterium
CGGGTTGCGCTCGGCCACGCGGCCGCGCCACGCGCTCCAGATCAGGTTGACGATCATGATGCCGACAGACAGGGCGATCACCCACGTAGCGATGGTAATCGCCGTCTGCCAGGCGTCGAGGCCAAGGGCTGGATCCCAGTCGACGATGCGCCGCCTCATGCCCAGCAGGCCAACCCGGATCTGGCCCAGTGTCTGCACCCAGAACGCCGGCGTCATCAGGGCAAAGTGAAGCTTTCCCAGGCGCTCGTGGTACATCCGCCCTGTCACTTTGGGGAACCAATAGTATAGCGCGGCAAAGAACGGAAACACGAACCCACCGAACAGCGTCGCGTGAAAGTGGCCCACCACCCAGTAGGTGTCGTGCACAAAGAGGTCGACGGTGACGATGCCGTTGGGAGGGCCGCTCAGCCCGCCGATCAGGAACACCGACAGGGCCCCGAGCACAAAGAGCATCGGCGTCGGAAAGACGAGCTTGCCCCCCCAGATGGTCGCGACCCAGCTAAAGAATTTGACCCCTGTAGGCACCGCCACCAGGAGCGTGCTAAACATGAAGGGGATGCGCAGCCACTCGGGCATTCCCGAGGTGAACATGTGGTGCGCCCACACCAGGCCGCCAAAGATGGCGATGGCAATGCTCGACAGGGCGACCCATTTGTAGCCAAAGAGGGGCTTGCGCGCGAATACGGGCAGCAGCTCGCTGATAATGCCGAGCCCGGGCAGCACAAAAACGTACACGGCAGGGTGAGAGTAGAACCAGAAGAGGTGCTGGAAGAGGATTGGTTGTCCGCCCTGCGCCGGGTCGAAAAAGCCCATGCCGAGCACGCGCTGCATCACGACCATGAGAAAGGCCAGTGAGATGAGCTGTGTCGCCGTGAGGCTGATGATGCTCGCGGCCAGGATGCCCCACGCCATGATCGGCATGCGAAAGGCGGTCATCCCCGGCGCGCGCAGGCCGACGATCGTGGCGATCAGGTTGAGCGCCCCGAGGATGGAGGAGAGGCCGTAGAAAAAGACCGACACAAAGTAGAGCTGCATGCCCAGTGGCGCCAGCGCGCTCAGCGGCGGATAGGCCGTCCACCCCGTGTCCCACCCGCCGAGGAGCATGCTCGACCAGAAGACAAAGCCTGTGGGCACGTTGATCCAGAACGCAAAGGCGTTGAGCCGGGGGAAGGCCATGTCGCGTGCACCCAACAGGAGCGGCAGCAGGTAGTTGGAAAAGCCGGCGATCCCGATCAGGGTCGCGGCCAGCATACCCCAGCCATGCACGCCGATCATGGTATTGTACACCATCGGGTCGAGAAAGTCGGGACCGGCGGCTGCCAGCTCCAGGCGAAAGATCCCGGCCGTGGTGCCGCTGACGATAATCAGGATGATCGACAGCACAGAATACTGAATGCCGATCACCTTGTGGTCATAATCGACGTCAAAGTAGCGCGTCCACGCCGGCTTGCCAGGTCGCGCGCCGTGGCGCAGCGGCACTTCCTTGCCGGCGGCCCACTGCACCCAGTCACTAAACGCCCCGATGGCGATCAAAAAGCCGATCACGCCCGCGATACCGCCCACCACGACGATCGCCTCGTCGCCGGCCCACGGGTCGAGGCCCATCAGCACGCGGGTGGCGACGACAACGCCAATGCCCAGCGCCGTGCCCACGATCTGGCCGATGATGCCGCGGATAATGCCCAGGGAAAAGATTTCCATGCGCCGCCTCTCCTATTCTTCACCCAAGGTCTTGATGTACTCGATGATCGCCTGGATATCCTCCTCCGGCCACGCGCCGTACGTCTGGGGCATGATGTTCGGAAAGCCCTCAACGACCTGGACCGCCGGGTCGACGATCGCGGTGTGGAGGTATTCCTCGTCTGCGGTGACCACCGAGCCGTCCTCCAGGGGTCGCTCGCTGCCATACAGCCCGAGCCAGGTGGGACCGACCAGGGCGGTGCCGTCGATCGAGTGGCACGACAGGCAGTCGCGGCTGAGCGCGGCTCCTCGCTCCGACGGCGTGCTCGTGTCCTCGGGCACCGCCACGGCCTCACCCTCGAGCCACGCCTCGAACTCTTCCGGCTCGACCACGATCACCGGCGCGTACATGGCCGCGTGCGCGTAACCGCACAGCTCGGCGCAGCGCACCCGATAATCGCCGACTTCGGTCGGCGTGATGCGCAGTTGCGTAAACATGCCCGGCACCGCGTCCTGCTTGATCCGAAACTCCGGGATCCAGAAGGAATGAATCACGTCGTCCGAGGTGAGGACCAGGCGCGCCTGGTGATCGACGGGCAGGTAGAGCTGGTTCGAGACGACGCCCGCGTCGGGGTACTCGAAGCGCCAGCCAAACTGGAAGCCGACCACCTCGACCTCGAGCTCATCAGGCTCGGCGGCCGTGATCTCTTCCAGGTGCATCGCACCCCAGATCCCAAAGGCCATGACGACGAGAAAGGGAACAATCGTCCACGTGATCTCCAGCCCGGTGTGGCCGGTCACGTGCGGCCCGTCGGTAGTGTCTCCCGGCTTGCGCCGAAAGACGACGACGCTGTAGAGCACGAGCACGACGATCAGGGAAAAGACAAAAGAGATCACCAGGATCATGGCGTAGAACATTTCGTCGACGTATCCGGCCTCCGCGCTGGCGCTCTCGGGCACCAATTGCGCGCCGCGCAGGCCAAGGAACACCAACACCGTCGCCACGAAAACCAACACTGTTACAATTACAATGTGTTTCACACCCTCCCTCCTTGATCACGCGGGAAAGAGCAAGACCGTGGCACCCACACACACCCCCTCTTCGGGACCGGCAAGAGGAAGGGCGCCGGCCGCGGTGCAGGCAGGGCTATTCTACCACACCTTTTGCCTGAAGGCAACCACCCAAAGTGTGATGTTCACCAACCAAATCCTGACCTGAGTGCTTTTTCCCTGGCTCTTCTCCGTGAATCTCTGTGTCTACTCTGTGTATCTCCGTGTAACTGAAACTAATACCCGATATCCTCTCTCTCCACCTCCCACATCTCGTCGAACATCGACTCGATCTCCCCCGGCGACAGCACCGCCGCGGTCAGCGGGTCGAGCATCAGCGCGTGCAGCGCTGCTTGCCTGTCGCGGTTCAGTACCGACTCGACCATCAGCTCGTGCACGTACATGTGCGCTGCGTCGAGGGCGGCGAGCTGCGGCGGCAGCGGGCCAAAGTAGGTGGGGTGGAGGCCGGTACCGTCGACCACGATCGGGACCTCGACACAGCCGCCGGCGGGCAGGTTGTCGATCAGCCC
>JAFGIA010000304.1 GCA_016929795.1 Anaerolineae bacterium
GGCGGCTTCGCCGCCTGCGAAACCCCCCTTTTCCCCCTTCCCCGTGCTTGGCAGGGCAATCTACTGAAATGTGCCATTGTCAAATTTTCAGTATCTCGGTGATTCAAAGGAGGAACGAATGACCAGATTCGAACACGGCCACGCCCTGCTCGTCGGCGTGGGGGCCGACCTGCCGGGCACGGTCGACGACGCGGCGGGCCTCGCCGCCGTGCTCCGCGACCCCGCTCGCTGCGCCTACCCGCCCGATCAGGTGCATCTGCTCAGCGGCGGCGGCGCCACCCGCGCGAACATCCTCGCCGCGCTCGACGCGCTGGTCGCGGCGGCTGCGCCCGAGGCGACCGTCCTCTTTTACTTTTCCGGCCACGGCTACCGTGCCGCCTCGTCCATCGGCGAGGCCTACTACCTCATCCCGCAGGGCTATGACCTGGGCAAGCTCTACCAGACCGCGGTGAGCGGGGCGGAGCTGGCCGCGCGGCTGCGGGCGCTGGCGGCGCAAAAGGTGCTGGTGCTCTTGGACTGCTGCCACGCCGGCGGCGTGGGCGAGGCCAAGGCGGCGGGGCTGGAGCTGTCAAAGGCCCCGCTGCCGGGGGAGGCGCTGGCGCTGCTGGCCGAGGGGCGCGGCCGGGTGCTGGTGGCCTCGTCGCAGGAGGACGAGCTGTCGTACGCCGGCAAGCCCTACAGCGCCTTCACCCTGGCCCTGCTGGAGGCGCTGGGCGGGGTCGGCGTGGCGAAGAAGGACGGCTGGGTGCGCGTAGCCGACCTGGCGCTGCACGCGCGGCAGGTGGTGCCGGGGCGGACGAAGGGCAAGCAGCACCCGGTGCTCCATTTCGAGCACGCCGACAACTTTGCCGTGGCCTATTACGCTGGCGGCGCGGTCGAGCCGAAGGGGCTGCCCTTCGAGGCGGCGGCGGTCGAGATCGAGCCGGAACCGGGCGCGTGGCGCGGGGCAGAAGGAGCAAGGATGGTTGCCGAGCTGCGCGGCTCTGGCGCGATTGCCCAGGGGCCGGGCGCGGTAGCCGCCGGGGCGGGTGGGGTGGCCGTCGGCGGCAGCGTCCACGGTGGGGTCATCGTTACGGGCGACGGCAGCACCGTGACGCAGTCGCCGCCCAAGGAAAAGCGGCGGCGGTAAGGGCGGGCCTTGTGCCCGCCCGGTAGGGCGACCCGCCGGGTCGCCCGAAACAAAGGATTCGTTCAATGCACTATGATGCAACGAAACATCGCCGCCGCTCGATCCGGCTGCCGGGGTACGATTATACCCAGCCCGGGGCCTATTTCGTGACCATCAACACCTGCGGGCACGAACTGCTGTTTGGCGAGGTCGCGGATAGCGAGGTGAAACTCAATGCCTATGGCGAAATCGCGTGGGAAGAATGGTTCCGCGGCGGTGAATTGCGGGCCAACGTCGAATTGGACGCGTTCGTTGTCATGCCGAACCACGTCCACGGTGTCATCGTGATTACCCATGCTGTAGGGGCGACCCGCCGGGTCGCCCCTACAGAACGCCCGGCCGGGCCATCCGTCGGGTCGATAGGGGCAATCATCGCGCAATACAAATCGATCGTCACCAAACGGATCAACGCGCTGCGCCAAACCCCCGGCGTCCCGGTCTGGCAGCGCAACTATTACGAACACGTCATTCGCAACGAGGATTCGCTGCAGCGCGTCCGCGAATACGTCGCCAACAACCCTGCCCGCTGGGAGGAGGATCGTTACTGCCGACGTTGAAAACCACCGGGACCATTTACGCGCAAGCAAAGGGGCTGCTGGCGGCCTACGCTGCCGGCGACGTCCCCCTCTACCGCGTCGGCGCCTCGATCCAGGGCTGGGTCAACCACGCCGCTACGGCGACACGTGGCGCTTGCGCCAGGCGCTGCTGGGCGAGCGGGTCGTCGTTCCGCCAGGCCGGGCCGCGCCCCAGCCTGCGTGACGAGGAGGCAGTCGATGAAATCAGAGATGGGGATTGTGACAATGCCTGGTGGGGGGCGGCCCTGCCAGGCCGAGGCAAAAAAGATGGCCCGGCCTGGTCCTGGCCGTGCCTGTAGAGGCGATGATGGTCGCCCTGCAGGCCGGGCGAATACGGACCGGACGGCTATGGCCGTCCACGGGGGCGGTCCCTGGGCAGCGTCCCTGGATCGCCCCCGATGGGCCAGCTAGCAAAGAGAACAAGAGGAGGCAGAGATGGCAAAAAAGTCAACCACGCCGATCTACCAGGTCAAGGTCACGCTGGAGGAGAGCAAACCGCCGATCTGGCGGCGTATCCTCGTGCCGGGCGACGCCACGCTGGCGCGCCTGCACACGATCATCCAGATCGCGATGGGCTGGAGCGACTCGCACCTGCACCAGTTCATCGTCGGGCGGACGTTCTACGGCGAGCCGCACCCGGATTATGGCAACGAGATGCGCGACGAGCGGCGCGTCCGGCTGAACCAGGTCGTGCCCGAGCCAGGGATGCGCTTCCGCTACGAGTACGACTTTGGCGATAGTTGGATGCACACGCTGCTGGTCGAGAAAATCTTGGAGCCAGGGCCGGGGCAGCGTTACCCCGTCTGCGTCAAGGGCGAGCGCGCCTGCCCGCCCGAGGACGTTGGCGGCGTATGGGGCTACGAAGACTTCCTGGAGGCGATCGGCGACCCCGACCACCCGGAACACGAGGAATACCTGGAGTGGGCCGGCGATGATTTCGACGCAGAGGCGTTCGATCTGCAAGAGACGAACGATCTGTTGCGCGAGTGGGGCTAGTACACGCGGGCAAAGATCTCCGAACGGATGTATCATTCGGCCAATGCCGGAAGCCGGCGCGTTCCAGGATAACCAGGAGGATAAGATGATTTTGTTGAATCCGAAACAGCACACGCGGCCCTACCCCGACGAGCGGTCGCGGGAGATCATGGTCAAGACGATCGAGTTCTTTGAGCAAAAGGGTAAGCGCCGGCTCAAGGAGGATGACCGCGAGCGGGTCTGGTACGCCGATTTTCTCGCCTTCCAGAAGGAGGAGCGGCTCTTTGCCACGCTGCTGACTCCCTCCACCTGCGGTGACGCCGACTGCCGCTGGGACACCTACCGCAACTGCGAGTTCAACGAGATTCTGGCTTTCTACGGCCTGCACTACTGGTACACCTGGCAGGTCTCGATCCTGGGCCTTGGGCCGATCTGGATGAGTGCGAACGATGCCGCCAGGCAGCGCGCCGCGCAGCTTCTCCGCGACGGCGAGGTGTTTGCCTTTGGTCTGTCGGAGCGGGCGCACGGGGCCGACATCTATGCCACCGAAATGACATTGACCCCACAGCCGGACGGCACCTACCTGGCCAACGGCGAAAAATACTATATCGGCAACGGCAACGTCGCGCCCATGGTTTCGACCTTTGGCAAGATCGCCGGCAGCGGCGACTATGTCTTTTTTGCCGCCGACTATCGCCACCAGGGCTATGAGCTGCGGCAAAACGTCGTCAACACCCAGTCCTACGTCGCCGACTTTCAGTTGCGCGATTACCCGATCGCCGAGGCAGACATCCTGTCCCGCGGCCAGGAGGCGTGGGACACGGCGCTCAACACGGTCAACGTCGGCAAGTACAACCTCGGCTGGGCGTCGATCGGCATCTGCACCCACGCCCTGTACGAGGCGGTGCGCCACGCCGCCAACCGCCGGCTGTACGGCATGGCGGTGACCGATTTCCCGCACGTGAAGCAAATGTTCAGCGATGCCTACGTGCGCCTGCTGGCGATGAAGCTCTTTGCGTTGCGCGCGTCCGATTACATGCGCGCGGCTTCGCCTGAGGACCGCCGTTACCTGCTCTACAACCCGGTGGTCAAGATGAAGGTCACCACCCAGGGCGAGCAGGTCATCAACTTGCTGTGGGACGTCATCGCCGCCAAGGGATTCGAGCGCGACATGTACTTTGAGATGGCCGCGCGCGACATTCGCGCCCTGCCCAAGCTGGAGGGCACGGTCCACGTCAACATTGCGCTGATCGTCAAGTTTATGGCCAACTACTTTTTCAACCCGGCCGCCTATCCCGAGCTGCCGCTGCGCGACGAGCCGGTCAACGACGACTTTCTCTTCCGTCAGGGGCCGGCGCGCGGGCTGGGCCGCATCCAGTTCCACGACTATGCACCCATTCTAGGGCGCTATCCTTTGCCCAACGTCAAGATCTTTCAGGAGCAGGTCGAGACGTTCAAGGCACTGCTGGCCATGGCCACGCCCGACGAGGCGCAACGCCAAGACGTGGATTTTCTGCTGGCGATGGGCGAGATCTTTACTTTGGTCGTCTATGGACAGTTGATCCTGGAGGCCGCCGGCATCTATGGGATCGGCGACGACCTGATCGACCAAATTTTCGACCTGCTGGTGCGCGACGTGGCCAAGTTCGCGCTGGAGCTCTACGGCAAGCCCATCAGCACGCCGGCCCAGATGGACTTTTGTCTCAAGATGCTGCGCAAGCCTGCCCGGGACGAGGGTGGATTTGGGCGAGTCTGGCGGGAGGTGCATGCCCTCAAAGATGCGTACGAGATGACCCCCTAGTGCATCGCGGCCGAAATGAACAGCCAGTTGGGCGTATGCAAAACTTGGGGGAGCGTTAAAAATCAGCCACGAATTAACACGAAAAAAGGTAGAAAAACCGAGGCCTGTGGCCCGGATTCCCGCAAATCCGTGGGGACAGGTGCGGGAATCCAGGGCAGGCATAGAACCGGCGGGGCAGTTTTTTCTCGGCTGGACAAAAAGTCCGATCACTGTTGCTGGGTGGGCGTGCCGCACTTGACACAGAACTTGGCTCCCGCCCTGAGCTCCGCCCCACAGTGCGCACACGTCTCTTTGGCTTCCGGCTGCGGCGGTGGGGTGGGGGCAGGTATCTCGGCGCCACAATGTGGGCAGAACTTGAAGGCGCCCACAAGGTTTGCGCCGCAACTGGGGCAGGGCTGGCCGGCAGCTGGTTGGTCGGGCGGTTGGTACGGGGGCGCAGGGGCCGCGGCGCGCCGCCGGCCTCGCCGCCTGAGTGCACCGATCAACACGATCCCGCCAATAGCAATTGCCAGAAGCAGGCCCAGGCCGCAGATCCCGCCGATCAGCACGGTGGAATTGGCGCGCGCAAACTCCAGCGCTTCCTCCCAAGGCTGCAAGGGCGCTGGGGGCGCGTAGTAATACGTATTCCCCCCTACGTCGACACCATCTACTCGTTCCACAACGGTGATGCTGAAGGGCGCGGTCTCTTCCCCCACCGGCGCCTCGATTTCCAGTTCTACTTCCGCTTCTTCTTCGGGCTCCATTGGGAGGTCGTGAATGGTCGCTTCCTCTGCATCTGGGTCGACCGAGATGCGCCGTCCGTCGATAGAGCCGCCGGTGACAGTGCCCCCGGACTCTTCCCAGCGCGCGAACAGATCCGCGGGCATCACCAGCCAGACCTCTGTTCCGTCAGGCACGTCGGGTATGACGACGACAATGTCGATGACGCCCATGTGCTCCTCTGGAGGGGCGACGATCTCGAAAGAGACCTCGTCGGTGGGAGTTTCGGCCGTCAGGTCCAGAACATGGACGTTGCGCTGGGCAATGTTGTTCTCGCAGGGCACATCGCCCTCGCGCAGTATGGGATCGTCGTCTGCCTCGATGCGCACCAAGAGGCAAAAGTGACTCTCCCCGCTGGCTCCTGGCGGGTCCCAGGCGATCCCTGTCGTCTGTACCGTCTCCCCCACTCCGATGTCGACCCGTGTACTGTCGATGCGATCCCAGCTATCGGGGTACCATAGGCCGGTGGCGGGGTCGGCCCAGTAGAAAGTGACCTCGGCGTCGTCGACCGCCTCGTCGCCAATGTTGTGCATGCGGGCATAGATATAGTTCGTCTCCCCGCGCACCGGCTCCTGGTGGCTGTAGACGCCGTCGTCCTCCCACCGGGTAAAGATGTCGGGGCTGAGCCAGAACGCGCCGCTCGTGCATACGGAGCCGTCGTCGTCGTCGTTGTCGGCGATATAGATTTCAGGCCCTTCGGTGCAGCGGGAATCATAGTTGATGGTGATAGACACGGTTTCCAGCACGGTGCCGTCGCCGTCGATGACGAGGTCGAAATTGTATTCGCCGCTTTCGGCGCGCGCCGCAATCGGGCAAATCTCGACTTCAAAAGCGCTGCTGAAGAAGGAGCCCACGTCGCTATAAGACTCGGGAGTGATCGTGACCCACTCCTCGTATTCCTCGGCAACGCGCACGGTGAGCCGGTCGACGGTGTTGACCTCCTCGGCGATCAAGTCGGTGACGGCCTGGGGGATATCGGTGGCGCTGGTCAGGGAGAAATGCTGGCCGTTTGTTTCCTCCGTCACATAGTCGAAAAACAGGTTTGTGTCCGCGCTATCGCTGGCGCTATTTACGCCGATGACGGTGATGTTTTCTTCGACCAACAGCTCAACCACCTCGGTGAAATACAGGTCGTCTTCTGTCCCGCCCCGTGCATCAGGGCCGGGATCCAGTCCTGTATCATCGTCGAAAAAAGTATAGTCGTGTGGATAGGCATCGCTGAACATGATGACGATCTTTTTCGAGTCGGCGCGCCAGTTGAGGAACAGCATTTCCCATAACGCGCGGCTGTGGGCTTCTGGCGTGTCCAGTCCGTTCAAAAGACTGACCTGGTCGAGGGCCCGCTGCACGCTTGAAGAGGAGGTGGTGATGTCTTGCTCCAGGCGAAAGGGATAATCCCCTGGCTCGCCGTAGCCTTCGTAATTGGGATAGTCGACGAAAGAGGCGACCCCAAAGGCGGTATCCGGCACCAGGTCCTGCAAATCGTTCATGATTTCGATGGCGCTGGACTGGACCTCCTCTAGCTCCGCTCCCATGCTGCCGCTGACGTCCAGGAGAAAGACGATGTCGATGCGATTGATGCGCAAGTCGCCCGTTTCGAAAGAGATCGTTTCATAAAGGCAGTGCCCGCCACAAAGGTCGGCCTCGATCGACGATGGGCTCTCGACATCCCGCCCCAACACGCCGGGCGGGGCCAGGAAAGAGAGGCCGAGCAACAGGCTCAGCACCATGAGGCAACCAAGACCATAGCGCGTTTTCATATCATCCTCCTCGATTTACCGGGACTCGAAAGCAAACCACAACCTGTTGTCGGTGATTTGCACCGCCAGCAGGCGGAGATGGGCCGGATGGACAAAATTCTGGTTCACGTAAGACGTCGCTGTGCTTTCCAGCGTCTGCGGGAAAAAGATCAGCCAGGCGATCCCGCGCGTGTCTGCGTCGTGGATCAGGAGGTCGCCCGTCGCGGTGGCACTGGCGTCGGCGCTGATTTCTCCGTCGATGTTGAGCAGCGTAAAGGTCAGGCGCACGCGGTCTTGCTCGAACGAGACCCCTGCCGACTGTACGAAGCGGCGCAAAGGGGCGGGAAGGGCAATGTTGCTGTTGATGTCGTCCTCGGCGATCTCTACCCAATGGGTCGGGCCTTCATAGGCCGTGATCTCGAACTCGCCCTCTAATTCCGCCTGAATCTGATCCAGGATGTATGCCTCCAGGCGCGGTTTGGCCACGAACCAGTACACACCGCACAGCAGAATGACGCCCACGGCGCCCAGAACCAGCACGATCAACAGCCATTTCAAGCAGCCCGGCCCACGTTTTGGCTTTGCGGTTTTGACTTTCTTGACCGGTTTTTCCACGACGGGTTTTTCCGCTGCAACTGATTCGACTGCCTGGCCGCAGTTCGTGCAAAATGCCTGTCCTGGCTGGACAGGACTGCCACAATGTTGACATTGCATTTTCTGTCCCCTTTCTTGTTCAGGCAATAGGGGGGATATCCATTATCAGTAGATCGCGAAAATCTCCCGCTGGATCGCCCAGCGGAATATGGCGGATTTGGCAACTTGTCCCGCAAAGGCGGGAATCCGCCACGAGCTTTTCGTGAAGTAATATTATCCACACTGCTGCATAGATAACGGATACCCCCAAAAGCTGGCTGGCCTAGCGTATTTCTAATTCCAGGTAATAGAAAAAGGAATCGCTGCTGCCGTAATCATCGCCGAGGTCATGCACGAGGATGTAATAGGTCCCGGCGGTGCTGATGTCGTACTCCAGGTGCGAATCGTAACCGTCGCCGCTGTCGTCATCGCTATCCAAAAAATCTAGTTGCCCGTCGAAGAGAAAGACGTGCGGGTCCATGTCCGAACCCACCGAATCGGCAATCACGTCGACGATGACATAGTCCCCGGCGCTCGCCTGGAAGACGTAGATGTGCCCATACGTTTCATAGTCGTAGGTCTCGATATAGAGCTCGTCGCTGCCGGTAATCGCCGACTCGATGCGTTGTCCAGAGCGGATGGCCGAGGCGTTTCGGAACGCCGGATCGGATATACCCTGGATCGCCGTCAGCGAATAGTCCCCCGTGTCGCCATAGCTCGTCACCATCAGAAAGTAGAGCGCAGATTCTTCCAGGTTGAGCGTAAGGCGCGGGTCGGGACCGGTGGGGCCATCGTCGTTGTAGCCGACCTGCGTTCCTTCTCGATCGTAGATCGTCAGGATAAAATCCGATTCCCAGGAATCTCCGGCGTCGACGTCGAACGTATAGGTATCGGATTCCGGCGCGTAGAACCGGTAACATACCCCCTCTTCGTCGTCGATCTCTCCGTTAACGGTGCCGTCGACGGCCAAAGATGCTGCGCCGGGGCACATGCTGCTGCCGCTGAGCAGCGACGGCCAATAGAGTCGAGTGAGCGGGGCATCCACAAACCCCCACTGGGCAGCGACCAAGAATCCTTCGTCGTAGAGCTCTTCATATTCGTCGTTTCCAGAAAGCCGGACTTGACGAATGGAGAGGTCGTCGACGTCGTTGCCGGTTTCGGCCGTATACACCACGTGTCTGCCGTTGGGCGTGATAATCGCGTTGTAGAAATCGTCGCCGTCGTCGTCCAGTTCGATGGGGGATGCATCTTTTTCCAGTCGAAGCGAGTACAGCACCGGGTCGTCCCCGCTGTCCTCGATACCGCCAAAGACCAACCAATCCTCGTTGCTGGCACGGACGGTGATCCGATACCATTCGTCTAGCAGCGCGATGGCTTCTGTGGCGCGGGGGGAGACGTAGTAAAGTGTTTCTCCATCGTCCATGTCTAGGATGACGAACAGCTCGCCTGTGCCGGTGGCGTCATACAGCAACGATTCGTCATAGACGTCGTCGATGTTGATCAACTCGACCACACCGTGGCCGTCGATATCGGCGCTGTAGAGCACGTAATCGCCGTCATCTGTGTCAAAGTCGTGAATAAAGATCTTGCCGGTCGTATTGGCGATGGTGAAAGCCAGGTCGTCCCCGTTCAAAACCTCGCGGGTGTTTCCGCCCCGCACCGTGTAGGCGTAGACGGTGTCTTCGCCGTCGTCGTCCTCCACCATGTAGACCAGATGTTCGCCCGCTGCATCCACCTCCAGGCCGATGCTGTACCCCTCTGCCAAAATGTCCTCTCGATCGGAGAGGCGCAGCGCCAACTCGCCCTCCTCATTCTCGGCGACGTAATAGACGACGTGGCTGTCGTTCAGGAAACCAAACTCTACGATGTCAAAGGCGCTGTAGACAGAGGTCTCCTCCTCGTTGCGGCGCTCGAGTGTGTAGAGCGTGGTTTCGCCACCATCCTCCCGGGTATAGGCCAGGTAATCGGCGTCGTACGAGAGCCGGATATCGCTAGAGACCTCTTCCAGCTCCAGTTCTTGGTCTGTATCGCTGAAGGTGACCACCGTCGCGTCCGATTCGAACTCGAGCGCATAGGCGATTTCGCCGTCGCCGACGTAGAAACAAGAGTCACCACTCACGACACGTTCGGCCTCGGCCCCACGATCCGAGAAATAGCACCGCTCCGTCCCCTCCCTGTTTTCTCGCAAAAAGATGTGGTCCGAGCCTTCAAAAGTGAAAATGGCCAGCGGCAAGGCATCGGTTTTGATCAGCTCGGTGGGGGTAGCACGCGGCGATCTCAGGTAGTACACGACCGCGTCGTCGCCGTCCAGGTACCAGTAGAGCATATAGTTGGAACCCGGCGCAAACGTGCCCATCCTGTCTGCTGCAAAATGATAGCCGTAGGTTTCCCGGTCTACTGCCAGCACGTAGACGAGATAAGGCTCCTCCTCTTCGTCGACTAACATCACACCTCGATCGACCTCTTGCCCCAGGTTCAAGAGATACAAGTCGGACTCGTCGTTCCTCGCGGGATAGGCGACCATAATTCGGTCACGCGCCCGCAGGCGAGGGGCGACGACAAAGATGATCACCAGGGCAACCACCAGCAAGACACCGAGGACCGCAATGACGGCTGCGCCGACCGCGCCAATGACCAGGCGCTGGCGCTTTTTCCCTTCGCCGGCGCCGGCCGGCACGGCTTCCGCAACCGCTTCGCCAGCGCCGGTCGGCACGGCTTCCACCGCCGCTTCGCCAGCGCCGGTCGGCACAGCTTCTGCCGCCGCTTCGTCCAAAGCGGCGCCGCATTCAGCGCAGAACAGGTTCCCTTCCTCGTTCCAGTGGCCACAGTTCGGGCAATACATGTGAGACCTCCTTTATTTATGATAACAGACACACGGCTTGAGTGTACTGTAACCGCGATAAATTGTCAAATTGTGTTCCTTACAGATGTCATTCTGAGCAGCCTGCCCCGGGCGTAGCCGAGGGGAGCGAAGCGAGTGACTGTTTGACGTTCTATCCGCTTGGTGCTACTATCTTGATATAGCTGCTTGACGAGGCAGCGCGAAAGCCCGCTTTGTTGCAGAGGAGGTTGTGGTGAAAACTCGCTTGCTATCTCTGTTGACTGTGTTGACCGTCCTCGTCGCGCTGACGGGGACAGTCTATGCCCGCCCGCAGGGCCCAGAGGCGCTGGTCTATGTGGCGGTGTCAGATCCCGGCGACATGGACCGCTTTGCCGCGACCGGCCTGCCGGCCTATGCCCGGCTGCACGGCGGTGGGGAAACCTATTTGCTTGCCAGGGCGGATGCCGCGGGGCTGCAGGCGCTGCGGGCCGCCGGCCTCACCGCCCGCGTCGTCGACGCCGACACCGAAGGGGCGAATTATTACCTGGCGCGCCTGGCGCCTCATCGACCCACTCCCGCCTGGCAGCACGATGGCCGTCTGCTTCTCGACGACGGCGTCCAGGTGCTGCTGCGCGCTGCCCCCCAGGCCGCGCAGCGGCTGGCCCAGGCCGGCGTCGATCTGTGGGCGCTGCCCCGCAATCCCATCGTGCTCTATCCGGCTGCGCCTGCAGGGGGTATCCCCACCGCTGTCGACCCGGACCCCACGATCCAACTCATGATCGACCAGGTCGTCAGCGATACCGTCTACCAGTACACCGGCGGCCTGAGCGGCGAGTGGCCGGTCGACATCGGCGGCAGCCCCTACACCATCGCCACCCGCTACACCTACAGCGGCGAGTCGATCGAGAGGGCGACCCAGTACGTCGGCGAGCGCCTGTCGGCGCTGGGCCTCGACGTCGAGTACCACCAGTGGGGTGGGTCGACCTATCCCAACGTCATCGGCGAGATCACCGGGCAGATCAACCCCGACGACATCTATATCATCTGCGGTCACCTGGACGATAAGCCCGAAGGCCCCCTCGCCCCCGGCGCCGACGACAACGCCAGCGGCTCGGTCGCCACCCTGCTCGCCGCCGAGATCATGAGCCAGTACCAGTGGGGCTGCACCCTCCGCTTTGCCCTCTGGACCGGCGAGGAGCAGTGGCTGTTGGGCAGTGAAGCCTATGCGGAACGCGCTTACCAGAATGGCGAGAACATTCTCGGCGTGCTCAACCTGGACATGATTGCCTGGGACGAGGTCGATGGCCCCGATATGGATCTCCACGCCAACTCGGACTTGCCCGAGACCCTCGTCCTGGCGCAGCTCTTTGCCGACGTCGTCGACACCTACAATCTGGACCTGACCCCGCACATTATCCCTGACGGCATCACGTACAGCGATCACGCCTCCTTCTGGAACTATGGCTACACCGCGATTCTGGGCATCGAGTACTACTCGGGTGGCGATTTCAACGACTATTACCACACGGTCAACGACCGGCTCCAGTACCTGAACCTGCCCTACTA
>JAFGIA010000305.1 GCA_016929795.1 Anaerolineae bacterium
GGCTATCGCTCAGACCAGGGCAATCGGCAGCGCGTACAATCACCTCGCGCTCGCACTGCCAACTTGCAAATAACTTAATGATACTGGTGCTACTCCTATCTTCACCGGCACCGGCGAGAGGCCGGACATCTACTTTGGTCGCTCGGTGGGGGCGGCAGGAGACGTGAATGGAGATGGCTACGACGACGTCATCATTGGTGCCCAGGCCTACGATAACTGGGCAGGCCGGGTCTATGTCTACTCAGGGGGCCCCAGCGGACTCGACGCTACCCCCATCTTCACCGCCAGCGGCGAAGGCCCGTCCAACTCCTCCGGTCGCTGCGCGGGGGCGGCAGGGGATGTGAACGAAGATGGCTACTCTGACATCTTTGTCGGAGCACGTGGCTATGGAGACTTTGCAGGCTGGATCTATGTCTACGCGGGGAGCGCTGGTGGCATCGACGCAGCTCCCACGTTCACGGCCACTGGCGCGCAAGCCAACAGCCTCTTTGGCTACTCGGCCGGCACGGCGGGGGATGTGAACGGAGACGGCTATAAAGACCTCATTGTCGGGGCCCATGGCCAGAGCAACAACATGGGCCAGGTTTACGTCTACGCCGGGAGCGCCAGTGGCCTGAGCGCTGTCCCCATCTTTACCGCCACTGGTGAGGCTGAGCACCACCACTTTGGCTATTCGGTGAGCACGGCAGGGGATATGAATGGCGACGGCTATGACGACGTGATCGTCGGGGCCTACCGATACAACGGCTCCACAGGTCGGGTCTACGTCTATCCTGGAAACGCCGGCGGGCTGAGCATCACTCCTATCTTCTCCGCCACCGGCGAGGGCCCGGTAACCTCTTTCGGCCGCTCGGTAGCGACGGCAGGGGATGTGAACGGGAAGGGTCATGCCGACCTGGTCATTGGGGCCTTCGCCTCCGACGATTACACGGGCCGCGCGTGCGTCTACCTTGGCGAAGGTGAGTGATCGCCTATTGGAAAACGTGCGAGGGGGCCATAACAACTTGAGCAATCGCGGCCACGGATCAAAGCCCACACAAAATGCCTTTGCCGCTCCAGAAGCAGCAAAGGCATCTTTCTGAGCGGGTGACGGGATTCGAACCCGTGACAACCTGCTTGGGAAGCAGGTACGCTACCACTGCGTCACACCCGCATAGACATCAACTCAATCTCAGCGGGGACCAGTATACCACATTGCCCTTTTGGATGCAAATTTCCACGCCCCGGAATCCCGGCCGCCCTTGCTACTCCCGCCACACCGGTTGACAAGCCTTTGGAAAGTGTGGTACAATCCAAGACGACCCACTTACCATCTGCAGAAAGGAGCCAAACACCATGAAGTACCTAGTCAAGAAGGGCGACACCCTGAGCAAAATCGCCGAGGAAGTCTATGGCGACGGCAACCGTTGGCGGGAGATCCTGGAAGCCAACAAGGATCAGATCGAGAACCCGAGCCTGATCCGCGCCGGATGGGAGCTGAGCATTCCAGGCGTCGGTGAAGAGGAGGATGAGAAAAAGGCCAAGCCCGACACCAGCGGCACCTACGGCAAAAAGATAGCCGGCAGCCAGGCGGAGTAATGCCCGGCAATCTCCAATAGAGGAGGACACCATGTCCGAGATCGAAATCATGCCTGGGGCAGAGCCCTTTTTCTTCGAGGGCAACGAGGTGGGCTGCCTGGTCTCCCACGGGTTCACCGGCACCACCCAGAGCATGCGCTTTTTGGGTGAGTTCCTCGCGCGCGAGGGGGGATTCACCGTCATCGGTCCGCGCCTCAAGGGGCACGGCACAACCCCCGAGGACATGGCGCTGTCGACCGCCGAGGATTGGGTGCGCTCCGTCGAAGAAGCGATGCACACCCTCCAGGGGCGCTGCGACAAGATCTTTGTCACCGGCCTGTCCATGGGCGGCACCCTCACTCTTTACCTGGCCGCCCTCTATCCCGGCGTCTTTGCCGGCGCCCTGCCCATCAACGGCGCCGTCTTTCTCAACAGCCCCGACATGGCAGGACTGGCCTTCATGGTCGGCGCGCCGCCCCTTGTCCCTGGCGTCGGCTCGGACATCAAGAAACCGGGCGAGGTCGAGCTGGCCTACCCCGTCGTGCCTGTGCCCGCCATCCGTCATCTCTACGCCTTGATCGCCGTCACGCGCGAGCTGCTGCCCCGCGTGACCTGCCCCACGCTGGTCTTTCAGTCGCGCGACGACCACGTTGTGGTGCCCGACAACGCGCCCTACATCCTGGAGCATATTGGCGCCGAGGAGAAACGGCTGGTGTGGCTGGAGAACTCCTACCACGTCGCCACCCTCGATAACGACAAGGAGCGGATCGCCGAGGAGACACTGCGCTTCATCCAGGCACACCGCTAGGCATCCTTCGGCCAGCCAAAGCCGTAGGCGCGCAAGAGGAAACATGAACGAAACGTCGCGGCTGGAGTATTTGCACGCCATCGAGCTGCCGACCCCCTTCCCCGTCGGCCCTGTCACCGTCTATCTCGGCGACGCGCCCGGCGGGCCGCTCACCCTCGTCGACACCGGCCCACGCTCGTCGCGCACCCGCGCCGCCCTCGACACCGGCCTTGCCGCCCTCGGCCACACCGTCTCGGACCTTGACCGCATTTTCGTCACCCATGCCCACGCCGACCACTTTGGCCTCGCCGCCGAGCTCCAGGCCGAGTCAGGGGCAGAGGTCGTGACGCATACCTGGAATGTGGATGGGCTGGCCGACTATCGAGAGAATCGCGAGCGGCTCACCGAGTTCTACGCCGGCCTGCTGCGCCGGGCCGCGGTGCCGGTCGAAATATTGGTCACAGTGTACGAGGCCACGCGGGCAGTCAATCACTTTGCGCAGCCGGTGGGCGTCGACGTGACGGTAGACGAGGGAGACGAGATCCCCCTTGCCGGGCTGCGCTGGCAAGTGCTGCACACACCCGGGCACTCCACCGGCCTGGTGTGCCTCTACGAGCCGGCGTCCGCCACCCTCCTCTCGAGCGACCACCTGCTCGCCGACATTTCGTCAAACCCCGTCGTCGAGCCGCCGCCGCCAGGTCACCCGCAGCGCCTCAGGAGCCTGGCGCTCTACCGCGATTCCCTGCAGCGCGTGGCCGCCATGCGTGTGTCGCGCGCACTGCCCAGCCACGGGCCCGTGATCCATGACGTAGCGGGGTTGGTTGCCGAGCGGATGCAATTTCACGAGCGGCGTGTCGCGCGCGTCCTCGATGCCCTCCGTGCCGGCGCGCGCACCACCTGGGACATCACCCTGGCCCTCTTTCCCGCCAGGTCACCCCTCGACACCTTCCTCGCCGTGTCGGAAGTGATCGGCCACCTCGACCTGCTCGAGATCGACGGCCGCATCGCGTGCCAGCCCGTCGACGGCATCGACACCTGGCACCTCCTCGCCCCCTGATCCTGTACCACAATCCTCCGGATTGTGCCCCCCGCACCCCGGTTCCTTTTGCTGGGGCCAGTCTCCGACCGGGCCCCCGGCAGGTGGGCTCTTACCCTGCGCCTGGCCCGAGCAGCTCAAACAGCCCCCCCAGGTCCTGGATCACCGGGCAGTCATAGCCGTCCGCCTCCCCGTCGCGCACCACGAGCACGCCATCGATCCCTGCCGCGCGGGCGCCGGCGATGTCATGCCGGTAGCTGTCGCCCACGTACACCGTGCGCCAGGCATCCAGCTCCATCTGATCCAGCGCCTGCTGGAAAATCAGGGGGTGGGGCTTGTTGCAGCCGGCATAGGCCGACGCCCATACCAGCTCAAAATAGTCGTCGAGACCGGCCTGCATCACCCGGTCGCGCAGATTCCAGCTCCAATTGGACACGATCCCGAGGCGGTATCCCTCCTCGGCCAGCGCCGACAGCACCTCCTTGACCTCGTGGTAGGGCCGGATGACGCCCGGGCGCGAATACCACGCTTCCTGCGCTTTCCGGAAGGCGGCCACAGTCCCATCACTCGCGTCCACGTCCAGCGCCCCGAGGACGGCGCGGGCCATCTGTGCCTCCACCTCCGCGTCCTGGGCCTTGGTCGCGGCAAAGGTCATCCGATCCGCTTCCGCCCAGAAAGGGTCCCACACGGCCTGGACGGCCGCCTGCACCTCTTCCGGCGTGCGCTCCACCCCCAGCGTGCGCAGCGCCTCGCTGCCGATCACCGGCACCGGCGGATCGAAATAGACGAGCGTGTAGCCCATATCGAACAGGATGGCGTCGTAGCGACGCGGTCGCACCTCCAGGGCCACCGCGCCCAGCGCCTCTTTCTCGGGCGGGTAGAGATTGCGCAGCGCGTCCAGCAGCTCCCCAGGCGGCAGCTCTGGGGCGATGGCGCGCGCATCTTCGGCCGTCACCAGCGCGTCGAAATCCGCATAGTGGGCCACACGCACCACGTCGGCCAGGTGGCGACCGTTCAGGCGCAGGCGATCCCCCGCCTGCAGGCGCCGGATGTTGTCATAGCCGGCCCGCACCTCGACCCTCTTTCGCCCGTCGAGGATCTGCTCCAGAAAGGGCTCGCGCACCCATAGCGTCTTGGTGCGGATCATCGCCACCCCCGCTCTTCGCCCACACGGTGCGCCTTCAGTGTATTCGTCAGCCCGGCGCCGCCCAGCGGCACCCCGGCCGTGATGATCACCAGGTCACCGTCGTCCACCAGGCCGCGCTCACGCGCCGCGTCGACCACAGTGACAATCATCGCTTCCGTATCCGCAAAGGCATCCACCCAGATCGGAACCACACCCCACACCAGGGCGAGCTGCCGGTACGTGTCCTCGCGCGGCGTCGGGGCCAGGATCGGCGTGCTCGGCCGGTGGCTGGCCACACGCTGCGCCGTGCTGCCATTCATCGTCGAGGCCATGATCGCCCGCGCCCCCAGCTCGGCGGCGATCTCGGCCGCGATCTGGCTGATCGCCTCAGTCACGTCCCGCGCACTCGAATCAAAGGTACGCCGCAGCCATTCCTGGTAGGGCAGGCTCCGCTCTGTCACTTCGGCGATGCGCGCCATCGTGCGCACCGCCATGGTGGCATAGCGGCCCACCGCCGTTTCGCCCGACAGCATGATCGCATCCGAGCCGTCGAGGATCGCATTGGCCACATCCGATGCCTCCGCCCGCGTCGGCCGCGGGTTTCGGATCATCGAGTCGAGCATCTGCGTGGCCGTAATGACCGGCAGGCTGGCCTGGTTGGCCAGCTTGATGATCCGCTTCTGGATGATCGGCACCTCTTCCGCCGGTGCCTCGATCCCCAGGTCGCCGCGCGCGACCATGATCCCATCCGACACGGCAATGATCGACTCGATGCAATCGACCGCCTCCGGTTTTTCGATCTTGGCAATGATCGGGGTGCGAGCGCCCAGCTCCTCCTGCAGGTAGCGGCGCAGGAGCTCCACGTCCTCGGCGCAGCGCACGAAGGACAGCGCAAAATAGTCCACATCTTGCTCGACGGCGAACGCGGCATCGGCACGGTCCTTGTCAGTGATCGACGGCATCGCCAGGCCCGTGTGCGGCAGGCTGACCCCCTTACGCGAGCTGAGCAGCCCGCCGGTGACCACGCGCGCCAATACCTGCTCTTGGGCCCCCTCGGTGACCAGCAGCTCCAGCAGTCCGTCGTCCATCAGGATCCGGTCGCCCACTCGCACGTCGCGCAACACCTCAGGATGTGGCACGGGGATCACGCCCGGCTCCTCCGTCGACTCCTCGTTGCGCAGGCGCACCATTTCCCCCTCAGCCAGGGCCACCTGGTGCCCTGGCAGCAGGCCGACGCGCAGCTTGGGACCCTGCAGGTCGGCAAGCACCGCGATCGGGCAGCGATTCTCGCGTGCCACCTCGCGCACCAGCGCGATGCGGCGCGCATGATCCTCGTACGTGCCGTGTGAAAAGTTGATGCGGGCGACGGCCATCCCCGCCTGTGCAAAAGCGCGGATCGTCTCCAGGTCGCCAGACACTGGACCGAGGGTACACACAATCTTGGTTCTCAGCATAGTGACCTCGCTGTCATTCAAAAGGCGGGGGGAAATCGGCGTCGACGCCATTCAGGAGCCGCTGCTCAGCTTCGCGCAGGGCAAAGATCGAAGCCAGGCCGGCGATCAGTACAACCACGCCGGTGACAATAAAGACACTCTCGGGCCCCATCACATCGCCAAGGATGCCAGCCATGATCAGCGCGCCCATCGTCCCGATGCCAATGACGGTCACCATCGCGCTCTCCACGCGCCCCCGTTGCGCGTCGGGCACCAGCGCCTGCGTCATGGCCGCCAGCGTGGTCCGCGCCGACACAACGCACAGGCCGACGATCAGCGCGCCGGCGAGCACTAGCCAGTAGGCCGGCGTCGCGGCAAAGACCAGGATGCCCCCGCCCAGAATGATCATGGTCACACTCACGATCTGGCGCGAGCGAGCCCACGATGCATACGCGCTGATCAGCAGTGCGCCCAGTGCCATGCCGATCCCTTCCATGGCCTGCAGCAGGCCGAGCAGCGCAGTTTCGAGGCCAAAGAGCCGGTTAAAGTAGAATGCGGCCAGCAGCACCGTGGCACTCAGGCCGAGCGTGGCCATGGTGGTAATCGCCATCAACTGCAGCAGGTACTTGTTACTGCCAATGTAGCGCACCCCCTCGGTGAACGCTGCCCAGAAGCGCCGGAACTCGCCGCGCGGCGCCGCCATACTGGCCGGCAGCTTGCCCTGCGGGATGCGCGCCGCGAGGAGCACCAACCCCGACAGCACAAAAGTAGCTGCGTCCACCGCAAAGGCGGTGTCTGTGGAGGTGAGGCTGATGACGAGGGTGGCCAGCGACGAGCCCAGGATAAGCGACACCAGCTCTGTCGCCTGGATGAGGGCATTGGCGGTCAAAAGATGATCTTCGGGAACCATGTTCGGCACCGACGCGTTGCGCGCCGGGATGTACACTGCCCCGAGCGCCATGACGCCAAAGGCGACCAGGTACAAGATCCAGAGGTCTCCCGGCTCTTGCACCAGCAGCGCCAGCAGGATCACGCCAGCGCGTACCAAGTCGGTCACGATCATGACCACCTTGCGGCTAAAGCGGTCGATCAACACCCCACTGGCGAGGGCAAAGAGCTGCGGCAGGGTGACGGCCACACCGATAGCAATCAGGGCAAACCCCGACGCGCGCGCGACATTGTTGATGAGTACCAGGGCAGCGACGACTGCGAAATTGTCGCCGATCTTGGAGATGAGCTGACTCACCCACAGAGCCAGAAAATCGCGGTTTTGTAAGACCGTGAGCATGCCGGCCTTGCCGTTATTCATGCCTATTCCTTGTTACGAGCGTCGCGCACGGGATGCATTATACCGACAAAGCGCCTAGTTGGCAAACGCATCCACCTGTGCCACACAGAATGTCACAAATTTGCCCGCGGCACAGGCCGCGCCCGGCGCAGGCTGGGGGCGACGAGGGCCAGGGCGCCGAGCAACACGACCAGGCTGGCGATGGCCGGCACCAGCGACAGGTGGTAAGCGATCTCGACCCGGTGACTGCCGGCAGGGAGCGCGACCCCCTGCAACAGGCCGTCGGCCCGGTGTATCGGCTGCACGCGCCCATCCACCCGCGCCTGCCAGCCAGGGTAGTCGGGTTGGCTGACAACTAGCAGCCCATCGCTGCCAGCGGCTACGTCGAGGACCAGGCGACCCGGCTCACGCTCGACCACCCGCACACTGTCGGCATCACTCGCCACCGGTGCGATGTGGATATCAGCCCCTGGCACCACCACCGCGTCCCTTTTCGGGTCGAAATCCTCCCTATCCAGGATCGCCAGTGCCTCGTCGCCGGCTGCCTCCACCAGGTTGTGGACGATCCACGCGCGCGGCAGGGGATCGCCCACGCGATACACCTTGACGTCCCCCTCCTCGAATACCCGCTCCAGGCCCGGCCCATCCAGGTCGCGGGTGTCGAGCACGTAACGCACATTGAGCAACTGCCATCGCCGCCAGCTCCCCACCTGCTCCTCGAACCGCGCAAAACGCTCCCACTGCAGCGGCGTGTTCCCCGTGATATCCTCCAGCCGGTAGACAATGCCGGCGCTCGACCCTCCGGGCAGCAGCCCGGCGCTCGAGATGCGCCACGCCCCCGGGCTGCTGTGCGCCTGCGCCTGCAAGAACTCGACCACGCCCGTCACCGGGTAGGCACCGCCTGCCGCCGGCGCCGCCAGGTTGTACTGCCAGTTCACCGTGTACAGGTTAAAAGCGATCAGGCCCAGCGCCAGGCCGGCGATCCATCCTCGCGCTGCCGGCCTCTTCACCCGCAAGTAGAGCAGCAGCGCGCTCCCGCCCAGGACGATGACCAGCAGCACGTGGTGGCGCAGCACCCCCTCGAACAGGTTCACCTCCACGCCCTGCTGTTGGCCCTGCAGAGTGCCGGCATACCAGAGAGCAGTCAGCGCCACGAACCCAACCCACACCCAGGCCACGATCCGCGCCAGGCGGGCAAAGCCTATACGCACCTGCCGGGGCAGCGGTTGCACGAGCGCCAACGCCCCCATGCCCGCCAGCACAGCCATCGCCAGGCTGAACAGGTAGATGATCCGCTCCTGGTTGCGCACGACGCTGAACCCTGGCAGCAGCAAGTAGGCAATGTTGTAGACAAAGGTGTGCCGCCCAAAGGAGAGGAGAAAGGCGCCGGCTGCCACGACGAACCAGAAGAGTGCGTGGCGCCCAAGGCGCGGCACCAGGCAGGCGGCGGCGGCGAGCACCGGCGGCAGCAGCCCGACGTACTGCGGCGAGCCGCCGAAAAAGCCAGGGTAGAGCAGGTGGGTGACCTCGGCCAGGGGAAACCCCCACGACACGGCGTCATAGCTCAGCCCGGCCCGCGTCGACGCGCCGATAAACTGGAGCGTCGGCCCGAGCTGGACGGCCGCCACCCCGGCCCCGACCGCCAGGGGCATCAGCACCAGGATCACCAGGCGAAGGCCATACCACCATGGCGCAGACATCCGCTCCGGGCGCGCGCTGCCCGATACCAGGGTCAAAAAGAGCCCGTAGGCGACGGCAGTGTAGGCCACGTACATACCCGTCTGCGGGTGCCCGGCGAGCAGCGCAGCCCCGAGTGCCAGGCCTGCCAGGGCGGCGCCGGCCAAGGGGTACGTGTGGTGTGCAGCGCGGTCGAGGAAAAAGAGAGCGAGCGGCAGCCACACTGCCGTCTCGAGGATGGTCACCTGCTGCACGGGAAAGGACGTCAGGTAGCCGGCGTAAGCAAAGGCAATCGCCGCGACGGCACCTGCCAAACGGGCCGCAGGCCGCCGCGCCCCCGCCAGCAGCGCCCGCTGCCGCACAAAAAGGTAGGTGAACAGGCTGGCCAGAGAAAAGTGGAACACCACCTGCACCGTGAGCAGGCCCACCGTGAACGGCCGCCCCAGCAGGGCCAGCACCAGGTTCACGATCAGGTTAGGTGGGTAGAAAAACCCCGTCTGCACGTCCGCCAGGCCCGGCTGCCCGGCGTTGAGGTACGGGTCCCAGGCCGGCAGCCGCCCCGCGGCCAGCTCGCGCGCGGCAAAGAGCTGCAGCGGGTAGTACTGCGCCGTAAAATCACCCTCAGGAATGACCGCTCGATCGGCCGGGCTGGGCGCCCACAGCCGCCACCAGAAAAGCAGCGGCAGCAGCATCAGCGCCACGACAAAGATGATTTCCGGCAGCCACTCGCGGCGCCGCGTGGACTGGATCACAGGCTGCTACCTCGCGCCCCGGCCCTGTCCCCATTTCCGCTGATCCTGGCGGCGCCTGGGGGATCCACGGTAGCTGGGTGCATGAATGCCAAACACCGTGGAGCGTTGCACATCGAGCATGCGCGTCGCGATGCGCGGATGCACCTCGTCGATGGTCATCGCCATGGTCACCACAGTGGGCAGGCGGGCACTGTAGCGGTAATTAAAGATCTGGTACAGCTTTTCTTCCGCCCAGGAGCTGGTCGTCTGAGTTCCGAAATCGTCGAGGATCAGGAGCGGCGCGGTGCGCACCTCTTCGAACCGTTGATCAAATCGCACCTGGCTGGTCGGCCCGAAGGTGGCTTTCAGATGGTCAAGTAGATCGGGCACGACGACAAACAGCACTGGATTTCCTGCCGCCGCGCGCTTGTTGGCGATGGAAGCAGCCAGATGTGTTTTCCCGCACCCATATTCGCCCGTCAGCACCAGCCACCCCTCGGGATCGGCGGCAAACTCCTGGCAGATCGTGTACGCCCGCTCCAGGTTCGCCCGCTCCTCGGGCGGCAGCTCATCCGCCCTCAGGTCGAACACCTCGAAGGTCATATCGTGGTGCAGGACCAGGCTCGACATGTCCGACAGATCTTGCGACATGCCGCTGCGCCGAAAGTCGGGGGCCAGGAGCGTGACGATCGTCGCCACGTCCGGGTCGAACAGGCGCGATCGGATGCGCAGGTCGATCTCTTCGGGCTGATAATTCGAGGTGACCACCGTCGGCAGCTTGGCATTGTACCGGTAGTTGAGGATCTGGAACAGCTTTTCCATCGCCCACGGCGTGGCATTCTGCGTGCCCAGGTCGTCGAGCACCAGCAGCGGCGCGTTTCGTACCTGGTCGAACCGCTCGTCATAGCGCACCGGGCTGTCCGGGCTGTAGGTTGCGCGCAGGTAATCGAGCAGATCGGGCACAGTCACGAACAGCACCGGCTGGCCCCGCTCCATCGCCCGGTTGGCGATCGCCGCCGCCAGGTGCGTCTTGCCGCACCCATAGCCACCCAACAGGATCAGCCACCGCGCCGGGGCTTTTGCATAGCGGTGTGCCTCTTCGTAGGCGCCGCGCAGATTCTCCGCCTTGTCTGGCGGCAGCCCATAGCCGCCCGGCACAAAGCTTTCAAAGGTCATGTGCGTCAGGTGGTGCAGGTTGCTCACCGCGCGCACCTGGTCGAGCCGCCGTTGCTCCAGCTCCGCCGCCTTGCAGCGGCACGGAAAGAGCCGGCCGAAATTCGGGTGGCCGACCGGCACGTCCTCCCGCACGTAGCCCATGCCGCCGCAGATCGGGCACGGCGGCGCTGGCTCCCCTTCAGTGCTCGATATAGTCGGCATACTTGCCCTCGATGTACCGCCGCCGGTCTCCCTCACGAGCTCGTCGAGACGCTTCATCCCCTCTTCCTTCCGCCGCCCAGCGCTCCAGGATGCGCTGGATGTAGCGCCAGCTCCGCTTGTTCAGCTCCACCGCCTCGCGGAACGCGTCCTCGATCCACTCGGCGGGGTAGCTTTCCTCCGCCTCGATCAACTGCTCGCTCAGGAGCTGAGTGAGGGGGCCGATGTTGTTCTCATACAGCACAAAAATATTCGGGCGTTGGGCTTCGAGGCGCACCGGCTCCTCGCGCCCCTTCGGTGCCCACCGCCCGGCGATCAGGTCCTCCATTGCCTGCCGGCCCCGCTCGCTGTTCAAAAAGTAGAGCGCCTCCTGGCGCACGCCCTCACCGCGCACCACCCGCCGCAGCGTCCCTCGCGCCACCGCCCTGTCCAGCGCCTCGTCCAGCGCCTCGTCGGGCCGCATGCCCGGCGCCGGCAGCCCCGCCACCAGCCGGCTGTCGGCCGCCAGCTCGTCGCGCGTCACGTACGGCTGCTCCTCGCGCTTTTGCGCCACCAGCCAAAAGACGTGCAGGGTGACCTTTAGCTCACCCAGGTGATCGACCCCCGGCAGCACCTCGCTAAAAAAGAGGTTAGGCAGCGGCGTATAGGGATGTTTCCCCGCCGGAAATCCCGCAAATCCTTTCACGCCTCGCACCAGCTCTCCACTGTCAACCCATCCACGGCGGCAAGGATTATAAACCTTTTTGACTCCCTCGTCAAATCCCGCCTTCTGTCACAGGGGCGCGCTCTTGCCCAGCGCCCGCTCCACCACACCCACCGGATGGTAGACCAGGCCCGCCAGGTCGGCAGCCGAGAACCAGCGCGGTACCTTTTCACCGTAAGGATGATCCGGTTCAGCGGCCAGCGCGACCCGGATACGGAGGTCGCTCACGGCGCCTGCACGCCCGTCACGCGCACCATGCCCGGCAGCGCCGGCACCGGCTCCTCGACCAGCCGCTCGTGGTAGGGCAGGCCGTCGTCCCAGGCGTACACCGGGCGCGTGCTCACCCAGCGATCGACGTCGCCCGGCGCCACCCAGCGGGCATGGTACCACTCCTTTTCGACCCATGCCACATACAGGATCGCCTCCAGGTCGTCATAGTAAAGCTCCGAGTCGATCAGGACAAACTCGGGGCCGGCCGCCTCGACGAACTGGCGGGCCATCTCCTCATAGTACACATTGTCGCTCTCGTCCACCTCGGCCCAATTCTGCCACAGTGGATAGAGCGGCATGGCCAGGATGACAGCCGCCAGGCCAAGCGTGAGCGGCAGCGCCATCCAACGTGGCTTGCCGGCGAGCTGGCCCGCCAGCCAGCCGCGCACCGCGCCCAGCCCACAGCCGAGGAACACGGCAAAGATCAGGTACGACGGGATCAGATAGATGCGAAAGGTAACGCCGCCATAGTTCATACCAAAGAAATAGATCCCGGCGGCCGCCAGCGCCAGAAAAAGCGAGCTCGCCAGACCCGCCTTCAACCGCTCCCACGCGCCGATCCAGCCCACGATATAACCCCAGCGAAAGAACTGCTTTTCCAGCAGCTCGAGATAGATGCGCAGGCGGTCGACCTGGTCCGACAGGCCAAAGCCAAAGAACTGGCCCTCAAAGCGGCTGCGCGTCATCCAGTGCACCCAGCCGCGCCACGAAAAAGGACCGAGCTCGTTGAGCAGCGGTTGCTGCTGCGCGCGCAGAATAACGTACAGATATTGGGAGGCGCCGAGCAGGGCCAGCCCGGCCATCGCCGCCACCGCCCTCGGCTCGGTAAAGAGGCGCGGCTCGGTGACCAGCAGGAAAAAGAGCACCGCCGGCAGAAGCGTCACCACAGTCATATGATTGCCAAAGCTGAGCGCATAGACCGCCAGCCCGAGGTAGAGGAGCCGCCGGTCGCGCACCTGGTGCCAGGCGATCAGGATGAGCAGCACAACGCCGATCAACAAGTCATTGAGCGCGTACACCTCGGCCACCACCGCCTGCCCCCACAGCGCCCGCGAAAAGGCAAACGAGAGCGCCGCCGAGACCCCCGCCACCCGGTCGCGCACCAGGCGCACGACGATCAGGTACACCGTCACGGCCGCCCCGGCGGCGCACAGCGCCGACATCAGGTTAATGCGGTAGGCCACCGACGGGCCGATCGGCAGCGCGCCAAAGGCGCGCGTCAGGGCGATGTAAAGTGGATAGCCAAAGCGGTGGGGAATCCCCCACACCTGCGCGACGTACTGAAAACGCGCAATATCGCCCCAGCCCACCCCCGGCAGCAGCGTCTGGAGGTACACGACCAGCGCCGCCAGCCCGGTGGCCGCGGGAATCAGCCTGGTCACCAGCGCCGCGAACCTGGACGCTGGCCGCGCGCTCGACGGTGCACTAGTCATACGCTTCTCCGCCCCGGCCTCATCAAAAGTGTCATCGCGAGCTGATCCCTGGCGCCCGCGCCCCTCACCCCCCAAGAACCTGTCATTGCGAGTGAGCGCCAGCGAGCAACAGCCTGCCCAGAGCATAGCCAAGGGCAATCCCCACCTTGCACAGAGCAATCACCTTGCCCGGCGTCAGTATATACTCACCTCTTGCCGCCGCACCTCGGCATCCAGGAACTGTGCCAGCTCCCTCTTAAAGTAGAGCTGGATCGTATCTGTCGGGCCGTTGCGGTGCTTGGCCACGATCACATCCGCAATGTGTTGCCGCTCCGTATTCTCGTTGTACAGCTCGTCCCGGTAGATAAAGATGACCACGTCCGCGTCCTGTTCCAAAGCTCCGGACTCACGCAAGTCCGACAGGATCGGCCGCTTGTCCGTGCGCGACTCGACCCCGCGCGAGAGCTGCGACAGCGCCAGTACCGGCACATTCAGCTCCCGGGCCAGCGCCTTGAGCGACCGCGAAATGCCCGAGATCTCTTGCACGCGGTTCTCCGACCGGTAGTCGCCGCGCATGAGCTGCAAATAGTCGACCACGATCAGGTCGATCCCCACCTCGGCGTGCAGCCGGCGCGCCTTGCTGCGCAGCTCCAGCGCCGAGATGCCCGGGGTATCGTCGATATAGAAAAAAGTCTCGGCCAGGTCGTTCGTGGCGCGCATAAAACGCTCCCACTCGTGCTCCTCGATCTTGCCGCGCCGCAGCCGCTGCGCGTCGATCCCTGTCTCGGCCGAGATGAGGCGCTGCACGATCTGTTCCCCCGACATCTCCAGGGTGAAAAATGCCACCCGCCGTTTGAAACGTTTGGCCGCATTGCGCGCAATACTCAGCGCCAGGCTCGACTTGCCCACGCTGGGCCGGGCCGCCAGGATGATCATATCGGAGCGCTGCAACCCCCCCAGCAGCTTGTCAAGGTCGGCAAAACCCGTGGGGATGCCAAAGATATCCCCCTGCTGGCGGGTGAGCTGCTCGATACGGTCATAATACTCGCTCAGCACATGCTTGATCGGCACCAGCTCGCGGGCGATGCGCCGCTCCGATACGCCAAACAACACCTGCTCGGCACGATCCACCACCTCGTCCACGTCCTCGGCCTCTTCGTAGCCGAGCGCAGCGATCTGGCCCGCGGCGTCGATCAGGCGCCGGCGTGTGGCAGCCCGCTCCACGATGCGCGCATAATACTCGGCGTGGATCGACGACGGGACGGCATTGATGAGCGCAGTAATGAACGCGGGGCCGCCCACCTCGTCCAACTGCTCGCGCCTGTCCAGCTCATCGCAGATCGTCAAAAAGTCGATCGGCTCGCGTCGCTCGTGCAGCGCGAGGGCGGTTTCATAGATCCAGCCATTCTTTTCCCGGTAAAAGTCCTCCGGCTTGAGAACGACGGCCACCCGGATGATGGCGTCCGGGTCGATCAGCAGACTGCCCAACAGGGCTTCCTCGGCCTCGACGTTCTGCGGAGGAAGCCGCTCGATCCGTTTACTCTCGGTCACGCCTTGCACCTTTTCTAGCCACGGTTCCGCCTGCATGCGGGGGAGATCTTTACCTTCTCACTGGCCGCCCGCCGTGCCAGTTGCCTCTTTCACAAAACAGGCTCCTGCAAGGCGGATACCACTTGCAGGAGCCCTGCCGCCACTGCCTTCAGCCACAGACAGCGACCCGTGGGGCGCGCCATGGTCCGCAGGCTGGGTCCATCAGGCAGCAATTCTCTCGTGGCGGCTGCCGCTAGTCACCCAGATCTTCCAGGTCCAGCCCCTCGATAAAGTCACGATAGGGCGCCAACTGCTCCTCTTCCTCGGGCGTTATGGCGTCCATATCGATCTCTTCATCCGGCATCACGCCTGCCCGTTCCATCACCGACTCGCTTACAAAAATGGGGGCCTGCACACGCACGGCCAGGGCGATCGCATCGCTGGGTCGCGAATCGAGCTCGATCCGCTCGCCATCGCGATCCATCACCACGCGCGCATAAAACGTATCATCCTGCAGATCGTTGACCAAGACGTGAGATACCTTTGCTCCGAGCTGCTGGATACTCTGTTTCAGGAGGTCGTGGGTGAGCGGCCTGGCGATTTCGACACCCTGGAGCTTGATCGTAATGGCGTCAGCCTCGTAGGGGCCGATCCAGATGGCCAGGTAACGCTCCACGCCCTCCTCTTTGAGGACCACCACCCGATGTTGCGACAGCAAGCTGGCCCGCACACTATCAATGGTGACCTTGATCATGATCTACTCCTCTCAGTGAGCCAAAGCAGGCTCTGCCTGCCCGGCATCCTGGTTCTTGGAACGATTATACCACATTCAGCGCCAGGACACAAACAGCCACAAGTCCTATTGACTTTCGATTCCTCCCGTGATATCATGGTGCCCTGGGTATCATCTCAATAGTCTGGGGGATGTAGGGCGGATTGGCAATCCGCCCTACATCCCACCCCGGCTTTTTGAGACGATACGGACCCTGGTATCTGCTCGATAAGCGGGGGTGGGGGGGGTGCGAGCACCGCACACACCTCAACTCCCCCCCCTTATTGAGACGATACGGACCCTGGTATCTGCTCGATAAGCGGGGGGTGGGGGGGGTGCGAGCAC
>JAFGIA010000043.1 GCA_016929795.1 Anaerolineae bacterium
CTGATTAAGTGTTTTTTCGCCCTGCAACGCCAGTATAGAATGGCTACATTAAGGCACGATTAAGGCATGATTAGAGGAACATTAGAAAACACCAACACCTCGTCATGCATCGAGACGAGCTCCATCTCTTCGGCTACCACCTGCAAGAAATCGGGCGGATAGCGCCGGGCAAAGCGACCTTCGTCGACGACGAGCCACGCGCCCGGCGCCTGGCGCAGCGCCTGGCGCAGCGCCTCGCCGCCGTCGAGCAGCGGCACGCCATCCCAGCCGCTCACCCAGCGCTCCCCTTCCTGCATGGCGAACCCGGCGAAATCCTCGGGGATGGCCAGGTAGTCGCATCGCCCCAGGTTCCAGAAGGCGGCCGGGCAGAGGAAGGTGATCACCACGTCGCCTGGCTCCTCGTGCGCCGCGACGTAGGCAAAGGCGGCGTCATAGTCGGGCACCGTCTCGCGCGTCGCCGCGACCGCGCCGGCCCAGGAGGCGGCGACGGCCAGCAGCACCAGGGCGGTGGTCGCGGCCGCGGCGAGCATCCTGCCGGCAGCACCGGAGGCCAGGGCCGGCCACGCGCGGCCCAGCGGTCGCTTGATCGTGTGCCCGATCAGGGCGGCGACGGCTCCGGCAGCCAGGAAGAGGTGCGGCAGGAGCATCAGCCCGTAGCGGGCGCTTTTCCACTCGGGATCGACGGCAAAGAGGAGCAGCCCGAGCACGGGGATCAGGATGGCGAGCAGGTAGGCGAGGGCGCGCTGCCCCTGGATCGATGGTGCGCTGCCTGGCTTGCGCCGCGTCCACGCGGCGGCGGCGAGATAGGCCACCGCCCCGAGTGCCAGCACCACCACCGGCAGTCGCGGCGGCGTGAGCAGCAGCGGCTCGACTACCTTTTGCACGCCGGCCCAGTCGATCCCCGCGCCCAGGTATGCACGCACCTGGGGCGCCAGCACCCCGGGTGCCACGCGCGCCTGCACCGGCGGCCCCAGGCGGCGCAGGAGGATCTCGATCAGCGGGGCGGCCCCGGCGGCGGCAAAGGCAGCCAGGTTGGCCGGGCGCAGCACCCAGCGCGGGCCACGCTGCACCAGCGCCCACAGCCCCCACACCGGCAGCAGCAGCATGGCTTCGGCGTGTGAAAAGAGCGCCGCCCAGAAGGCAAACACAAAGAGCAGGCGAGGGGGGATGGCTTTAGCCGTCGTCTCTTTCTTCTCCACTACCCAGAGGTAAAAGAGCACCGTCGCCGCCAGGGCAAAAAATTGGAGCGGGCCATACATCCGTATCCGCCCGCCCCACAGCACTGCCTCGGGCGCCACCGCCAGTAGCGCCGCCGCCACCAGCCCTGCGCCGGCCGACCGGAAGGCGCGCCGCCCGAACCAGTACGCCAGCGGCACCGCCGCCGTACTGATCAACACCACGGGCAGGCGCAGCAGCCACGCCGCCCGGCCGCCCAGCGCCACCACTGCCGCCTCCAGGTACGACACCAGCAGGCCGTGGCTGTAGAAATTGCCCGAGGGCAGCAGCGGGATGCCGCGCGCCAGGATGCGCTCCGCTGCCCGCAGGTGAAGGTACTCGTCCACGAACAGGGGGACGTCGCGCGCATAGCGCCACCGGAACCAGAACGCCAGCGCCGTGATCCCGGCCAGCAGCATGAGCGGCCATACCTGGTCGTCCCGCGATCTTGCACCGGGTGCTGTCATTCCGTCACCTCTATCTGTGTGAGCACCAGCCTGTCTCCCCCGGCCGTTTGCAGGCGGCGTGGCGGGTCCGGGACGTAGAGCCCCACTGCTACCTGGTACGTGCCCGGCGGCGTGTCCGGATCGACGGTTACGACGCGCCTGTCCACTACGACCTCGCCCGGGTCCCAGAACGATGTCGGATAGAACCCATTCAGCGGTGGCCCGTCGTCCTGGCTCCGGATCTGGCCATCTGCGTTGAGGATGTGCACGAAGGTAGTGTACGGTGCCGACACCGGGTCAACCGTCTGCCAGTAGAGCGTCAGCACCAACTCGCTCCCCGCCGTTACAGTGCCGGGCGCTAGATCGTAGCCGAGCAGCGCTATCTTGTCACCCTCACCCTTAAATAGGGCATCGACGGTCACCGGCGGCACCCCAGTCTCGCCGTCGATTACGCGGACATAGTCGAGGATGACGGCATCGTCGTGCACGCGCCCCGCTCCTCCCCCGGTCACGGGGCGGCGGCCGCTCTCCCTGTCGTACAAGCCGGCGACGAGCTGGTAGTGGCCCGGGGGCAGGTCTGACGGCAGGTTGAGGGTGCGCCGATCGGGCAGCACCTCGCCCGGCACCCAATGCGTCATCGGCTGCACGCCGCCGAGAGGTGGTCCATCGTCTTGGGCGATGCGCTCCCCGTCGGGGCCGAGCAGGTGGACAAACACGATGGACTCGTAGGGCACGGGTGCCACTGCTTGCCAGTAGAGCACCAGCGGCAGCGTGTCACCGGGCCGGACGACGACGTCACCCCACGACGATATCATCCCCGCTGGTGCGCCACCGTGGCCGGGCAGATCGTAGGCGTCGAGGGCGATGTGACCGTCCAGGATCGCGCCCACCTCCCCACCAACTCCTGGTGCCGCCTCGGGGATCGAGCGAAAGACGAGGACGCCGTCCGTGCGCAGCACGGCCTCCATTCGCTGCCACACCGCTTGCGCGAACGCGGGATCGAATCGCGTGCGCAGGCGCGTCTCGTCGATGACCAGCCACAGCCGCCCACCGTCGTCGAGCACCGCGGCCAGCTCTTCCGCGTCGCGGATCAGTGGGGAGCCGAGCCAGCGGTCGACCATCTGCCCACGCTCATCTCGGTACACAAACTCCTCATAGTCGATGCCCAGCGTGAAATAGTCGCACTGCCTCAGGTAGAAGTGGCACGTCGCCGGCGCCACCGTCGCCACCCGATCCCCCGGCTGCCGCGCTTCCGACACGTACGCCATTGCCGCGACAAAGCCCTTTTCCCGCGTGCCGGCCGCGAGGGCGGCGCCCGGCAGGTAGGCAACCAGCAGGATCAGGCTGAGGATGGCGGCGGGGAGCCTCGACTGGCGCGCCGGGGCGTTGGGCTGATGCCAGATGGCCGCGACCCACGACAGGCCGGCGGCGGCGCACAGTGCCAGCACAGGGATGAGGAAGGCCAGGTAGCGTGGGCTCTGATAGGTCTGGCCAAAGAAGAGAATCATCCCCAGCGGCACGATCCAGAGACAGGCGGCAAAAAAGAGTGTCGCATGTGCGTAGGCGTCCCTTCGCCCCTTGCGCCATGCCCACGCCGCAGCCACGGTGCCCGCCACGGCGAGGATCGTCCAGGGCAGCCGGGTGGCGGTGACGAAAAAGGGAGCGATTTCTGACATGGCGGCGAGAGGGCTGGCCGCGAGCTCGACCGGCGGGCGGCTGCCGGCGACTGTTGGGAAGCTGCCGATGACACCGCGCGCCAGCGCGAGCTGGAGCGCATAGCGGCCGGCAGCGGCCGCCAGCGCGAGGAGCATCTCGATCCAGCGCGTGCCCACCAGCCACCAGCGCACGCCCCACAGCAGCATAGTGGCGGCGACCACCGCCGGCAGGAGGAGCGCTGCCTCGGGGTGCACAAAGAGGGCCACGACCAGCAGCGCGAGCCCGGCACGACGCAATCCAGAGGATTGCGTTCCATGTCCATGGGTGTGCTGCAATCCTCTGGATTGCACGCCTGCATAAAAGAGGGCCAGGCCGCAGAGGGAAAAGAGGCCAAGCACGCCATACGCCCGGGCGCGCCCGCCCCACACGATCGCCTCCGGGTCGAGCGTCACCAGCAGGGCCGCCCAGAGCCCGACCCACGGCCCAAAGAAGCGCCGGCCGGCAATGGCCACACCGAGGACGGTGGCCACGGCAGCGGCTATCGTCAACAGCCGCACCGCGAGCAGGCTGCTCGCGGCGTCCGCTCCGGTGAGCGCGACGATCGCGCCAGCCAGGTAGGAGAAGGGCAGATCGTTCCCGTAGAAAAGGCCCGAGGGCAGCACCGGCAGGCCGCTGCGGGCAATGGCCCCAGCCACGAGCAGCGTCGTCGGCTCGTCCACAAACGCCTCGGCGTGGGTGGCATAATAGAACCGCAGGCCAAATGCCAGCAGCGCAACGGCCAGGACGAGCAGTTGCCAGGCCAGGCCAGCTCGCGAGCGCGGACGGTGCGCCCCTCTGTCGTTCATCGTACGGTTGCGCGCCCTTCCTCTTCACCTTCTCGCCAGGCAGGGCCGCTCATGAGCCTGGGCTGCCTGCTGGCTGCGTTTCTGAAAAGGGGGCTGGGAACACCCAACCCCCTTTACGATCTGTTTATTCTGGACTGTGCTTGCCCCCGGGCTATCTGGGCTCCTCCACAACCACGATTGGGTCAGAACGCACGCTCAGTCAAGCGGCGTCACCACGATGTCGTCGAACGTCACAGTGTCCGCCTTCATCGTCTTGAGCCCAACCGTGCCAGTCAGGAATGGATACTTGTTATCGGTGTAATCGATGTACAACACGTCGTTGAGCCACACCTTGATGTTGGCGTCGCGTACCTCGATGGCCACTGTGTGCCACTGATGGCGCGCAAGGACACCGTCCTTCTTGGTGATCGTCAGCTCGTGCGGGTTGTTAAAGTCGTACAGGTTCTCCGGATTGTTGCACGCCTGGTCCCAGCAGTCCTCCGTCGTCTGAAGCTGTTTCAGGCTGACATAGTGGGTGGTGCCGGTGGCGCTGCCGCCGAGCATGATATAGTAGCCGGTCACCCAGCCGGCGGTATCACTGCTGCCCACATCTTTGTACTGGCCGCGCACCCAGAAGCCCTGTGGGTAGTGGACGGTGCGCAGGATGATCTTGGCTTCCATGCGATAGTCGGTCCAATCCTCCGCGCCGGGCTGCAGCCACATCAACAGCGCGTCCTCGGCCTCTTTGTTGGCGACGGCGTAGGCATTCTGGGTCATGCCGCCACTGCTGTTGTAGCCGTCGTCGGGGTCCCAGTACCACTGTCCCGGTGCGAGCCGGTGGTAGTTGAGGAATTCTGTCCAGTCTTCCCAGCCGTCCTCAAAATCCTCGTCGATAAGTGTGGGCGGATTGATCGTGACGACCGTCGTGTCTGTGGCCGTGCTGACCCCGTTTTCGGCGGTCACTGTGGCGGTATAGACGTCGACGGCCGGGTAGACGTGCGTCACCTGCTGGCCCGTCCCCGTGGTGCCATCGCCAAAGTCCCAACTGTAGACCACGTCCGTGCCGGCTGTGACCGACGCCGACAGGGTGGTCGCCTCGCCCTGGAGCGTCGGGCTGTCGTTGGTTGCTTCCAGCCCGGCAATAGCTTGTTCGATCCTCAGGGTGACCGTCGCCGGATCGAGCGGCTCGTGGGCCTGCACGGCGTCGACGACCATCGAGCTCACATAGTCGCCGGCTGGCCCGGCAACCTTGATCTCATAGACCACGTCGAGTGTATAGCCTGGCGCCATGGCCCAGTCGCCGGTCCACACCAGGGTACCGTTGACGATGGCCGGATCTGTCTTGACGTCGCTGCTGCTGTCGACCATGTCCACGTAGGTAAAGCCAGCCGGCAGCGTGTCGCTGATCTTGACGATGCGCCCTGTCGTCTCGCCTGCATTCTTGATCGCGGCCGCATACACCACGGTCTGGTTTGTGACAGCGGGCGACGGAGTGACCTCGCGCTCGATCTCGATCCGCGCAAAGCGATAGTTCTTGTACATGATGGGCAGGTAGGCATAGAGCTTATCGGGGCGCACAAAGAAGCACGTCTCGGCGGGGCCAAGGAGCTCTCCATCGGCGGTCGCTTCCACCTGGTTGCAGAGGTCCACCCACGCCACGTCGGCCGAAACCGATGCCGTGTACACCAGCATCTCGGAGGAGAGGGGCGGCACCTCGATCGTGCCGGTCCACACCAGGGTGTTCCCCTCTTGCGCCGGGTCGGGGCCTGAGACCATGCCCTCAAAGAGGAGCCCCGCGTCGAGCGTGTCGGTGATGGCGGCGACCGTCGAAGTCATAAAGCCACTGTTCTCCAGCGTCACTGTAAAGGTCACTACGTCCCCCGGCTCGACCCGGCTGTGCGACACGCTCTTGGTCATGGCCAGATCGGGAAGCGCCAGCACGCATGCTTCTGCAGGGCCAAGTAGCTGGCCGTCGGCCATGGCTTCTGCCTGGTTGCACAGGCTTGTCCACGGAACGTCGGTGGAAGTGGAAGCCTGGTACACGAGCACCACCGAAGAAAGGGGCGGCACCGGGATGGTATCGGTCCACACGAGCCTGTTCCCGTCCACCGCCGGGTCGGGGCCTGTGACCATGCCCTCGAAGGTGAGCCCCGCGTCGAGCGTGTCGGTGATGGCGGCGACCGTCGAAGTCATGAAGCCATTGTTCTCCAGGGTCACCGTAAAGGTCACCACGTCCCCCGGCTCGACCTGGCTGGGCGACACGCGCTTGGTCAGAGCCAGGTCGGGCGCGCGCACATAGACGGGGGCCGAGGCAGGACCCAGGTAGATGCCTGTATCCGTTTCTGCCTCCAGGTTGTTGACGTACGCGTCGAGCGCCGCGGGCACGCTGTCAGACACTTCCACCGAGTAGACCAGCGACAGGGTGCTCGTCGCGGGCACTGTGATCGGTCCTTCCCACACCAGGGTCGGCTCGCTGGCCGTCACAGGCCACGTCCATTCTACCGGGTTCTCCACCGTGATGAAGGAAAACCCGGTGGGTAGCGTGTCGGTGACCACGGCCAGCACGACGTCTGACTCGTTGCTGTTACTAAAGGTCACTGTGTAATAGATGGTAAAGGGAAGATCGGCCGGGGGGATGGTCTCAACACTTGCCTCTTTGTTTATCGTGACCCCGTCCTGGCGGGCCAGTACGGGGCTGTGATAGCTGGCGGCCACCAGCGCGGTGGCCAACACGGCCATCAACAGGATGCCGGTCCACAACATTGCTGCTCTGGACCCTCGTCGAATGCCATTCATTCTTTCGCCTCCATTGAATTTTTGATCGCATGCCTGATAATAAGCACGCAGGCGGCCTCGCTAACGGCTGTCGTTGAGGTCGCCTGTCTGTTATCACTCAGGTCACGCACCACCGTCACCGTGCGGGCGAGAGCAGCAGCATCTTAGCATAAAAGAAGGACGCTGTCAAAACCACCGTACGTGAAGTAAGATGTTCTATCTCCCTGACACAGCTTGGCGCAAGGTACCCACTTGCCGTTTTTTGTGCTATAATAGATCCATCGCCTGGCAGGGCACTTGATGCGGCCTGCTGCGCTGCGGCAGGCGCCGAGGAGGTGTGTGATGCGTGCGAGACCCGAGACAATTCGCCGCTCTCCGATCGCCGGCAGTTGGTATCCCGGCGCGGAGCGCAGCCTGGCCAAGACCGTGGATGGTTACTTGCAGCAGATCGACGAGCCGCCGATCGAGGGCGAGCTGATCGCGCTCGTCAGCCCACACGCGGGCTATGCCTATTCCGGGCAGACGGCAGCCTACGCCTATCGCCAGCTCGAGGGGAGGGCGTACGATGCCGTCGTCCTCCTTGGCCCCAGCCACCGTGCCTGGGTGGGCGACTATGCTGTCAGCGCCGAGGATGCCTACCAGACGCCCCTCGGCCTTGTGCCCGTAGACCACGACCTGATCGCCGCCCTGGCCGAACAGGTGCCGCTGCGCCAGATAGAGGGCGATGCCGAGCACGCGCTCGAGATCCAGCTCCCCTTCCTCCAGCGCCAGCTCGACGTCTTTAGCCTGGTGCCGATCCTGATGAGTGCCGACACCCCCGCAGCCGCCGAGCGGCTGGCCACCGCCCTGGTGGGCATCATCCACAACCGCGCCGCGGCAGGCCGGCGCACGTTGCTCGTCGCCAGCTCTGATCTGCACCACATTGAAAACTATGCCGACGTGGTGCGCCGTGACCAGACCGTGGTCGAGGCGGTGGCGGCCTACGACCTGGATGCGCTCCGGTTGGCACTGATGGCCCCCGGCAGCACGGTGTGTGGCCGGATGCCGATCCTGACCGTGATGCACGCCGGCCGTGCACTCGGTGCCGACCACGCCTGCGTACTGCACCACACCAACTCTGGCGATGTGACCGGCCAGCGGGTGCCGGGTCAGTACACCGTTGGTTATATGGCGGCTGCCGTCTATAGAGCGCTTTAACTTGGTGTACGCCCAGGTCGTCGTCAACCGGCCCACCCACCGCCGCCCTTCCCTTGACGATGGGCCCATCGAGCACGATGTCACCCGCCTGGTGACCTACACCTACCGCCTGCCCGAGCGCCTGTGCGACCTGGCGGCGGTCGGGCACCTGGTGCAGGTTCCCTTGCAGCAAACCACCGCGCCCGGCGTGGTGGTGGCCCTGCTCGACCGGCCACCTGCCGACCTGCCCGCCGGCGTCGAGATCCGCGACGTCGACGACATCCTCGACCCACGGCCCGTGGTTACCCCGGCCCAGATCGAGCTCGTGCGTTGGATCGCCGCTACCTACCTGGCACCACTGAGCCAGGCCATGCGCCTCTTTCTGCCGCCGGGCCTCGAAGAGAGGACAGTGCTTGTCGTGTCGCGGCGTGCCGGTGAGGATCTGCCGCCGGACCTGGCGCCAGACGAACGGGCGGCCCTGTCGATCATCCACCGGGCGGGCGGGCACATGAGGCTGAGCACGTTGTTGGCCCGCATCCGATCTGATGATCCCGAGGAGACGTTACGCGCCCTGGAAGAGAGGGGCCTGATCGTTGCCCGCCACCAGTTGGTGCCACCCACCGCCGCGCCACCGCGCGTCGAGTTTGCGCGCCTGCTCGCCGACGACGCCACGATCCGCGAGGCGGCGCTCCGCCTGGGCCGCCCCTCCAAGCAGGCCGACGCCCTCCTGATGCTGGCGCGCCACACGGGGCCACCTCTCACACTCGACGAGCTGTGCGCGCGCGTCGAGTGCACGGAAAGCCCTGTGCTTGCCCTGGCCGGGCACGGCTGGGTCGAGGTGACCCCCAGCCGCACGCTGGTCGTGGCACTACCGGGTGCGGACGATGCTGGCCTGGACCGCGCACCGCGCCAGGCGCAGCTTCTGTCGGCGCTGCTGCGCCACGCGCGCCCGGTCGAGTGGAGCGAGCTGGCTGCCGAGACCGGTGCCTCGCCTTCCATTGTCGCCGCGCTTGAGAGGAAAGGATGGGTGCGCCGTTTCGCCGAGTCGCGCCACGTCCTGCTCAAACTGCCGCTCGATCAGGTGCGGGCGCGCATCGTCGAGCTGCGCGGCGCCGAGCGCCAGGTGTCTGTCCTTGAGGCGCTGCGCGGCACGGTGGGGCGCGTCTGGGTGGGGGGGCTGTATGCCCAAACCGGCGCCGACCTGGGGGTGCTGCGCGCGCTGGCCGATCGTGGCTTGATCAGCCTGCATGCCGAAGAGTATGACCGCCCCCCGCCATCTGTGCGGGCGGCACCCCTGCGCCTCACACCAGAGCAGGCTGCTGCCTGGCAGCGGATCGAGCCGGCACTGAATGGGCAGCCGCCGGTCACCCTGCTCCACGGCGTGACCGGCTCGGGCAAAACCGAGCTATACCTGCGCGCGCTGGAAAAGACGCTCGCCGCCGGCAGGCGCGCCATCGTCCTCGTGCCCGAGATCAGCCTGACCGCGCAGGCGGTGCGCCGCTTCGAGGCGCGGTTTCCCGGGCGCGTCGCCGTTCTGCACAGCCAGCTCAGCCTGGGCCAGCGTTATGCTGCCTGGGACCGCGTGCGCCGCGGTGAGGTTGACGTCGTCCTCGGACCACGCTCCGCACTCCTCGCCCCTGTCTCGCGCCTCGGCCTGATCGTGCTCGACGAGTCGCATGACGATTCCTACAAACAGGCCGAGCCGATCCCGCTGCCCGCCTACCATGCGCGCGACACCGCCGTCGCCCTGGGGCGCATCGCCGGCGCCCATGTCCTCCTGGGGAGCGCCACCCCTGACGTGGTCACCTACCACCACGCCACGGCACCCGGCGCGCCCTACACCCTGGTCGGCCTGCCCAAGCGCATCGTGCGCGGCGGGCCCGGCGCGGCGGTCCAGACGACGGGCGTGCTGCCCCCGGTGCGCGTGGTCGACCTGCGCCAGGAGCTGCGCGCCGGCAACCGGAGCATCCTCAGCCGCGCCCTCCAGGAGGCCCTGAGCGCGACGCTTGCCGCTGGCCAACAGGCGATCCTCTTTCTCAACCGCCGTGGCGCCGCTACCTTTGTGCTCTGCCGTGACTGTGGCTATGTGGCACGCTGCCCCAACTGCGACGTGCCGCTCACCTACCACCACGCGCAGATGCCCGGACACCTCGTGTGTCACCACTGCGGCCATCGCGAGCCGCCCCCGACCCACTGTCCGCGCTGCGGCGGGGCACACATCCGCTATTTTGGGCTGGGCACCGAGCGCGTCGAAGAGGCCGTGCATGAGCTCTATCCCGACGCGCGCCTGCTGCGCTGGGACAGCGACACCGCGTCGGGCACCGACCACGATCGCTACCTGCAAGCGCTCGCCGACCGCCGGGCCGACGTCCTGATCGGCACGCAGATGATCGCCAAGGGCCTCGACCTGCCGCTCGTCACCCTCGTGGGCGTCATCTCGGCCGACACGGCCCTTTACCTGCCCGATTATCGCGCCGCCGAGCGTACTTTCCAGCTCCTGGCCCAGGTGGCGGGCCGCGCCGGGCGCACCACGCGCGGCGGGCGCGCCATCGTCCAGACCTACGATCCTGACCATTATGCCATCCAGACTGCGGCGCGCCACGATTACGGGGCATTCTACCGCCGCGAGCTGGCCGAGCGGCGCAAGCTGGGCTACCCACCCTTCAGCCGCCTCGTCGCCTTGCGCTTTGGCCACCAGGATGCCCACGTGGCGCGGTTCGCCGCCGAGCGCCTGGGGCGCTGGCTGCGCGAGCGGCTCGGCCGCCGCCAGCCCGGCGAGCCTGCCGTCGACCTCATCGGCCCCGTCCCCTGCTTCTACGGCGTCCTCCGCGGCCGCCACCGCTGGCAGATCATCCTGCGCGGCCACGATCCCACGGCGCTGCTGCGCGACGTGGCGTTGCCGGTGGGGTGGACGGTGGACGTGGACCCGGTGAGCCTGCTGTGAGATGCTGATGCCTTTGTTACTGATCCGCCACGGAGAGTCTGTGGCAAATGCCGAAAAACGGATCCAGGGCCAATTTGACTCGCCCCTGAGCGAGGTGGGACGTGCCCAGGTACGTATCCTTGGCCGCCGCTTGCTGCAGGAAGGGTGGGACGTCGCCGCGATCTATGCCAGCGACCTGTCCCGCGCCAGCGAGACGGCCGAAATCGTGGGCGAGATGCTCAATGTCCCCGTCTGCCTCGATCCGCGCCTGCGCGAGTACGACGCCGGCGTACTCAATGGCCTCACCTGGGACGAGATCGATGCCCGCTACCCCGACCTGTGGCGCGAGATGCGCTCGAGCTCTGTCTGGGTGCCCATCCCCGGCGAGGAGGGGACGGGCGCCCTGGTCGATCGACTGGCAGACTTGGTGGCCGACGTGCGGGCGCGCCACGGCGACGGCCAGACGGTGGCCCTGGTGGGCCACGGCGCCAGCCTGGGCGTCCTCATCTGCAATCTGCTGGGCATCGACGCGCGGAACAAGCCGCAGCCCTTCCGCCTGGGCAATGCCTCCCTCAGCCTGGTCGAGTTCACGCTGCGCGGCGTGCGCGTCAGCCGGTTGAACGACACCTGCCACCTGATGTCCGATGCCTAATGAGAGCACTTGGCAACAGCCATAGTCGACTTGTCCTCAAATCTTGTTTACTGCACCTCTTTGTGCTATAATGTCTTTTGTGGGCCCCAGTAGCTCAGAGGATAGAGCAGTGGTTTCCTAAACCATGTGTCGCAGGTTCGACTCCTGCCTGGGGTACTCGATCTTTTTTTTCACCGTTCGACAGGCACGCTCCACCCACGCGTGGCCTGAACTCTGACTTGAAGTCGGCTGCTCGCCTACGCCTGTTTAAGGAGTTCCGCCCGGCGGTACCTGAGAGCGGCTGGCGGCCGCGTTTCCTCATACGCTCCACAGTCACTGTCTGACCCTGGCGTGAAATAATACCACGTGCCTGGGCTGGATCACCGTGCCGCCAAAACGCTCGATTACGTCGTGAATGCCCGCAAACAGGCGGTCCCTCGTCTCCTCGTCCAGGCCCCGATGGCCCGAAAATGTCCTGAGAGACTTGACGTAACGATCACTGGTATAGATCTCGGACCAGGTGTATTGCTTCACCGTCACGTCTCCAAAGCAGCCCGATGCCGCCAGGTTCTCCTGGATGATCTCGATCACCCATTCCGCAGTGAACGACTTGTCTGGATTTTCGACCCCGGGCGCTCGCTCTCGATACACCTCCTCGATGGCCTGTGACCAATCGGTCTGGGGGTCGACGGGAACGAACCAGAAGAAGGCGGCCGACCCTGGATCCTTGAGCGCCCTGGCTACCTTGGGGTATCCGATTTCCGGGGGTATCCAATGGAACGCGTCGGCGGATATGGCGAGGTCAAACCCCTTTTCCTCGATCACCCACTCCTCGAAGGCGACGTGGTGTATCTCGACGCCGGGATAGGCGCGGCAATTCTTGACTGCCAGCGCGGCGAGGCGCTCCCCCAGCTCGATCCCGGTGATGCGGTAACCACGGCGGGCAAAGGAAACCGTCGCAGTTCCCGGGCCGCAGCCGATCTCCAGGATGCGGCCATCGGTCGGGATGCGTGACAGGGCGAGCACGTCGTCGATCAGCGCTTCCGGATAACCGGGCCGGACCTCGTTGTAGAGCTCGGCCACTTCTTCGAATGTAATCCGCCTGCTTCGGTCGATCGCCATCCTGGCCCTCGCATCTCACTGCCGCGCCCGGCGGCAGGCGCACGATTCTGGCGTCAAGCGCTCGCTTTGCTGCCGAGCATGTAATAGTTCACCGGCACTGGCTGCAGCACGTCTGTGTCCACGATTTCAAACGTGTTCTCCTGGAACAGCCGGTGCAGATCCTCCCGGCGATAGTAGGCCAGGAACGGGACGGCACCTGTTACCTTGAGCAGCCTCTGCGCGGTCAGATATAGCCGCGCCTTGAGTGGCACCGGCTCGGCGTAGCAGTCCGTGGCTGTCACCAGGTGCCCGCCAGGGTGGAGCAGCCGCTGCGCTTCGCGCATCAGCGCCGCCGGCTCTTGCACCACGTGCAGGATGTTGAACAGGAGAACCATGTCGAAAGAGCCCGCGTCGTAGGGCAGCGCATAGCCGTCGTGCACGTGAAACTCGACGTTGGCCATGCCGGCGGCCTCCGCCTTGCGCCGCGCCACCGCCACCATCTCGGGGGCAATGTCCGTCCCGATCACGTGCCGCACGTGGGGCGCGATGCCCAGGGAGATGATGCCTGTGCCGCAGCCAATCTCCAGTACCTGCTGTTCAGGCGACACCACCGAGCGCGCCTTTTCTATCGACCGCCGGTACGCGGTCTCGAACCACTCGAACGAACGTCGATCGTACCCGGGCGCCTGCCTGTCCCAGAAGCCTCTTTCCTTCGCCTGCCGGGTCGTTTCAGCCATGGGGTCACGCCTCTTGCAGAAAATCGTCGCACACAATGGCCGCCGCGCGGCCGGCAAAGCCGCCGGCCACACGCTGGCGGTCCAACTCGTTCATGGTCAGGGCGACGAGAAAGCTTTCGAGGTCAGGACTCTGCCGTCGCGCAAGCTGGAACATCTCGGCGGTTTGCTCGACCCAACACGTCTTCCCCCTCTTCGGTCACCTCGAGCAGCATCAGAAAGGCCTCGATCACCTGCTCCTGGTAGTCGTCGGGCAGGCGGGTGATGTGCTTGGCCAGACGGCGGATGCGCTCGGCGCGTTCGGGGTCGACGTCGCCGGCGTCGTTGTCCAACGTTGACTGGGAGCCCGCTTGCATCCCGCCAGGCCCATGAACCAGGTCGCGCAGGAGCGAGAGCACGTTCTGGCGCGTCTCGTCTGGCAGGCTGCGCAAGAGCGAGATCGCTTCCAGCTCCTCTTCGATCGACGGCGGCAGGCTGGGTAGCAGGCCTGCCAGGCGAAAGAGCTTTTCAGGGGATTCGTTCAGCGCCCAACTGACCTTCAGGCAGAACTCCCAGCCGGGTGTGCTTTCACCCCCCAGCACGCGATCTACTGTCCCAGGTGCCAGCCCGGCCTTCTGATTCAGATCCTCAGGCGACCAATTTCTCCGTTCAACCTCCAGCTTTAGCCAGCGCGTGAGCTCCATGGCTCCCTCCTAGATCGTCACCAAGTAGGCCAGCCAATCAGGTCGGCCCACCGATGCACACCTGACAGGTCTCTGAAGACCTGTCAGGTGTGTTTCTTTCCGAGAGACTGGTGTGGAATCCCTTTCAAATAAGCTCCAAGGCCCGCCTCGGGCCGCCCCCGGAGACGGGGGCTTGAGCTTTATTCGAAAGGGATTGGATTCAGAATAGGACGACGAGCCACAGCACGGTCAGGATGGTCAGCAAGAGCCCCAACAGGATCAGGATGACGGCTGGCCCGAGCACGGCCACGGTGGCGCGCCCGCCGTCGAGGCCCGTCGCGACAGATGTGGCCTTGACGTACACTATGATTCCCCACACGAACCCGATGAGAGCCAGGAGGAAGCCAACGCATGGGATCGGCCCCAAAAGCCCAAGCAGCCCGGGCACCGAATAGAGCGCCACCGTGCCCAGGAACGTGCGCAGATCGGCGGAGCCGCCCAGCCAGTGGGCGACGATCAGGACCATCACGCCATAGATCAGCCAGCCGCCGAGGGCTCCCAGGCCACCCGACAGCCACGTGCCAAAGGCCTGGAAAAAGCTGCCGAACGCCTGCGGCAGCGGCGCCCGGATGCTGGCGATGTCGAGCACCATCGGGATGATCTCGTCCGTCATCTGGTCCATCATCTGCCGCATCTCGGGGTCCTGCCACGCCGGGTTGAACTGGTACTGCCAGTCGAAAGACTGCTGGATCGATTCCCTGATCTCGGTTTCGTCCACCGGCTGGACATTTTGCACAAAGGTCCACGCAAAGCTGAGGATGCCGGTGATGAGCGAGACGATGAGGATCAAGATGATGCCCCGCAAAAAGATGTTGGGGCGCTCGCGCCACTCGTCGTAGGCCGCGTCGTCCAGGATCATTGCACGCCAGATCGTGTTTAGCAAATTGCCCATGTTAGCCTCCTTTCGCCACCACTGCCAGGAGGGCCGTCCCCAGGCAGCTCACGAGCAAGAAAACGACGAGGGCCAGGAGGAAGGGGAGGAGCGTGGCCCATACCGCGCGGTGCCAGGGCAGGTTATGGGCCGTCTTGAGCCCCAC
>JAFGIA010000306.1 GCA_016929795.1 Anaerolineae bacterium
GGCTACCTGCTGCAGTTGACCATCGGCGACAAGGGCAGCAACCTGCTGGCCGTGTTTGGCGCGCCGGTGGCCCACGACGACGACGAGACGCGGGCCGTCGCCGCGGCCCTCGACTTGCAGGCACTGCCCGGAGAGTTGGCTTTCATCACGCCGCAGGGAGCAGGCATCAGTCGCGGGCTGGCCTGGGCGGGCGCGTGCGGCGGCCGGCTGCGCTGCATCTATACCGTCATGGGCGACGAGGTAAACATGGCCGCCCGGCTCATGGGCAAGGCGGCGCCAGGCCAGATCCTCGTCAACCAGGCCGTCGCCGACGCCACCGCCAGGCGCTACCGCTACCGCTCCCTGGGTGCCGTGCCCATCAAGGGCCGCGCCGCGCCGCTGCCGGTGTCCGAAGCGCTGGGCCGGCAGGAAGGGGTAGCGCGGACCCTGGGGACACAATTCGCCGGGCGCCTGGTCGGCCGCGACGCGGTGCTGGTCGAGATGGACGGCATACTCGCTGTCGCCGGGCAGGGCCAGGGCCTGGTGCTCCGTGTCGAGGGGCCGGCCGGCGTGGGCAAGAGCCACCTGGTTGCGGCATTTGCCACTCGTGCCGCTGCCGGAGGCTGGCAGGTGTTTCAAGGCGCCTGCCAGAGCATCACCCAGGGCACGGCCTATACCCCGTGGCAGCAGTTGTTCGCCGCCCTGCTGGCGCTGCCTGCCGGGGCGCCGGCTGCCGTCCAGGTCGAGCGGATGTCGCGGGCGCTGCTCGCGGTGAACCCGGCGTGGCAGCCGCGCCTGCCATTGCTTGCCGGGCTGTTGGGCCTGCCGATGACGGACACGCCCGAGACCGCGAATCTGGAGCCGCGGCTGCGCCAGCAGGCGCTCTTTGCGCTGGTGGCCGAGGTGATGCAGGCGTGGGGGCGGCGACAGCCGCTGCTGCTTGTCCTTGAGGATGTCCACTGGCTGGACGAGGTGTCGGCAGAGCTGGTGGTGGCGAGCGCGCGCGCTCTGGCCGGCGTGCCGGCGCTGCTGCTCGTCGTGCAGCGCCCGGCGGTGGACGCGGACCGGCCAATTCTGCGAGCCCTGGACCGGTTGCCGGGCTATCACGACGTGGCGCTTGGCGACCTGTCACCGAGGGGGGTTGAGGCGCTTGTCGCCGATCGGCTGGGGGGGCCGCTTCACCCCCTGCTTGGCAGCCTGGTGTATGCCCGGGCACAGGGCAACCCCTTTTTCACGGAAGAGCTGGTCGACGCGCTGCGCGAGGCCGGCACCATCCACTCGGACACGGACGGGCAATGGGTGCTGTCGCAGGCAGCCTTGGACGCCCTGCTGGATGCCAACTGCCTCGTCAAGGAAGAGGGCGTGTGGCGGATGGTGGACGACCCGCCCCTTGGCGCCGCGGCGCTCGACATCCCCGACTCGGTGCAAGGCACGGTGCTGGCCCGCCTCGACCGCCTGCCTGAGGCGCACAAGCTGACGCTCAAGGTGGCGAGTGTGGTGGGCCGCACCTTTTCCGCCGCAGCGCTGGCCGATATTCACCCAGCAGGCAGCGGGCGGACCGCGCTGTTGGCCGAGCTGTCCGAGCTGGCCGCTCGCGACCTGGTGCACGTCGAGGCTGCTGCGTTACAGGAAACGGCCTCCGAGCACGAAATCGCCGCCCCGATACCCGATACCCGCTACCTGTTCAAGCACAGCACGACCCAGGAAGTGGCATATGGCACGCTCCTCTTTGCTCAGCGCCAGGCGCTGCACGCGCAGGTGGCTCGCTGGTACGAGGAGACGTACGGCGGCGGCGTGCCTGTCGATGCGCTGGCGCTCGATTCTCCCCGGGCGGCGCACTATCCGCTACTGGTGCACCACTGGCACCACGCGGAGGACCGGGATCGGGAGCGCCTGTACGCCGGGCTGGCGGGTGAGCAGGCTGTCGGGCAGTATGCTAACGAGAGCGCTATGCGCTACCTGGGCCGGGCACTCGAGTTGACGCCGGCCGGGGAGGTGGCGGCGCGCAGCAGGCTGCTGTTCGGCCGCGAGCAGGCCGCGGACGTCCTGGGCTGGCGCGACGAGCAGCACAGGGACCTGGCTGCCCTGGAAGGGCTGGGTTCCGACCTGGGCGACGAGCAGTTGAGCCGCCTCTGCCTGCGGCAGGCTAACCTGGCCCAGGTCACCGGCGACTATGACTGTGCTGTGATGACCGCGGCGCGGGCGGCCGAGCATGCCGCCTATGCGCAGGATCTGATGGCCGAAACTCGCGCCCACCATGCGTGGGGGCGCATTCTATGGCACAGAGGCGAATATGCCGCGGCGCACGGGCGCCTGTCCCACGCCCTGCTGCTGGCACGCGCGGACGACAACCGGTTGGAGCAAGCACGAATCCTCTACGATCTGGGCAGCACCTGTTTCTCGCAAACAGACTTTGATCGCGCGCGCGGCTACATTCAGGATGCGCAGGAGATGTATGGTCAGATCTGTTACCGGCCGGGCGAGTACCAATGCCAGGTCATGTTTGGCCTGCTTGCCTATCAGGGTGGCGATTATGACGCGGCCGAGGCGCACTACCGGCGCGCCCTGGCCGCCTGCCGTGCCATCGGCTGGCGTGCAATGGAAGCCCATGTTCTCATCCAACTGGGCAACAATGCCTATGATCTGGGCAACTATCAGGCCGCGGGCGATTGGCACCGCCAGGCCCACACGGTGGCCCGCGAGACAAGCTATCGCCGTGTCGAAGCTATCAGCCTGGACACGCTGGGTCTGATCTATTACGCCTCAGACGAGCTCGATGAGGCCCTGGCCTGTACCCAACAAGCGCTCCACATCCAACGCGATGTGGGCGACCGCCGCGGGGAGGCCTACACCCTGAGCCACCTGGGGCTGATCAACGCCGAGCTGAGGCACCCACGCGCGGCCCGGGATGCGTTCGAGGCAGCACTGGCTATCCGGCGCGAGCTGGGACAGGAGGCGGTCCCCCTGGATGACCTGGCTGGCCTGGCGCGGCTCGCCCTGGCAGCGGGCGATGTGGACGGGGCGCTCGGCCGCGCCGAAGAGATCCTCACCTGGCTCGATGGGCACCGCCCGGATGGGATCGAGTTTCCCGCCCTGGTGTACCTCACCTGCTACCGGGTGCTGCGGGCCGCCACCGGCGACGGCGCCGGCCGGCTCGATCAGGCATGCCGTGTCCTGACGGATGGTTACAACCTGATCCAGGGGCGCGCGGCTGGCATCCAGGACGAGGGGCAGCGGCAGCGTTTCCTGGAGCAAGTGCGGCACAACCGCGAGCTGCTGGCCGCGTGGAGAGAGATGGCGGGCCAGTGTTAGTTCCATTCGATTAGTGCCTGGCACCACTATCTTGGGCCTCCGCAGGCTACGGCCAGCCTGCCTATTTGTAGATCACGGGCAGGTAGCGGCGGTTCGCGCCCGGCGCCAGGTCCAAGCGCCAGGCCTGGTGATCGCGCCAGGGCAGTGATCTGGCTACGGACTGTCCCTCGACCATAAAGTGGATCGGCCGGCCCGCAACGCCACAGCCAGTGGTGGCGCCGCCATCGTCGGCCACTACCTGCACGGCATAGGCGATCTGCCCGCCGGTCAGCACGACCGTCCTGGCCTCGCCGCACAGGTGCTCGCCGATCCAGGCTTGCACGGTCATCCCCGCCGCCGGGACCCAATCGTCGTCTGCCAGCACTTGCCCGTAATAGGTCGCCGGGGGGCGTGGCACGCTCGTCGTTTCGATCTGAACGCTGGAGGGAGCCTCGGACGGAGGCGCCAGGCTGAGGGTCACAGCCTGGCTGACGGTGATCCAGTAGCCATGACCAAAGGTCAGCTCGTGCAGGTCGTTCACCAGTGTCTGAAAGGGTGGCGTCACGGTCACGTCGTACACTTTCCACGGGTCGGCCGGGTCCTCGGTATAGTGCCCGTAGACCGTCGTATAGTAGCCCTCGGCAGACGCCAACGCCTCTGTCACGGTGCGACTGACAAGCAGCGGGTAGCCGAACAGGTTCCAGCCGGGCTGGAAGGGAGGAATGTCGATGGTGGAGACCAGCGCATAGAGGCCCTGGCCGTATCCGGTATCGGGGTCATCGGGCATGACGGCGGCAGCCTGGTTGTGGGTGGTATCGAGGCTGGTGGGCAGGCGGCGCCAGGTGGCGCCGTCGTCGGGAGAGTAGTAGACGTGGAGCATATTCTCGAACCCGGCAGGCACGTTGCGCTGCAAGTAGTCGAAGGCGATGGCCCGCGGGAAGTGCTGGCTGGCGACAAAGCGGTAGCCCTGGCCGACGGGCATCAGCCAGGATGCCAGGCCCGGCAGGTGGGGCACGGTCTGCAGCGAGAGGGTGCCCGTGTCTGAAAAGATGTCGGTGACGTTCCAGATGGTGACCCCGCCGTCGCCCGAGGCGACCGGCGCTCCCAGTTGGCGCTGATTGGCTCCCCAGGCACGGGTGTTGGGGCCCAGGCCGGGAGGATCGGGATTAGGTCCCCACGGCGGGCTGAGGTAGATCCGGCCAAGCGCCTCGCGCGGTGTCGTGCGGGGATCGCTCGGGGGCACCCACACGCGCAGCGCCAGCTCGAAGCAGGGCTGGGCGAGGGTAAGCGAGGCGGTGAACGTCAGGGTGGGCGTCGGACCTACGGCCGTCATGAGCTTCCAGGGGGCGGAGATGGGTTCGGTGGCTGTGAGCCCGCCGTAGATGGGAAAGACCTGGAGGTTCAGCGCGCTCTCGGCCGTGGCGAGGGTGGCGGTGACGACCAGGGTGCGCGACGTGATGGCGGTGGCGACGACGTTCGGCCGCCACCCGGCCACCGGTGAGAGGAGAACGGCGCGGTGGGCGCTGTTCAGCGACTCGATACAGCCGGCCATCGTTCCCGACAGGGGCGGGGTAGTCCCCGGCAGTGCAGGATCGTAGGATCCCACGATGCACAGCCGGTCGCCCACCTCGGCGCCGCGCACCTTGATCCTGTCGCCATCGGCCACCGTCGAGCCGAGGGGAATGACGGCGTCGTCCTCCAGGTCAGGCGTGCCGCGCGTTTTGAATAGGTACCCCTGGGCACCGGGCACGGGGAGCAGGGCATACTCCTCGTCGCGCACGTCGAACATGAGGGCAGGCAAGACCGTACACGTATCACTCGATGGCACCTGGATGACCCGGGTGACGTCCAGCGGTAAACTGCTCGGCCCCTCAAAAGTAGCGGTGGGCGAGTACACGGCGTCGTAAAAGATCCCAACCGTCTGCCAGTCGGCGCGCCCGGTGGTGCTCATGGCGATCGTGTGCTCGCAGCCTCGGGCTGGCTCATCCCACAGGTTACGCGGCAGCAGCTCGCTGTAGGCATCGTCATAGGTGTTGGTCATAAAGCTGCCCTTGCAGTCGACCGACTCGGGCGCGCCGTTGTCGCCGACGCCGAGATAGTTGTCGGGCAGGTAGAGGAGGTAGTGGGCCAGCTCGTGGGCCAGGGCGCGCCCCCATTCGGTGTCCAGCTCGGCCAGGCTCTGGCCAAAGGGGTCCCAGTTGGGGCCCATCCGCACCTGGCCGGGGCCGTAGGCGTTTTTGATCGTGTCCCCGTTGTGGTCCTTGTCGTCGGTGAGATCGGCCGCGACGCCGCCCATGCTCGCCCTGGGGCGGATGCCGTTCTGGGCATACATCACGACGTCGGCGCCCAGCCAATTCTCCCTGTTATGATGGACGCGGAGCGTGCCGATCGCCGCCTGCCCGTCGGTGACGTCGTAGAAGAGGGCCGAGGCGCGCTGAATGGCCAGCTCCAGGTCCTCGAGAAAGTTGCCGTCGTTGCGGGCGTCCCACTCGAGCGACAGGTCGAGGTTGAAGAGGTAGAGCGGGTGAGCGGCGGAGACGGTCAGGGTCTGCACGCCGAGAGCGGTGACGGGGTAGGCATCGAGACCGGTTGGGCTGGGTGCGGCACTGGTGGCGTACAGGGTATAGCTCTCGGTGTGGGTGATGGGCACCAGGGCCACCAGTTCGTCCTCCACGCCGATCTCGCCATAGCCGAGCAGGTAGCCGGCCGGGTTGGTGCGGAAGGGCCGCCCCTTGTCGTCCTGGTACGGCTTGAACAGGTTGGCATCGCCCTTCGGCTGGCGGTAGACCACCGCGCCGGGCACCGAATCCCCATCCTCGTCCACTACCCGTACCTGGGAGCCTCGCACCCGGAAGGGGAGCGTGCGGGCGGTGCGCAACGGGTATTGGTA
>JAFGIA010000307.1 GCA_016929795.1 Anaerolineae bacterium
GCCAGAAATCAACTGCAATCGTTATACATGCGCAAGCAACAGGGACCGATGTCCGTGCTCTCCTGTCCCAACCTTGCAACGCTCTCGTCTGCCCTGCAATCTTGACTGCTTTGGGCTTTGTCGAGAGCGAGGTTTCGTGATACAATGGCCTATTGTGAATGTGAACGAACCCTCGTCGCCGGTGGCAGCGGTCGTGCTGGCTGCGGGCGGATCGAGCCGCATGGGAGAGCTAAAACAACTGTTGCCGGTGGACGGCAGGCCGATGGTGCGGCGTGCCGTCGAGGCGGCATGCGACGCGGGGCTGGCGCAGGTGGTCGTCGTGGTGGGGGCGGGTGCCCCCGCAGTGACAACTGCACTCGAAGGACTGGACGTGGATGTGGTGCGCAACGACGATTGGGCGGAGGGGATGAGCACGTCGCTACGCGCCGGGTTGGCGGCACTGGCGCCGGAAATAGGCGCTACGTTCGTGGTGCTGGCTGACCAGCCAGGCCTGAGCGGCAACCTGCTGCGCAGGTTGGTGTCGCGCTACAAGGCTTCCGGTGCGCCCATTGTCGTCCCCTACTACGGAGGGCAGCGCGGCAACCCGGTGCTCTTTGGCCGGCGTTTCTTTGCCGAGCTGGCCCGTGTCGAGGGGGATCGGGGGGGGCGGGTGATCTTGGCTCGCCACGGGGATGAGGTGGAAGCGGTGGACGTGGATGATGTCGCGGTTGTGCGCGACGTGGACACACGCCAGGACTATGCAGCTATCGTCGAGGAAGAATGAGCCATTCATCGCAGAGTACAGAAAAGGTGTCTGTGCGCCGCGCGGCATTGGTTGCCGCGACCCTGACCTCCTTTCTGACTCCCTTTATGGACTCGGCCACGAACGTGGCACTGCCCGAGATCAGCCGCGAGTTTGGGATGGACGCGGTGACGCTGACGTGGATCCGGATCGCCTACCTGCTTGCGGCGGCGATGTTCCTGGTACCTTTTGGCAAGATCGCTGACATCCATGGCCGCAAGCGGATCTATGCCTATGGGACGGCGATCTTTACCTGTGCTGCCTTGCTCATCGGCCTGTCGCAGTCGACAGAGATGCTCATCGGTGTGCGCATCGTGCAGGGCTTTGGCAGCGCCATGATCTTTGGCACAGGCGTGGCGATCCTCACGTCTGTGTTTGCGCCGGGGGAGCGGGGCAGGATCCTCGGCATCAACGTGGCTGCCGTCTATCTCGGCCTGTCGCTCGGGCCATTCTTTGGCGGGCTGCTCACCGATGCGCTCGGCTGGCGGAGCATCTTTTTCATAACTGTTGGCCTGGGCTTGATTGCGCTCGCCTTTATCGTGTGGTGCCTGAACGCCGAGTGGGCAGAGGCGCGAGGAGAGCAGTTTGACCTCGTTGGATCGATCATCTATGCGCTGGGGCTTGTGGGCTTGCTGGTGGGGATGTCGCTTCTCCCGAGCCTGCTCGGCGGGGGCATGATCGTCGCTGGGGCGGTCGGCTTGATCGCCTTTGGCGCCTGGGAGACGCGGGCTGCCCATCCGGTGCTCAACATCGACCTGCTGCTCGCCAACCGGCCTTTTGCCTTTTCGAACGTCGCCGCGCTGATCAATTACGCCGCTACGTCGGCGACGGCGTTTTTGATGAGCCTCTTCTTGCGGGAGGTTCGAGGGATGGATGGGACGGCGGCCGGCCTCATACTCGTCGCCCAGCCCGTGGTACAGGCTTCCCTGTCGCCCCTGGCCGGGCGGCTCTCCGACCGGATCGAGCCACGGATCGTGGCGTCGATTGGCATGGGTTTTACGGCGTTCGGCCTTTTTCTCTTTGCCTTCCTCGATCCAGGCGCGCCACTGTGGACAATCGTGGCCCGGCTTGCCATTCTCGGCTTTGGGTTTGCGCTTTTTTCATCGCCTAACATGAGCGCGATCATGGGCTCTGTAGAGCGCCGGCTCTATGGTGTCGCCTCGGGCACGTTGGCCACGATGCGGATCATCGGCCAGACATTGAGCCAGGGCATTGTCACTGTGCTCTTTGCGCTCTATATTGGCCGGGTAGAGATCGCGCCGCAGAATTATGGGAGCTTTGTGACGAGTGCCAGGACGGCGTTTGCTATCTTTGCAGTGTTGTGTGTGGTCGGCATTTTTGCCTCTCTGGCGCGGGGGAGTATTCGGGAGGGGACAAAAGAAGGAACAAAGAGATACGCATAGGTAAACAGAGATAAACGGAGAGAGAGATGAAGAGGGGGGAGAGGAGAATGCATAGAGCTGGGCGGAGTGTCAAGTGAAAGCGAGCCTTGACCTGTTGGCGGGTATCGAGCATCTGATTGTCGACATGGATGGGGTGCTTTACCGGGGCTCGGAGGTAGTGCCGGGCACGCGTGAGTTCATCGATTTCTTGCGGCAGCAGGGCATTGGGCTCCAGATGGCGACGAATAACGCGACTCGAACGCCCGAGCAGTTCGTTGCCAAGCTGGCAGGCATGGGCATCGTCACAGAGCCGGCAGAGATCTTGACCTCGGCCCTGGCGACGGCAGGCTACCTGGCAGAGATCGCGCCGCCAGGCACACGCATGTTCGTGGTCGGGATGGATGGGCTGCGCCGGGCGCTGCGCGATGCGGGTTTTGATCTGGTGGAAGAGAATGCAGAGTACGTCGTTGCCGGTATGGACTTTGAGGTCTGCTATGAGCGGCTGGCCTTGGCAACGCTGCAGATCCGGGCCGGGGCGCGCTTTATCGGCACGAACCCAGACCTCACGTTTCCGTCTGAGCGTGGCATTGTGCCGGGAGCGGGTGCGCTGCTGGCGCTGCTGGAAGCGGCGACAGGTGTTGCCCCCAAGGTGATCGGCAAGCCAGAGACGGCCATGATGGAACAGGCGTTGCGGCGAATGGGGGCGGAACGATCGACAACGGCTGTGTTGGGCGACAGGCTGGAGACAGATATCCTGGCGGGGCAGCGCACAGGGCTGACGACATTCCTGGTGCTCACCGGCGTAACCACGCCTGAGCTGCTAGCGGTGTCAGAGATCCAACCCGACCTGGTGTTCGCGAGTGTCGCCGAGTTGCACGCAGCCTGGCAAGAGGTAGCCGGTGGCTAGCAGGGGTGAAAAGACCGCGCTTTACGATTTGACATACGATGAGCTGGCGGATTTGCTGGCGAGTTGGGGAGAGCCACGTTTCCGGGTCAACCAGCTCTGGCGCTGGCTCTACCGCTCGCTGGCAGGTGACTGGGAGTCGATGACCAACCTCCCGTCCAGGCTGCGCGAGCGGCTGGAAGCGGAGACCGATCTGGAGTTGGTGACACCGATTGCGATGGAAGAGTCGCTCACAGGCCAGACGCACAAGGTGCTTTTCGAGCTGCGCGACGGCACGACGATCGAAAGCGTGTTGATGGACTATGACGACAGGACGACGGTATGCATTTCTACCCAGGTGGGGTGTGGCATGGGGTGCACATTCTGCGCGACAGGGCAGGGGGGCCTGTTGCGCAACCTGTCAGCCGGAGAGGTCGTGGCCCAGGTGCTCTATTTTGCGCGGGAGCTGCGCAAGGAAGAGATCGCACAGGCCAACGAGGTGGGAGAAGAGGCCAATCTGCCCGCGCACCCGGTAGACAATGTCGTGCTGATGGGCATGGGCGAGTCGCTGGCCAACTATGACGCGACGTGGCAGGCGATCGAAACGCTGGCAGACGATCGGGGTTATAACCTAGGAGCGCGGCACATCACGCTGTCGACGGTTGGGCTGGTGCCCGGCATTCGCCGGCTGGCAGATGAAGGGCTGCCCATCAACCTGGCTGTTTCGCTTCACGCACCCGACGACGAGCTCCGCAGCCGGCTGGTGCCTGTGAACCGCCGTTATCCGATCGCGGAGCTGATGTCGGCCATCCGAGAATACATTGACGCGACGGGGCGGCGAGTGACGTTCGAATACGCACTGATCGCCGGGGTGAACGATAGCCTGGAGCGGGCACGGGCCCTGGCCCACCTGCTCGACGGCGTGCTGGCGCACGTGAACCTGATCCCGCTTAACCCGACACATGGGTCGGATCTGGAACCCTCGCCACGCGAGCAGGTGGATGCTTTTCGCCAGGTACTGCAGGCGGCAGGTATTGCGACGACGGTGCGCATGCGGCGCGGAATCGATATCGAGGCGGGTTGCGGGCAGCTTCGCAGCCGGTACTGGGACAAATAGGGCGCGCAGCGGTCTATTCTGCAGTGGGTGGGTCTTTATGCTCTGAGAGGTTTTTGATTTTTTCTCGAAAAACGGGTATTATACAGCCCGCGAAGCCGGATTTTTGGAGAAGAGAATGAAGCGAAGGATCAAGGTGGCGCCGTCCATCCTCGCGGCGGACTTTACCCGGCTGGGTGCGCAGATTGCAGAGGCAGAGGCGGGTGGCGCTGATTACATTCACGTCGACGTGATGGATGGGCATTTTGTGCCCAATATCACGATGGGGCCACTGGTGGTACGGGCCGCACGACGTGCCACGACGTTGCCACTCGATGTGCACCTGATGATTGAGGCGCCGCAGCGTTACCTGGCAGACTTTTGCCAAGCAGGTGCGAATATTCTGACGGTGCACGTGGAAACGAACCCGCACCTGCACCGGCTGGTGCAGCAGATCAAAGAGCTTGGCTGCCGCGCGGGGGTGACGCTTAACCCGGCAACTCCGGCCGCGAGCCTGGAGGAGATCGTGCCCTACGTCGATCTCGTGTTGGTGATGACGGTCAATCCTGGTTTTGGTGGGCAGCGGTTCATCGAGAGAACTCTGAATAAAGTGCGCGAGATACGGGTGATGCTCGACGCAGCCAACCCGACGGCAGAGCTAGAAGTGGACGGCGGCATCGATCCAGACACGGCGGCGAGAGTAGTGGCGGCGGGAGCGAACGTCCTGGTGGCAGGATCTGCGGTATTTGGGGCGGCGGAAGGGGTGGCGACGGCGATTGCGTCGATCCGTGCCGCGGCGGATGAGTAGACAACAGAAACCCGTTTCCCTTGATCCGGTCTCCCGGTGGAAACGGGTGACAGCGCGGCAGATTGCCGCGGTGCCTGACAGGCACCGGGAGGATAGATTGCGCGTTCGACTAGCTCTTGCTCAGTGTGCGCAGGCAGCGCGTGCAGAGCTTCATCTTCTGAAGCCGGCCGTCGTAAAAGACGGTCACCTTCTGGATGTTAGGCTTCCACTGGCGCTTGGTCCGAACGTTGGAGTGGCTGACATTGTGCCCGAAGGACGGAGTCTTGCCACAGATATCACATTTGGCCATGAATCACCTCTCAACCATAGATAAAGCCAGCCTCTACAAGCGCTGGCCCGAACTGTTCCGGTTAGCGAAGCACATGTTAGCATATTCTGCCGTTTTGCGCAAGCTGGATAGGAGTCGGGGCGGAAGATGAGGAGTGAGAAGGGTAACTGATGGAACAAAGCAGGTTGGGCAAAGTTGAGGTGTCGCCGACGGCTGTTGCAAGCCTTGCCAGCCAGGCGGTTCTGGAGTCGTACGGCGTCGTCGGCATGGCGCGCAAGGACCTGGCGAGCGGGATTGTCGAGATTTTGCAGCCCGCCAGCCACCGGCGTGGAGTCGACGTGCAGTTGGAGCCGGACAAGATCGTGATCGATCTGTACGTCGTGGTGGAGTATGGAACGCGCATCGCCGAGGTCGCACGCAACATCCAGAGCGTGGTTAAATACACAGTTGAGCGCGCCCTGGGTGTGCCGGTTGAGGCAGTAAACGTGCACGTGCAGGATCTGCGGGTCAGCACAGACTAGGGGCGTGAAATTACTGCCGGGCAATGACGTTGTGGCGAGCAGTGGGCTGCATGACGGGCTCGACGCACCGGCTGGCGAGGCATAATACAGTTGGGCACGGAGACGGTCGATCGGGCTGAGGAAATGCACGAACGAGGCGCTTGCGCGTGCCGTCAGGAGGCATAAGGGATTGTCGGATCAACAGCACACAGCGAATGAACAGGACTCAGCCTCTGTGGAGCGAGTTCCCCGCGAGCCGATCCGCTATTGTGACGGGCGCGGCCTGAAGCGCTTGATCGGCGCCGGCCTGGCGTGGCTGGAGCGACACCAGGCAGCGATCAATGCGCTCAACGTCTACCCCGTGCCTGATGGTGATACGGGTACCAACATGCTGCTCACGATGCAGTCGGCCTACCAGGAGATCCAGGCATCTCCGGCAGAAGAGGTGGGAGTGATTGCACAAAAAGTGGCGCACGGTGCTCTGATGGGGGCAAGGGGTAACTCGGGTGTCATTCTGTCGCAGATCTTGCGCGGATTTGCACGCGCGCTTGAAAACAGCGAATCGTTCGACACGGTGCAGTTTGCTGCGGCGCTGCGTGAGGCGTCGGCAACTGCCTACAAAGGGGTGATCAAGCCAGTCGAGGGGACGATCCTGACCGTGGCGCGCGAGGCAGCCGAGATTGCCGTCGCGGCGGCCGCAAGCAGCGATGATCTGGTTTACGTGTTAGGACAGGTGGTGCGCGAGGCACGCGAATCGGTGACACGTACGCCAAGGCTGCTGCCGGTGCTTGCCGATGCAGGTGTCGTAGATGCCGGGGGCCAGGGGTTGTACATTATCCTGGAAGGTATGCTGCGCTATAGCCGTGGCGAACAGCTTACGGTCGATAGGGACCTGGCGGCGGCGTTGGATCTGCATGCACTTCACCCCGACGCAGAAGGCGGCTATGGCTATGACATCCAGTTTGTCATTCATGGCGATAACCTGGAAGTGGACGAGATCCGCGACATGATTGCTGCGATGGGCGACTGTGCACTGGTGGTGGGAGATTCGCGCGCGGTCAAGGTACACGTGCATTCTCCGGAGCCTGGCACGCCGATCAATTATGGTGCCTCCCTCGGCTCTCTAAGCCGGGTAATCGTGGAAAACATGCAGGAGCAGTACCAGGAATTCATCCTAAGCAAGGCGCAGCAGCCGGTAGTGACCGAGCCACCTTCGGGCATAGGCACGGTGGTGGTGGCATCAGGACCGGGCCTCACCACTGTTTTTGAGAGCCTGGGTGCGAGCGTTGTGGTGCAGGGCGGGCAGACGATGAATCCGAGCACGGAAGAGCTTCTCAAGGCGGTGGAAGGGATTCCTAGCGACAAGGTTGTAATTTTGCCGAACAACAAGAACATTGTGCTGACCGCAGAGCAGGCAAAGAACCTGGCAGAGAAACAGGTTGAGGTGGTGCCAACTATTACGATTCCTCAGGGGATCACGGCGCTACTATCTTTGAATTACCAGGCCGATCTCGAAACCAACGCACGGGTGATGACCGAGGCTGCGGGCACCATCGAAACGGTCGAGATCACCACTGCGGTTCGCTCGGTGCAGATCAATGGCATTGGAGTCCAGGAAGGAGAGGTGATCGGCCTCGTCAACGGCAAGCTGAAGGTGAAGGGCGATTCGCCTGCGGCGGTCGTGCTAAAAGCCCTCCTGGAGGTGAGCACCGAGGAGTATGAGATTATTACGATCTATTATGGTGAATCGGTGCGGGCGGATGAAGCAGAGGATCTGGCGGAACAGATTACCGAGCGCTATCCGGGGCAGGAGGTCGAGGTCGTCGACGGCGGTCAGCCTCATTACTATTATATCCTATCTGTAGAGTAAGCAGCATCGGGAGGTAATGCGTATATGGCACACGTGAGGATCATCACAGATGTCACCGCAACCCTCACGCAGGAGGTGATTGACCGCTATCGAATTGCCGTCCTGCCGGTAGACTTTTCTTTTGGCGATGAGGTGTTGATCGTACGGGACGACACGGACCGGGATCGGCTGATGCAACGGATGGCAACTCGGGCGGCCTGCTCTGCAAGTGCGACGATCCCCGCCTCCCGGTTTCAGCAAACCTATGCCGAGCTTACGCGCGAGACTGGTGAGATTCTGGTGCTGGTGGCGGCAAGGGCACTCAGTGGGGCGTTCGCTGAAGCGCGCGCCGCGGCACAAGAGTTCCTGGGCCGCAGCCGCGTGGTGGTGATGGATACGATGGCTACCTCGTGGGGTCTTGGCCTGGTGGTGGAGGTTGCGGCTCGGTTAGCTAGCGAAGGGGCCGCGCTTGACGAGGTGGTGCGGCGGGTGCGCGGCATCCTACCGCATGTGTATTTTGCTTTTTTTGTCGAGCGCCTCGACTATCTTGAACGGGGTGGGCGGCTGGATGCTGCCCAGGCGTTGCTGGGCTCCATGCTGCACATCAAGGCCCTGCTGCTGATGGAGGATGGGGATATTGTGCCGCTGGAAAAGGTGCGCACGCGTGTCCAGGCAATTGAGAAGCTCACCGACTTTGTCGCAGAGTTTGCCCAGATTGAGCGCGTCGTGCTGCTAAAGAGCCCTATCGAGAACGAGGTTAATGGACTGCTCGATGACCTCAGGCGCGAGCTGCAATTCATCTTTCCCACCCGCGAGTTTCCAGAGTTCGAATACGACGTGATCCTGGCTGCTCATCTGGGACCAGAAGCGATCGGCGTGATGGTTTACGAGGGGGAATAGCCTGCCACCCGCGACGATCAATGGATAAAGAACCATGAACCAGGTGAGGGTCGTTACCGACAGCACGGCAGATGTCCCAGTGGACCTGGCAGTGCAGTTGGGAATCTCGGTCGTGCCATGCCAGGTTTCTTTTGGACAGCAGGTCTACCGGGATGGTGTCGATTTCACGCCGGCCGAGTTTTTTGCGAGGATGGCACGAGCCGATGGACCACTAAGGACATCAGGGCCGACCGTGAACGACTTTACCGAAATCTACCGCCGTCTGCTCATGGAAGAAGAGACACAGCAGGTGATCTCGATCCACGTGGCGGGCACTTTGAGTGGGACGTTGAACGCGGCGTGGGCGGCAGTGCAGGCACTAGCCGATCCTGAACGTGTGCAGCTCGTGGACTCGGGGTTGGTGTCGATGGGGCTAGGATGGGTGGTCGTCCATGCCGCCCGCCTTGCGCAGATAGGGGCGGGGCTCCCAGAGGTGGCTGCGGCAGTACGTGCAGCGATTCTGCGCGTGCGCGTGATCGCGATGATAGACACACTGGAGAACCTGTACAAGGGAGGGCGAATCAGCCTGATCTCCGCTGCACTCGGTTCCGTTCTTGAAATCAAGCCGCTTCTGACCATTGGCGATGGAAAGGTGACTGTGTTGGGTAAGATGCGCACCCGCACACGTGCCCTGAACGCACTTGTATCGCGAGTTCAGCAATGGGGGGCACTCGAAGACGTGGCCGTGCTGCACGCAGGCGTACCGGCGCTGCTGGAAGAACTGACGGGGCGGCTCAAAGGGATCTTGCCGGAGCAGGAGATGCTCCTCGCTCCGGCCGGCTCGGCTCTGACTTCTCACCTGGGGCTTGGGGCCGTGGGTGTGTGTGCTGTACTATCAGAGCAGGAGTAAGTGCAGTGGCCCCGGCAAATGGACGGGGTGCCAGTTTGACGAGATGCTTGTGCTCGCTTGACGGACTCGAACAAGATCAGGTATGATGTACTGGAGCGAATTATCGTTTACCATTGGGCGTCTGGAGGTGGAATGCCCTCAGCCTACGAGAAGCTGGACAAGATCCTACAGTTGGAACAGAGCCGCGGATGTGAGGATCAGGCAGTTATTGGCGGCCTCGAAAAGTTCGTACACAAGTGGCGTGAAGAAGCGCTCGCGGAAAGCAGTGATCCTGTGCGCCAGGAGCAGATTGAAGAGATCGCGAGCGCGCTGGCACAGTATGGAGAGCTGATGCCCGCGCGCCGCGCCGAGATCATTCGTGAGGTCCTGGCCAGGATCGAGGCGGGCCCAGTGGCACAGCAAGAACCAAGGCGCCCGCCACTGCAAAAGCCGGGCAGTGCACCGGCACAGCTGAAGGGCTCTGCGCCGGGGGTGGAGATGCCTTCGGCAGCGGTGCAGCAGGTGGACGCATCGCCCTTGCCAGCGTCGCAAGTGGAACCACCAGTGACACCCGCGCCATTGCCGGTGGCCAGCAGGCCGGCCTCCGGGCTCGATGCGCCGGTGAATACGCTCCCGGGCGTGAGCACGGCGTTTACATCACGGCTCCAGCGCCTTGGGATCGAAACAGTGGGCGATCTTTTGCGGCATTTCCCGCGCCGGTACGATGACTATAGCAAGCTCAAGCCGATTAATCAACTGGAGTATGGCGAAGAGACGACGATCATTGGCACGATCTGGGAGACGCGCACGCACAAGACGCGAAGTGGTGGTGTGGTGGTGACGAGTGTGATCGCCGATGCATCAGGAACGATCGAGGCGACCTGGTTCAATCAACCCTACCTGGCACGCCAGCTTCGAGGGGGACGGCGGATCGTGTTGAGCGGCAGGGTGGATGAGTATCTGGGTCGCTTGACGATGCAGTCACCGGTGTGGGAGCCATTGGAAAAGGAGTTGATCCACACAGGGCGCCTGGTGCCGATCTATCCGTTGACGCAGGGAATCAGCGCGCGGTGGATGCGGCGGTTGGTGAAGAGGGTGGTGGATCACTGGGCGCCACGCCTGCAAGACTATCTCCCCATTTCTGTGCGTGAGCGGAATGGGCTGATGGATCTGTCGACCGCTGTCAGCCAGATTCACTTTCCTGACAGCGAAGAAGCGGCGCAGGCGGCGCACCGCCGCCTGTCGTTCGACGAGTTCTTGTTCATTCAGTTGGGCATGCTTCGCAAGCGGCAAGAATGGCGGAGCCGGGAAGGCACGCCAATTCCGGCCAATGAGTCGCTGCTGACTGCTTTTCTCCAGGCATTGCCTTTCGAGCTGACGGAGGCGCAGCATCGCAGCTTGGATCAGATCGTGTCGGACATGGCACGTGATGTGCCGATGAGCCGGCTGCTGCAAGGCGACGTGGGATCGGGCAAGACGGTGGTGGCAGCCGCGGCGATCTTGATGGTTGTTGCTGCAGGGAAGCAGGCAACGCTCATGGCGCCGACCGAGATCCTGGCGGAGCAGCACTACCGGACCCTCTCGGAGATTCTGGCAGGTGCGGCGGCGTGGGGGATGGGGCGGTCTGTGTCGGTGAGCCTGCTCACGGGCAGCGTGGGACGCGTGGAGCGCCGTGACATCTATGACGCTCTGGCATCGGGTAAGCTCGACGTTGTCGTGGGCACTCATGCGTTGATCCAGCGGCATGTGGTGTTTGACGACCTGGGGCTGGTGATCGTCGACGAGCAGCATCGCTTTGGCGTGACACAGCGGAGCGCGCTGCGGGGCAAGGGAACCTCGCCCCATGTGCTGGTGATGAGCGCCACACCGATCCCCCGCAGCCTAGCGCTGACGATCTATGGCGACCTGGAGATCTCGGTCGTGGACCAGATGCCGCCAGGCCGGCAGCCAATCCAGACACGCTGGCTGCTGGCACGTGAGCGGGAGCGGGCGTACGCCTTTGTGCGCAGCCAGATCGAGAAGGGACGGCAGGTCTTTATTCTCTATCCTCTCGTCGAAGAGTCGGACAAGGTCGAAGCACGCGCGGCAGTCGATGAGCACGAACGTCTGCGTACGCAGATCTTTCCGGATCTGCAGCTTGGGCTGCTGCATGGGCGGATGAAAAGTGATGAGAAGGACAAGGTGATGCAGCGTTTTCGCACGGGCGAGATCGATGTTCTGGTCAGCACCTCGGTGATCGAAGTGGGCATTGACGTGCCGAACGCGACGGTCATGCTCATAGAGGGTGCTGATCGGTTCGGCCTGGCGCAGCTTCACCAGTTTCGTGGGCGGGTGGGGCGGGGAGAGCACCAGTCCTATTGCCTGCTCCTGTCGGACAAGGCGTCGCCCGATGATCCCGAGACGCACACCACGTGGGAGCGGCTCAAGGCGATAGAAGAGACACAGGACGGGTTTGCCCTGGCGGAAAAGGACCTCGAGTTGCGTGGTCCGGGCGACTTTTTCGGAGTGCGCCAGAGCGGCTTGCCCGCGCTACGTCTCGCGAGCCTGAGCAATACACGCACTCTGGAGCTGGCTCGCGCCGAAGCAGCGGAGATCTTTGAGCTCGATCCAGATCTGGGCGATCCACAACATCACCTCCTGGCAGGGCAGATGGCACGCTTCTGGCAGGGCAAGGCCGACCTGAGCTAGCAGAGGTCACATCAGCGCGTGGAGACAGAGATGACAACAGCGATCTATCCGGGCACATTCGACCCTGTGCACAATGGCCACGTGGACATTGCCACGCGTGCTGCGGCGCTCTTTGAGCATGTGACGGTGGCGATCTATGCACGGCCGCTCAAGAACCTGCTCTTTACCACGGAGGAGAGGGAGGAGATGCTGCGCCAGGCGCTGGCCCACGTGCCGAATGTTGCGGTGGTGACCTACAAGCAGCTTACCGTCGATTTTGCACGCCAAGTGGGAGCGAACGCGATCGTGCGCGGGCTGCGCGCTATTTCTGATTTCGAGCTCGAGTTCCACATGGCCCTGACGAATAAAAAGTTGGCGCCAGAGATCGAATTCGTGTGCTTGATGACGAGCCAGGAGAATGCATTTATCAGCGCCAGCACGGTCAAAGAGATCGCCATGCTGGGGGGGTGTGTGGAGGGTATGGTGCCGGATCACGTGGCACAGGCGATCAAGGCGAGGTTCGACGCGCCGGGTAACGAAGGGGAGAACAAAGTCAGTCTTGTGTCGCTGCGTGATTAGTACCAGGCACCTTGCATTGCCAGCCGGGACATGCTGGTGTATAATAGAACTGGCGGACAGCCGATTGGCACGAAAGGAGGAGTCGGGCCTTGAGCGATATCAACCACCTGATTGACCGTCTGGAGCGCCTGTTGAATGAGAGCTGGCGCATGCCGTTGAGTGCCTACCTGATGATCAACGAGGACGACTTTTTGGATGTGATCGATCAAATGCGGACAACAGTCCCACGTGAGATCAAGGAGGCGGAAAAGGTTCTGCGTGAGCGTGACCGGATCATTGCCCAGGCCGAGGAAGAGGCTGAGCGGATCGTGCAACTCGCACAAGAAGAAGTAGACGCCATGGTGGAAGAGCACGAAATCATCCGGGCTGCCGAGCAACGGGGACACACTGTGGTGGAACGCGCGAATCGCGAGGCTCAGGTCTTGCGCGCTGAGGCGGATGAATACGCGCGCCAGGTGTTGCTTTCACTCGACAGCCAGCTTGACGTGTTGGAGGAGCAGCTCGCCGGCCTCCTGTCGACAGTGCGGAACGGGCTGGAAACGCTCAACCGCGAGCCGGAGGCAGAGGTCGAAGCGTACGATTGAGGGATGCTGGCGCGGCAGGCTGGTGGTGGTGCTTGAGATGCGCGGTGTATGACTGTGTCGTTATTTTGACACAGTGCCCAGTCTCGCCTATAATGTGGCAGCCCTGCGCTTGGGAGTATCAGAGAAGTGGACATGCGTTACAATGTCGCGCAGTTGCTCAAAGGGCCGACCGGCGGTCAGCGGCGGTACGAGGTGAAGGAGGACATCAAGGATCTGGATCCTGATCTCCGGCCTCTGGCTCCGCTGAAGGGGTCGGTCACTTTGATGCGCACGAGCCAAGGGATTCTGGTGACGGGCAAGCTACGCACTGTCATCGAGGGGGAGTGCAGGCGGTGCCTGGAACCGACAAGGGTGAAGGTAGAGTTGGAGCTCGAGGAAGAGTTCTATCCTACCGTAGCCATTGCCGAGTCGCCGATCGATCCAGTTCCGGATGAGGAGTATGACGAGGCATTGACGATCGATGAGCATCACATGCTCGACCTAAGCGAGGTGGTGCGCCAGGGTTTGTGGCTGGCGACGCCAATGGATGCGTTGTGCCGCCTCGATTGTGCCGGGCTGTGCCCACGGTGTGGGGGCAACCGAAACCTGGGCGAATGCACGTGTGAGCAGGATGAAATCGACCCGCGTTGGGCGGTTTTGCAGAGTTTACTATCGGCCGAGGGCACCGGTCTCGCCGAGACTGATTCTGACGAAAGGAGCGAGTAAGCAGTGGGAGCACTACCAAAACACAAATTGGGCAAGGGCCGCAAGGGCCGCCGGCGCAGCCATGATGCGCTGAAGGCGCGTAACCTGGTTCCGTGCCCGAACTGCCGCGAACTGCGGCTGCCGCACCAGGTGTGTCCGGCGTGTGGCCATTACAAAGGGAGCCACGTCGTCGAGATCAAGTCTGAATAGGAGCTCGTGCCAGGTTGCCAGGTGGTGTACAAAAGGTGATCTGGCCTAGATTGGCGGGCTAACTCGAGGCCGTGTCCGGCAGGCACACGGCCTTGTTTTGCCCATCCTACCCGGCACGATACGACTGGAGGCAGAGTGATGATAGACTTTTCGTTGTCTGACGAGTTGATCGAGATCCAGGCGCGCGCACGCGAGTTTGCCCGTGCAGAGATCTTGCCTATCGCGGCCGAGTATGACCGCAGGGCTGAAGTGCCCCCGGGTATTGTCCAGAAGGCGAAACAGGCCGGCCTGCTCAACGTCACGATCCCGAAGGAGTATGGCGGCATGGGGTATGGCGCGCTGAAAAGCGCGATCATTGCCGAAGAGTTGGGGGCTGCCTGCGCTGGCATCAGTATCACCCTCCTGGTGAATGGCCTGGCGCTGACTCCACTCATGCTCTTTGGCACGGAGGAGCAGAAGGAACGGTTTTTGCGCCCCGTCGCCGAGAACGCGAGATTGGCAGGCTTTTGTCTCACCGAGCGCCAGGCCGGTTCCGATGCCGCCTCGATCCGCACTACGGCGCTACCCGACGGCGATGATTTTGTGATTAACGGCCAAAAGTGCTTTGTCACTAGTGGGGCGCATGCCGACATCCTGACCGTCTTTGCCTTGACTGACCCGGACCGAGGGACGCGCGGTGCGTCAGCGATCATTGTGCCGGCGGATACGCCAGGGCTGATGGTGACCAAGGTCGAGGACAAGATGGGGCAGCGAGCATCGAACACGGCCGAGCTGACGTTTGAGAACGTGCGCGTGCCGCAGGCGAATCTACTCGGCAAGCCCGGCCGCGGGTTTAGCATTGCCCTGCAGGTGCTCGATTTTGGGCGTTCGGGGGTGGCGGCGCTCAGCGTGGGTGTGGCCCGCGCAGCACTCGAGTATGCCGTGGAATATGCGCGTGAGCGGGAGCAGTTCGGGGCGCCGATCATCAATAACCAGGGCGTATCGTTCATGCTGGCCGACATGGCGATGAAGGTGGAAGCGGCGCGGCTGTTGACGTGGCAGGCGGCCTGGATGGTCGACCGTGGCCTGAAGGCGACAGAGCAGGCCTCTATGGCCAAGTGCTTTGCCTCGGACACGGCGATGGCGGTGACGACAGACGCAGTGCAGATCTTGGGTGGTTATGGCTACATGAAGGATTACCCGGTGGAAAAGCTGATGCGCGACGCCAAGATTTTGCAGATCTATGAAGGCACCAACCAGATTCAGCGCATGGTGATTGCCCGGCAGCTCGCCAAGGGGATGGGGCGGTGAGGGCAAGAACTGCCTTTCTCTTCCCGGGACAGGGTTCTCAGTACGTCGGCATGGGCTGCGACCTGGCAAAGGTGTACCCCGCGGCGACCAGGATATACGAGCAGGCCGATGAGGTGCTGGGCTTTGAGCTGTCGGAGCTCTGTTTCAACGGGCCGGAGGAGGTGCTGAACGACACGGTCAACACGCAGCCGGCAATCTATGTGACGAGCATGGCTGTGGTGCAAGTGCTACACGATCTGGGCAGATTGCCCGAGGCAGATATGATGGCCGGGCACAGCATGGGTGAGCTGACGGCGTTGACTGCCGCAGGGGCAATGACCTTTGTCGATGGGCTGCTGCTGGTGCGCGAGCGCGGGCGTTTGATGAAGCTGGCCGGTGAACGAAATCCTGGCGGCATGGCCGCGGTGCTCAAAGTAGACGATGAGCAGGTGGATAGGGCATGCAAGCAGGCGCGCGAGGAAACGGGCAAGCCGGTGCAGGTGGCCAACTATAACTGCCCAGGCCAGGTGGTGATTTCGGGCGATCGCGAGGCGCTCGACAGGACAATGGCACTGCTGCGCGAGCAGGGCGGACGCCGGATTGTGCCACTGGCCGTCAGTATCGCTGCCCACTCGCCCCTCATGGCGCCCGTTGCCGACGACTACCGGGCCGCCGTCGATGCAGCACACATCCAGGCGCCGCTGATGCCGGTGATCGGCAATATCAGCGCCCGGCCCCTCCTGAGCGCTGCCGATGTGCGCGACGAGTTGGCCGGGCAGCTCACCTGGCCGGTGCGCTGGACCGATTCGATGGTGTGGATGGCTGAGCAAGGAGTGACCTGCTTTGTGGAGATGGGGCCCAAGGATGTGCTGAGTAAATTGGTTGCACGCATTGTCCCCAATGCCGAGATGGTGAGCGTTGGCGACGCCGTGGGCATGCAGGCTCTTGGGGTATAGGAGATCGCGATGCATCTTAGTGACAAGGTAGCCATTGTGACGGGAGGCTCGCGCGGCATCGGGCGCGCGATCGCACTGCGGCTGGCGCAGGAAGGGGCGCAGGTGGTGGTCAATTACCAGGGCAACGAGCAGGCCGCTGCAGAGGTCGTCGATCAGGTTGTGGCGGCCGGCGGTAGTGCAATGGCTGTCCAGGCCGACGTGCGGGATGTGGTCCAGGCGCAGGCGCTGATCGATGCGGCCAAGAATGCGTATGGCAGGATCGATATCCTGGTGAACAATGCCGGCACGACGCGCGACACATTGATCGTGCGCATGAGCGAAGAAGATTGGGACATGGTGCTCGACACAAACCTGAAGGGTACTTTTAACTGCATCAAGGCTGTCGCGCGCCAGATGATGCGCCAGCACTATGGCCGGATCGTAAATATCACGTCGGTGTCGGGGCTGGCAGGGAATGCGGGGCAGGCGAACTATGCGTCGGCTAAGGCTGGCCTGATCGGGCTGACCAAGACGGTGGCGAAGGAACTTGGCTCGCGTGGGATTACGTGCAATGCGGTGGCGCCCGGCTTTGTGCCGACAGATCTGACCGCATCTGTGCCGGCTGATCTGGTGCAGCTGGCGGTGGAGCGTACACCACTCGGACGAGCGGGCACCGCCGAGGATATGGCGGCAGCCGTCGTCTTTTTGGCGTCGGACGAGGCGGCATACATTACGGGACAGGTGCTCGCCGTCGATGGTGGGTTGTCTATCTCGTAGAGGGAGGCTGTTTTGGAGCAGAAGCTGGGAAAAGTGACGATCGCCCCGAATGTGTTGGTGACCATTGTGCAAAAGACGAGTTGTTCCGTGCCGGGTGTGGCACGGCTTAGCGACAATGTGCCCGGCGTCCAGCGTCTGCTTGGGCTGCATACGGCGGGCCAGGGGGTTCGAGTGACGGTCGCTGACCGGGGCACCCAAGGACCGGTGACAGGGGCTTTGAAGCTTGTGACGGTGGATGTGTACCTCGTTGCGCGGCGGGGGTTCGATTTGCTGCAGGTGGGACGCCAGTTGCAGTACGACGTGACGCGGGCGATCGAGGAGCTAGTGGGGATGCCTGTGAACGAGGTGAACGTGCATATCGACGACGTGGCAACTGAATTGGCGCCCAAGGCTCCGTCCATGGCGCCGCATTCAAGGAGAGAGATGGCTGCATGAGAGTGCGCCACGCTGCTCGAGTTGCTGCTCTACAGGCGCTGTTCGAAATTGACTGTGTCGACCACGTCCCGGGCATAGTCCTGGCAAGCCGCCTAGAAGAGGCCGATCTGCCGGAGGTGGGCGCAGAGTTCGCCCGTGACCTGGTGGAAGGAGTCCACGGCTTCAAAGATGATCTGGATACCTATATCGCGCGTTACGCGCCCGAGTGGCCTGTAGATCAGATTGCTATTATCGACCGCAATATTCTGCGGATTGCCATCTATGAGATCCTCTTGGCCAATGACACTCCCACCAAGGTCGCAATCAACGAAGCGGTGGAGCTGGCCAAGGAGTTTGGCAGCGACAGCTCTGGACGCTTTGTGAATGGCGTGCTCGGCTCACTGGTGGCAAAGGAATCACCCCCTAGCCGTCGATGAATATTTTCAGTAACGTTGGTATCACGGAACTGATGCTCATCCTGCTTTTGACGCTGCTCGTCGTTGGGCCGGAGCGGCTGCCCGAAGTTGCCCGCTTGATCGGCAAGACGCTGCGGGATGCGCGCAAGGCTTACGATAACCTGACCCGAGATCTTGGTCCGGAGCTGATGAGCATCCAGGAGAGCACGCGTGAAATCCGGGAGTCTGTTGAATCTGTGCGCTCTATTCCGAAAGACACGCTGAGCTCGGTTATCAGGGCAGCCGAGCTAGATGAGACGATGGACGAGCTGCGCGATGTGGAGGATCGTATTCGCCAGGTGGGGAAGACGATGTCGGATGTGCAGAAAATGGTGCGCGAGCCGCTCAAGACAACCACAGACGTGGCTCGCGCTGTGCTGACGGGCACCGGTGTGGCTGCAGCAGATGCGAGCGGTGTGGAGACAGACGAGTCTGTGCCTGATCCGGAGTTGGTGGGGCAGGCACGGCCAGTGCACGTGGGCCAAGAGGTTGCGCGTGTCGTGACCGATGAGACGGCACTGGAAGCCGGGGACGTGGAGGGCGAGGGGGCAATAGGGCAGGCGGCGGCAGCAGAGCCGGCGGCGGAGAGAGCCGATGAGTGAGGCGCAGGCCGCACGGCGTGATACGAACGAAGAACCCGCGGTCATGCCGCTCCTGGAGCATCTGCGTGAGCTGCGCATCCGGCTTCTGCGGGCCTCGATCGCGTTGCTGATCATGACCACGATTAGCCTCTTTTTTACCGAAGAGGTTCTGGCGTTCCTCATCGCGCCGATGGGCGACACATTGCCCCAGGCACTCAGGCCGACAGAGACGATCGGGAACTTTATGAAAGTGGCGCTCATGTCGGGCGTTACCCTCGCCATGCCCTTCATTGTCTACCAGGTAGGCCGTTTCACCGCGCCCGGATTAACAAAGCAAGAGCGGCGTTACCTGTTTGTGCTGGTGCCAGGTGCTACCATCTCGTTTGTAGCCGGTGTGGCCTTTGCATACTATGTCATGCTTCCAGCAGCCATTCCCTTTTTGCAGGGCTTTCTCTCGGATATTGTTGAGCAGCAGTGGGCCATCGGCGAGTACATGTCTTTTGTTATCTCTTTGCTTTTCTGGATCGGCGTCGCATTCGAGCTGCCGCTCTTTGTTTACTTTTTGGCCAAGCTCGGGTTTGTGAGCCCGCAGATGCTCGTCAAGAACTTTAAGTTTGCGGTGCTCGGCATTTCCGTGCTCGCGGCCGTCATCACGCCCACGGTGGATCCTTTGAATATGGCTTTGGTGATGGGACCGTTGATCATTCTGTACTTATTGGGGATACTGCTGGCCAAAATCGCATGATTCACGTATCGTGCACCTTGCAGGTTCCGATAAGAAGCTTGCAGGTCGGTGAATACTCAAAAGAGGGCGCGACAAACCTCACCTGCGCCCGAATCATACACAATCCAACCAAATCTATGTAGGGAGGGCAAGGAAAATGTCGCGTATCCGTGTAATCATCATGGGGGCGGCCGGTCGTGATTTTCACAACTTTAACACCTTCTTTCGCGACCGGGAGGGTTATGAGGTGGTGGCGTTTACTGCCACGCAGATCCCAAACATCGAGGGGCGTGTCTACCCGGCAGAGCTGGCAGGCAGGCTCTATCCGGAAGGGATTCCGATTCATCCCGAGAGTGAGTTGGAGTCGTTGATCGAGCGATACAACGTCGACCAGGTAGTGTTTGCCTACTCGGACGTGTCGCACGAGTATGTGATGCACAAAGCGTCGCAGGTGCTAGCTGCGGGCCCAGACTTTCGGCTGATGGGTGCGGAAAAGACAATGATCGAGAGCAACAAGCCGGTGGTCGCAGTGTGCGCGGTGCGCACCGGCTCGGGCAAGAGCCAGACGACGCGTTACGTCAGCGACTTGCTGCAGAGTATGGGATACAAGGTCGTCGCGATCCGCCACCCGATGCCGTACGGTAACCTCGTGGCGCAGAAGGTGCAGCGCTTTGCCGACTATGAGGATCTCGACCGTCACGACTGCACGATCGAGGAGCGGGAAGAGTACGAGCCGCACATCGACAGGGGGGTAGTGGTCTATGCAGGAGTCGACTATGAGGCGATCTTGCGCGAGGCGGAACAAGAGGCGGACGTGATCGTGTGGGACGGCGGTAACAACGACTTGCCGTTCTACAAATCCGACCTGTTTATTGTCGTGGCCGATCCCCACCGGCCAGGGCACGAACTACGCTACTACCCGGGGGAGAGCAACTTGCGCATGGCGGACGCCGTGGTGATCAACAAGATCGACACGGCTGACCTGGCTAACGTCGCCAGGGTGCGTGATAGTATCCGGCAGGTGAATCCAGATGCGATGATCGTCGAAGCTGCCTCGCCGATATTCGTCGACGACCCGGCCGGAATCTGGGGCAAACGCGTGTTGGTGGTGGAGGATGGCCCGACACTGACGCACGGGGAGATGGCGTATGGCGCGGGCGCGGTGGCTGCCAGGCGTTACGGCGCGGCTGAGATCATTGATCCGCGGCCTTATGCAGTGCGCTCGATCTCGGCGACGTATGCCAAATACCCGACGACAGGGGCAGTGCTCCCAGCAATGGGGTATGGCGAGGAGCAGATGCGTGATCTAGAAGAGACGATCAATGCCACGCCGGCGGACCTGGTGATCATCGGCACGCCAATCGACCTGCGGCGCATCATAAACATCAAGGCCCCCGCCGAGAGGGTGCGATACGAGCTCCAAGTCATTGGCCAGCCTACGCTGGAGGATCTCCTGAGGGCACGGTTCGGCAAGTAGGAGCAAGGAGTAGGAGGATGGACTTGCAGGCGGGGCAGAAGCCCCGCCTGTTGGTTTGTGCATACTTGGATAGCGTCTTGCGACAAGGGCGGCTTTCCTGTAGGGGCGTGCTGACTCGTGTATTTTCTCAATTGATCGATTTTGGTGTACAATACTCTTGCACCGTAACAAGTTGCTGGATTGAGGAGGTGATGCCTATACATCGCTTACTTGCGGCCGGTAACAGTGTGATAGGGATCGAGATGCGGGCAAGCTGGGTGCTGGCCTCCCAGGTGTGTATGATCGCGGATGAGGCGTACAGTATGTCAGAATACGAGTCAAAATCACTTGAAGAGCTGGTGCACGCACTGCCTGAAGATGCGCGGGCCAGGGTGCGCGAGTATGCCGAAGGGATATTGGATAGGCAGCAGGAAACAAGTGCCGGCGAGCCGGGATCAGAGGCGGCGGTCTCGCTGCGCGAGATCACGGGCGACACGGTGTATCAGATCTGCAAGCTGAGCGACACGCTGACGGCCCCCAAGAAGTTTATGGTGGCGCTCAATGCTGTGTCGATCGCGGAGGCCTACTTTGAGCCAAAAGCATGGTTCCGGGCGATCTATGCAGACGAGGTGCCAGTCGGGTTCGTCATGCTCCACGACGACGCAGACGAACAGAAGTACTTTTTGTGGCGTTTGATGATCGCAGGGCCGCATCATGGCAAGGGCTTTGGCCGGCGCGCCATGGAGCAGTTGATCGACTATGTGCGTACCCGGCCAGGGGCCACGGCACTCGAGACGAGCTGTGGACAGGGTCCCGGAAGCCCCGAGGGGTTCTATCACCACATCGGGTTCGAGCGCAGTGGCAAGATGTTCGACGATGAGGTGGGCTTGATCCTGGAGTTATAGATGATACGGCAAGTGACAATCGACAAAGTGGAAGCAGGTTCGGTTGCCATGCTTGGCGTGCCCTACGATGAGCAGTCCTCCTTCATGGTTGGGCCGGCGCTGGCACCCGCGCGCATCCGCCAGGTGCTCGCCTCGGGTGAAACGAACCTGTCTGCTGAGAAGGGACTCGATCTGGGTGCGGATGCACGCCTGGTCGATGTCGGGGATGTGGATCCGGGCACAGGTCTGGCGGCGCTGGATGCAATCGAGGCAACCGTGGGTACGCTGCTCGATCGTGGTGCTCGCGTCCTGGTGCTCGGGGGCGACCACGCGATCACCTTGCCGATCGTGCGCGCGTACAGCCGGCGGTACCCGGGTCTGAGTATTCTCCATCTCGACGCGCACCCCGACCTGTACGACGAGTTCGACGGCAACCGCTACTCGCACGCTTGCCCTTTTGCACGCATCATGGAAGAGGGATTGGTGAGCCGACTAGTGCAGGCAGGCATTCGCACGGCGAACCCGCACCAGCGTGCCCAGGCACAGCGCTTTGGGGTTGAGACTGTGGAGATGAAATGCTGGCAGCCGGGCGAGGTGCCAACTTTTCAGGGGCCGGTGTACCTCAGCCTCGACCTAGACGTGCTCGATCCAGCATTTGTGCCCGGTGTGTCGCATCATGAGCCAGGCGGCATGTCCACCCGCCAACTACTGGCACTGATCCAAGGACTCGACGCACCTATTATGGGGGCCGATCTGGTGGAGCTCAATCCGGAGCGTGACGTGGCAGGTATCACTGCCATGGTAGCGGTCAAGCTGCTGAAAGAGATCGCTGCCAGAATGCTGGACAGCCTCGTCAGCCCGGATCTGAAGCAAGAGGGATAGAAGAAATGGTTTCCTTTGAAGAGATTGTCAGCGCATTGGAAGGACTCGACCCGAGCCAACTCGACGAGGTGGCCCGGTTTGTGGAGTATCTACGATGGAAGCAAGGACCGGTCACGCAGGATGTGCCCGAGCGCGTGTGGGTGTTTGACTTTGTGGAGCACGCGCGGCAGGCGATTGTGACGGCAAGCGAGGACCCGGCCGGCATGGAGGTGCAAGTCGGCGAGGCATCGGCCGATGGTGACGTGCGCATGGCCCTGTGGCAGCACCCCCCACTCGAAGGTTCGTCGATCGTAGAATACCACGTACCGGTGCCTGTCAACGTCACTGATCTCTCCCTCCACTATGCCACAGGCATTCGTGATGGGGCGATGCTGGCGGCGGGCAACGTGGTCGCCTTTCGTGTCTTTGTGAACGATTGGAAGATGTGGAGCGACACGCAGCGCATCCAGCGCTGGAAAGAGCACGAGTTGACCATGCCAACCGTGGCGGGCGACTTGCTGCGCATCCAGTTTGTGACGGATGGATTGGGCAACCACCAGTGGGCCTGGTCGGCTTGGGCGGAGCCGCGGCTCGTGGGACGAGTGAATGACTGAGCTATTCCAATAGGGAGGAAACTGGCATGGATTTCGAGCTCAATGAAGAACAACGTATGGTGCGCGACATGGTGCGCGATTTCGCCGACAAAGAGATCGCGCCGCGAGCGGCCGAGGTAGACAAGACGGAAGAATTCCCTGCGGAGAATCTCCGCAAAATGGGTGAGCTGGGCCTGCTTGGCCTGCCCTATCCTGAGAAGTATGGTGGGGGCGGGGGGGATTATCTCAGTTATGCGATTGCGGTGGAAGAGATCTCGCGGGCGTGTGGCTCCACGGGGCTGATCTATGCGGCTCACGTGTCGTTAGGGTGTGGGCCGATCTATTCCTTTGGCACCGAAGCGCAGAAGCAAAAGTGGCTGCCAGGCCTGTGCAGTGGCCTGGGGCTGGGGGCGTTCGGGCTGACGGAGCCAGAGGCTGGTTCGGACGCGGGGGCGACGCGCACGACGGCGGTGCGCGATGGAGATGAGTACGTGATCAACGGCAGCAAGATGTGGATCACATCTGGGGCGATTGCCGACGTGCTCACGGTGACGGCGAAAACGGATCCTGGCGCGGGAACGCGAGGTATCTCGGGTTTTTTGGTGGAGAAGGGGACGCCTGGATTCATCCCCGGGAAGAACGAGCCCAAGATGGGGCTGAAGGGGTCGGTCACGTCGGCGCTCTCGTTCGAGAACTGCCGGGTGCCCGCAGAGAATTTGTTGGGGCGTGAAGGGGAGGGATTCAAACAGATGCTGATCACGCTCGATGCGGGGCGGATCAGCATCGGGGCGATGGCATTGGGCCTGGCGCAGCGCGCGTTTGAGGAAGGCACGCGCTATGCCAAGGAGCGTGTCCAGTTTGGCAAGCCTATCGCCAGCTTTCAGGCGATTCAGTGGATGATCGCCGACATGGGGACCGAGATCGACGCGGCGCGGATGATGGTCTATCGTGCGGCGGCGATGAAGGACGCTGGCAAGCGGTTTACAAAAGAAGCGGCGATGGCCAAGTTATTTGCGTCGGAAGTGGCTGAGCGTGCAGCCTTTAAGGCTGTGCAGATTCACGGCGGCTACGGATACAGCCGTGAGTATCCCGTCGAGCGCATTTACCGCGACCAGCGGCTGTGCACGATTGGAGAAGGGACGAGCGAGATCCAACGCCTGGTGATCGCACGCCAGATTCTGGATAGCCTGGTGTGAGAGAGCGAAGGAGTCGGTAACAGCAAGGAGACGCCAGCCACATAACCTGGCATGGCGTCTCCTAATCGCACGCACGCAGGGGAAGAATGCCCGAAGCCAAGAGTGCAACGGGCAGGGCCTGGACCGCTTGCCGCAGTTATTCTTTGAGGATCGCTTTTGTATAAATGAACCACACGATGGCGCTGGCAACGATCGCGATGATGCCGACGATCAAGGTCGTCTTGACGGCAATGCCAGTGAAATCGCCACCGAGGGGCGCTGTGATAACCCAGAGCGCCACAAAGACGGAGATGATGGTCACGAGAACAAGCGCCACCATGCCGTAGAGCAGGAGCTTTTTGCCACGTGCTGCCCGATTTTCCATTGATCTTCCTCCTTGTGTTAAGCGTGGATGCGCCCCCTGCGGGCACCGTTTGTATTGTATCACACTTTTTGCCAGATCGCAAGTGGGACCTTGGTACTATTGAGTTGCTATGAACCGCTACCTCTTGGTAGCCAATGCGAGGAGAGGAGTAGGCCGATGTCGCTTTCAAAAACGAACAAGGGGCATCCCCTGGTCGAGCTCGCGCGCGAGACCATCGAGGCTCACGTCCGCGGCGAAAGATTGCCCCAACCTGCCGCTCTGACACCCGAGATGAGGCGGCGTGCCGGGGCATTTGTGACGATTCACTGGCAGGGGCAACTGCGCGGCTGCATCGGGACGATCGGGGCCACGCAGGAGAATGTTGCCGAGGAGGTGATCAAAAATGCGATCTCGGCAGCCAGTCACGATCCCCGCTTTCCCCCCATCAGTGTGGAGGAGCTGGCGGACCTGGACGTGAAGGTGGACGTGCTCGGTGAACCGGAGCCGGTGGAAGGGGTGCAAGATCTCGACCCCAAGCGCTATGGACTGATTGTGCAGTCGGCGCGCTACCCGTGGAAACGGGGCCTGCTGCTGCCCGATCTGGAGGGGATCGATACGGCAGAAAAGCAGCTTTACTGGACGCGCTACCACAAAGCCGGCATCACCGATCCGGACGAACCGGTGCAGTTGTTCCGGTTTGAGGTGAAGCGCTATACGTAAGGCAGTGGGTTACACAGAAGCGAGCATCACCTCTAGGACGACGCCTGCACGGGCAGGGATGCGGATGCCGCTGATTCGGCCATCGGTGACGCTTGCGTCGAATGCGTCCCACACGGCGCGAACCCGAGTACCCTCGGCCAGCTCGCCGTGCACTGGTATGTCCAAGGTGACGGGCCGCCGCGTGTTGTTGATGGCGACGATCAGGGTATCGTGTGCGGGCGTCATGTCTCTCTCCAGTCGTCGCAAGTAGACAACAACGCCATGACCGGCAAAGAGCCACTTCATCTCGCCACGCCGGAGGGCGGGATGTGCGCGACGCAAGGAGATGCACTGCTTGATATAGTCGCGCAGGTGGTGATCCCACCTGCTTTCGTCCCACGGGAACCCCCCACGACAGCCGGGGTCGTGCACGCCCGACATGCCGATCTCGTCGCCGTAATAAATGGATGGGGCGCCAGGATAGGTCATCTGAAAGAGGGTCGCCAGGCGGTAGGCCGAGGTGTCGCCGCGGACGAGAGTTTTGAAGCGTGGTGTGTCGTGGCTACCGAGCAGGTTATACTGGGCGCGGGTGATCTCGGGCGGATAGAGGGAGAGTAGCTCCTCGATCCTGGCAGCGAACTCTTCCGCGCTGAGCAAGTCGATGTGGTGGTAGCCACAGCGAGCCACTTCCTCCTGAAATACGTTCTCACCTCCAAAAAAGCCGAGGCAAGCACGGGTAAAAAGGTAGTTCATGACTGCGTCGAATTGGTCGCCATGGAGCCATCGTCCAGCTTCTCCCCAGATCTCGCCGACAATGTACGCGTCCGGATTGGCTGCCCTGACACGACGGCGGAACTCTTGCCAGAAGACGTCGTCGTCGATCTCGCCTGGAACGTCGAGACGCCAGCCGTCAATGCCGAACTCGACCCAGTGAGCGGCGACGTCCCATAGAAATTCGCGCACAGCGGGAGTGTCGACGTTGAGCTTGGGCAGAGCAGGCAGGCTCCACCACGCCTCGTAGCCGTGCTGGCCCGGAGGCGCGTGATAGGGACGCAGGGGAAAGGTACGCGGCAAAAACCAATCGACGTAGGGCGATGCCGGCCCATTCTCGACGATGTGGCTAAACTGAAAAAAGCTGCGGCTGGCGTGGTTAAACACGCCATCGAGGATGACACGCATGTCACGCCGGTGTGCCTCGTCGAGGAGGGTGCGCAGCGCGGCGTTCCCGCCGAGGATTGGGTCGACGAGCAGGTAGTCGTGCGTGTGGTAGCGGTGGTTGGCGGTGGATGCAAACACGGGGTTAAAGTAGATGGCATTGATGCCCAGGTCCTGGAGGTAGTCAAGGTGTTCGACGACGCCCATCAGGTCGCCGCCCTTGAATCCATAGGTGGTTGGGGGGCTGTCCCAATCTTCGAGGTTCGAAGGCTTGGCGACGCGGGCGCTGCGCGCAAAGCGATCGGGAAAGATCTGATAAAAGATCGCGTCCGATACCCAGTCCGGTGTGTCGATTCCACTCTCTGGCATGTTTCAGGCGTTCCTCCAGTTTCATGAAAACGTGTCCATTCTAGCACAGGCGCTGGGTCCCGTCAAAGCTGTGCAATCGGCAAGCGCACACTCGGTGTCGGAGAAGCAGTGGCTATCTGCGTTGACATCTCTATGGAGATCGGGTACAATCCGAGAGACTCACGAGGGGGGGAAAGATCAATGCCCGCGAATGCTTCGATGGTTGGCCGGGAGCAGGCCCTGGAGCTGCTTAACGACACGCTGACGATGGCGATGCGCCTGCGACATGCTGCGGACGCAGCGGAAGCGACGCTGATCGTCGACGATCAGGCGCTGACTCGTTTTGCAAACAATGCGATCCACCAGAATGTGGCGCAGCGGGACGTGCGCCTTGCTCTGCGCGCAGTGGTGGACCGTGGTGCGGATGGACACGGGGTGGGGATCGCCGTCACCAACCGTCTCGATGCGGAAGGTAGGCGCAGGCTGGTAGAGGATGCGGTGGCGATGGCGCGCTTGCAAACCGCTGGCGAGAGGGGGGAGCCTGAGAGAGGGGTCTCCCTTTTGCCTGGCGGCGGTGTGGTTCACCCAGCGACGACGTTTTACGAGGCAACGGCTGATGCAACGGCAGCGCGGCGCGCTGATGCGGTGCGCACGATCGTAGAAGCGGCCGGCAGCCGCGGCTACCTGGCGACAGGGGCGTTCAGCACCGAGCAGGGCGAGCTGGCCATCGCCAATACCGCCGGGGCAGAGGCGTATGCACCACTCACCCTGGCATCGCTGCGCACGGTGATTGACGCGAACCCAAGGGCGACCCCTGGCCCGGGCGGAATTGGGCTGCTCACAGGCTATGCGGATGCGATCAGCCGCAATGTGGACGAGATCGATCCAGCGGCGATTGCCGCGCGGGCTGTAGAGAAATGCGCGTTGAACCGCAATCCCCAGCCACTGCCGCCTGGGCAATATGTGACGGTGCTGGAAGAGATCGCCGTGGCCGACCTGCTGCGCTTTTTAGGCCGGCTGGGATTGAGTGCGCAGGCCGTGCAAGAGGGGCGCAGCTTTGCTGCCGGCAAGATGGGGCAGCAGGTGTGTGGTGACAATTTTACCTTGTGGGACGATGCGACGGATGCGCGCGGGCTGGCACTGCCGTTCGACTGGGAAGCAGTGCCGGTGCAAAGGCTGTCGTTGATCACGCACGGTGTGCTCGAAGGGTTGGCGCACGATACACAGACGGCGGCGAAGGAGAGGCGCGAGTCGACGGGACACGCGGTGTCGCGCATCCATGGATTCGGAGCTACGTGGCCCACGCCGACGCATCTGTTTGTGGCGCCCGGCGAGGTGGCGCGCGACGAGCTGATCGCCGGGGTTGAGCGCGGCGTGCTGGTGACGCGTTTTCACTACACTCACTGCCCAGAGCCCCAGCGCCTGGTGGCGACGGGCACGACACGCGATGGGACGTTCTTGATAGAGGATGGCCGGATCGCAGGAGCGCTCAAGAATGCACGCTTCACACAGAGCGTGCTCGAGACATTCTCGAACATCGAGGCGCTGAGTAATACGCCTGAGCTGCACCGCGACTGGTGGGGCAGTGCCGCGCACTATGTACCGGCGATGCGCGTGCGCGATTTTGCCTTCACAGGCGGGGCCGACTGATGACGCGAGCGGCCGGATCTCTGGCCGGGGAGGGGAGATGAAACAAGCCACTGGCGCAGTTGCAGATGCTTCCAGATCCGAGTTGGATCAGATTGTCGAGCAGATCCGAGACGAATTCGAGACCAAGAACGCTGTGCGCGACGCGGCGCTACAGCGCTCGCGCACGCTGATCCGCCACTGTGCGAACGCGATCAGGGCGACGCATAGGGAGGATTTCGAGGAGGCGCGGGCGCTACTGGATGTGGCTGCTCAAGCTGGGCTCGAGATGGTGGCGGATCTGGTCGATTACCCCGATCTATACCATGCGGGCTATACCCAAGACGCACTCAAAGAGTATGTCGAAGCACAGATGGTGTACGCCTTTGCGATGGATGTGGCGCTGCCGGCACCTGTGGATCTTGGCGTCGAGCCGGCGGCGTATCTGAAGGGCCTGGCGGAGGCGGCGAGCGAGATGCGGAGGCACACGCTGGATCTGATCCGGGAGAACCGCCTGGAGCGTGCCGAGCGGATGATGGATATCATGGACGAGGTGTACGACCATCTTCTCACCGTCGACTTTCCCGATGCCATCACGGGGGGCCTGCGCCGCACTACTGACATGCTGCGCGGTGTCGTGCAGCGCACGCGCGGCGACCTGACGACGGCGATCCGCCAGGAGATGATGCGCCAGGCGCTGCGCGAGTTCGAAGTGCGGGTGGGGCTGCCCGGTGGCGAGAACGGTACAGAGATTGAGGATGAGGGGTTTGAGGAAGGATGACGACGTCATTCGCGCGAGTGAAGTAGGCGAGTATGCTTATTGCGCGCGCGCGTGGTGGCTGAGGCGGGTGAAGGGACGGCGATCGGCGAATGTGGCGGCGATGCAGCGCGGCCAGGCACGACACCTCGCTCACGGGCGGCAGGTGGAGGGCTATCACCTGCGACGGCGATGGGCCAGGATCCTTTTCTTGCTGGCTGTTGCGCTGCTGCTAGCCGTGCTTGTCCTGGCCCTGCGTGGTGGCGGCTAGGGGGCAGGGGAGACGCCCGGACGATGGAAGAGCCGGTGGTTGTTATCGGCGTGCTGTTCGTTGCCGGCATAGTGCTCTTCTGCCTGGCGATGTGGCTGTGGACGTGGGCACGGACGGGGCGGCAGGAAGCAGGGCTCCCTGAGGGACGCGTCACGTACGTCGACACGGGGGCATGGAAGCGGGCCGAGCGCCCGCTTTTTTCGAATCAGCATCGACTCACGGGGCGGCCGGATTATCTGGTGCGTGTGCGTGAGGGCGTGATCCCGGTGGAGGTCAAGTCGGGCACGGCGCCAGCCAGGCCCCACGAAGCACACGTCTTGCAGTTGGCTGCGTATTGCCTGCTGGTCGAAGAGGTGGAGGCGCGGCCCGTGCCATACGGGATCGTGAAGTACGACGACAAGGCATTCGAGATTGACTACACCCCGGCGCTGAGAGAGCGGCTGCTTGGCACGCTTGATGCCATCCGTGCCGACCTGGAGGCACCGGATGCCCAGCGCAATCACCATGATGTGCGGCGGTGTGCGGCGTGTGGGTACAGGGAGGAGTGTGAAGAGCGGCTGTAGGTTAGCCTCCCCGCACTTCCACTCCCCGGAAGCGCGCCGGTGCGGCACCGTGCGCTACGTCGGCGATCTGCATTGGCTCACCTTTGGCGCAGCTTGGCAACCCCCATAACTGCCAGTAGTCCGCGTTGCACACGGCGTCGCACCGGTTCCAGAAGCGCGGGGTGACGTCGGTGTAGCTTGTGTCGCGCAGCAGCCTGCCGAGCTTGCCTCCCTTGATCTCGTACGCTACTTCACAGCCAAAGTGAAAGTTGAGGCGCTTGTCGTCGAGGCTCCAACTCTTGGGCGTGTCGAGCAAGAGGCCGTCGTCGGTGGTGGCGATCAGCTCTTCCAGGTCCCAGGGGCCAGGGTCGAGGCTGATGTTCGTCATGCGGATGAGCGGCAGCCGCGCCCAACCGTCGGCACGCATGGTGCCATTGCTAAAGGGCAGCGGCGGGATGGGTACGACGGCTGGGGTGTGATGAGCCAGCCACCAGGCTGTCTCGCGCGACGTCAAATAGTTGACGAACCGCCCCTCCTCGATCACGGGAAAGCATTCTGCCGGGGTTCCTTCGTCGTCCCACCCAAAGGTGCCGAGGCCGCGCGGCAGCGTGGCATCGGCGGTGATGCTGACGGCAGGGGAACCGTATTGCAGCAGGCCAAGCTGGTCGGTGGTGATAAAGCTGGTGCCGGCGAACGATGCTTCGGTGCCGAGCACGCGATCAAGCTCGATCGGGTGCCCACAACTCTCGTGCACCTGGAGGGCAAGCATGGAGCTGCCGAGGATCACCGTCTGCGGACCGGATGGACAGACGGGCGCAGCAAGCAATGCCTCCGCCTCTGCGGCGCACCGCTCTGCCTGTGCCAACAGGTCAAGCTCGTGGATGAACTCGTAGCCGGCCTGCGCATGGTTGTTAAAGCTGCGGCGCTGAAAAGCGTCCTCGCCGACAGCGGTGGCGACCACGCCGCCACCCGTCTCGACCACCGTCTGTGCCAGCCGGCTTCCCTCGGTGCTGACAAACCACTTTTGCTCGCGCACGAAGCGTAGATATGCCTCGGCGACGCGCACGGCAGGCCAGCGCTGCATCGTTTCACAGCAGCCGGCCAGGAGGGCCATCCGCTCGTCTGCCGGTACACCAAACGCATCCTGTTCTACCAAGGCGACATACTCGCCGGTTTCTGGAGGTCGAGATGGCAAGATGACGCACTCTGCCTGCACTTGGGCACTCGCACGTGCGATCTCGACGGCGCGCGCCACGGTTTCGCCGGCAGCCTCTGTGTTGAAATCGCTGGTTGCCGCAAAGCCCCACGCCCCATCGACGAGCACGCGCACGCCGACGCCGGCATCTTCGATGGCAATCAAACGCTCGGGGCGGGCATTTTTGACACTCATCTCCTCGCGGCGCCGCTCGACAACGCGCACGTCAGCATACTCGATCCCTCGCTGCCGTGCTAGCTCCAGTGTGTTCAGTGCGAATTGCTCCATGGTCTGCCCTCCCGTTCCGAACTGGCTATATCCAGATTCTAACAGAGATCGTGCCTGGGTGCAATCGCAGGTGCCTGTTTGGGCGGCAAAACAGGATTGACGCGAGGGGCAAAGTATGCTACACTCGAAAGCGCCGCTGGATTGTGGGGGAGTGGGGTAAGTGCCAAGAGGCCAGGAGGCAATGGAGGCAGGGAGCATGGATGCTGGAGCAAAGCAGGACAAACGCGTTCTGGTGCTGTCGGGTGGCGGGGGACGCGGGGCCTACCATGTCGGGGTGCTAGAGTACCTGGAGCAGGTCGGATGGCGACCCGACGTGATCGTGGGATCGTCAGTCGGAGCTGTGAACGCCGCGGCGCTCGGATCGGGCGTGCCGGTGCGCGGACTCGAGTCGCGCTGGCTCGACCTGACGACAGGGGACGTGCAAAAGATGCGCGTGGATGACGTGCTCTTGGACAATGTGCTCCGCCGGCGCGACCACGTGTTCGACCTGACGCCCTGGCCCGAGACGTTGATGGGCCGGTCGCACAAGTGGCAGGGACGGGCATGGTTCCACCCGGATGTGATCAACAGCCCGGATGCACCTTATGAGGTGCACGTGACGGCAGTGAATACGAGTTCGACGCGGCTCGAGTTTTTTACGAACCGCGGGGGAGATGGGTTGCGACTGGACCATATCCTCGCCAGCTTTTCCATCCCCCTCTGGTACGGCCCGACAGAGATCGACGGGGTGCCCTATTGGGATGGAGGGACGCTGGCCAACACGCCGTTCCGGCGCGCCCTGGAGCTCGGCGGGACCGAGATCGTGGTTGCGACCATGGTGCCGTGGCCCGAGCGGCCGCTCTACAACCAGGAGCGCCCCGGTTACGTACAAGAGATCGAGCCCGAGTTGCTGGTGATCGCGCAGGAGCTGTGGAATGCATTTGAGCCGGCACTCGACGCCATGCTGACCGAGACGATGTGGCGTGATTACCTGCTCTACAAGGCCGAGTTGGACGCAGGCTGCTATCCGAACCTCAAGTGGCTCGAGATCGTGGCCCCTGACCGTTATTTGACGGTGGGGCTGATGACTCATTATCATCTCGAGTATCACAAGCACCTGATGGAAATGGGGTACTGGGACGCAAAGAATGACCTGGCGAGCGTGCTGCCGCTGGGAGATGGGTGAATGGGTGAGACCCAACGGCTGCAAAAGGTGATGGCGCGCGCCGGCGTGGCGTCGCGGCGCAAGTGTGAAGAGATGATCGCTGCCGGGCGGGTGACAGTGAATGGCATCGTAGTGACCCGGCTGGGGACGAAAGTGGATCCGGAGCGCGACGATGTGCGAGTGGACGGGCGGTCGACCCGAATCCGGGCCGGGGACAACCCCGAGGAGCGAGTGTACGTGCTGCTGAACAAGCCCACGGGTGTGATCTCGGCGATGCGTGATCCGCGTGGCAGAAGGGCACTGGGCGACCTGTTGACACTGGATCCGAGCCCGAATATCCTCATATCCCCCTTGGGCCCCCGATACCCGATACTTGATGCCCACCTCTTCCCCGTGGGGCGGCTTGATTACGACAGCGAGGGCCTGATCCTGCTCACGAATGACGGCGAGCTGGCGAACCTGCTCACTCACCCACGCTACGAGCACGAAAAAGAGTACCGGGTGACCGTGGCAGGCAAGCTGGCCGACGAGGTGGTGGAGGCGTGGCGACGCGGAGTGGTGCTGGACGGCAAGCGCACAGCGCCTGCCAAGGTAGAGGTGTTGGACAGAAGCGAGGCGGCGACCGATCTGTGCGTGGTGATGCACGAGGGGCGCAAGCGCCAGATCCGGCGGGTGGCGGATCTGTTTGGACATCCGGTGCGCAGGCTGGTGCGAGTGCGCATCGGCTCGATCAAGTTGGGCAGCCTGGACGCCGGTCAATGGCGCTATCTGACCGACCGTGAGGTGAAGGGCCTGGAAGCGATCAAGGAGAGGGAGGAGGCCTAGGACTGTTGGAGATGACGATTGCGATTGACGGCCCGGCGGCGTCGGGCAAGAGCACTGTAGGTTGCTTGCTGGCAGAGCGCCTGGGCTATGTGTACCTCGACACCGGGGTCATGTACCGCGCGGTGACCTGCGTGGCACTGGCACGCGGCATTCCGATCGAGGATGAGGTCGCCGTGACGCAGCTTGCCGCTACGCTGCGCATTGACATTGAGCGCCCGGCGGTGGACGACGGGCGGCAGTACACAGTGTTGGCGGATGGGTGCGACGTGACGTGGGAGATCCGCCAGCCAGGAGTGGACCATGGTGTGTCGCCTGTATCGGCCTACGAGGGGGTAAGGGCAGCGCTCACCTTGCAGCAGCGGCGGATTGGCGATCAGGGGGGCGTGGTCATGGTTGGGCGTGACATCGGCACCGTCGTGCTGCCCCACGCCGACCTGAAGATCTATCTTGATGCCACACTGGAAGAGCGGGCACGGCGGCGCTACCGTGAGGTGATGGCGCGTGGCGAGGCGGCTGACTTGGGCACTGTGCTCGCCGAAGTGCGCCGCCGCGACGAGATCGACAGCAGCCGCGCGCTGGCCCCCCTGCGCCCGGCTGACGACGCCTTGATTCTCGATACCACACCCTTCCAGGTGGACGAGGTGCTGGAGCGCGTGCTTGCACTGGTCGCGTCCAGGATTCGCGTCCTGGACGTGAATGCGGAAGGAGACGGCTTTTCGAACGCCTCCGGCGCTGCCCCCGGCGCCGATTCTGGCGCATCAGTGCCACATGGCGCAGGCGTGACGTGAGCAAGGGAGGCCACTATCCGGGTTTCTGGCCGGGGAACCTGGTTTCTTCATCCGAGGACCCTCGGCCCCCCTCGGGCGGAATCATCGACTCGGTCGAGCCCGGCAGCGTCGGTGCGCAGGCGCAGCTCCGCCCGGGCGACAGACTGCTCGCCATCGATGGGCATTCCCTGCGCGACGTGATCGACGTCCAGTTCTATGGCGCCGAAGAGGTGCTGGAGCTGCTGGTGGAGCGGGATGGTAAGCGCCACACCGTGTTGGTGGAACGGGAATATGGCCAGGACCTCGGCCTGACTTTCATGAATCCTACATTTGACGTCGACGTGCGGCGCTGTGTAAACAACTGCGACTTTTGTTTCGTCAAGCAGAATCCACGCGGCATGCGCCGCTCGCTATACGTGAAGGACGATGATTACCGCCACGCATTTCTCTTTGGCAACTTTGTGACACTCACCAACCTGACGGAAGCGGACTGGACACGGCTGGAGGAGCAACGGTTGAGCCCGCTCTACGTGTCGGTACACGCCACAGATCCAGATCTGCGACGCCGTTTTTTGCAATGCCCTGCTGCCCCGAACGTGATGGACCAATTGAGACGTCTCGCCGCGCTCGGCATCGAAATACACACGCAGGTCGTGCTCGTCCCTGGCCTGAACGATGGGGAGCACCTGGCACGCACGATTCAGGATCTGGCAGATTTGCACGGGGATCCCGAGCACCCTCGGGCCGTGGCGTCTGTGGGCGTGGTCCCGATTGGTCTCACCAAGTACCACCGTGGACGCTGCCGGGCCTATACACCAGAGGAAGCTCGCGACCTGCTCGACCGGATCGAGGCCTGGCAGGCCGGCTTTCGTGACAAGTGGGGAGAGGGATTTGTGTATGCTGCCGACGAGTGGTACCTCACCGCCGAACCCGAGTATCCCTCGGGCGGGCGCGACGTGCCGCCGGCCGACGCGTATGACGATTTTGCACAGATCGAGAATGGCGTGGGCATGGTACGGCAACTGCTCGACGAGTGGGAGGAGCTTAAGGGAGATGGGGGGCGGGGAATCGGGGGGGGGGAACTGCCAAGGAATGTGACGCTGGTGTGTGGGACGCTGATCGCGCCCGTGTTGGAGCGGGTCGTGGGGGAGCTGAACGATCTCACCGGGGCAGGGTGGCAGGTGGTGCCGGTGGTGAACGAGTTCTTTGGACCGGTGACGACTGTGTCAGGCCTGTTGACGGCGCAGGATGTGATCGCGACGCTGGAGCGTCGAAGCCGGCTTTCTTGCCAGGAAACCCGGTTTCTTCCTCCGAGTACCCTGGGGTACTCTCGGGCCCCGACCGTGATCCTGCCACGGTCGATGTTCACTGGTCGCTATGGTGCTGGATCGGCGCCACCCGATACGACGCTGGATGACGTGCACGTGGACGAGATCGGCGCACGGCTTGGTGTGCGAGTGGTGATTGCGGGCACGATGGGAGAAGCGCTCGAACAGGTGAGAAGGATAGCGTAGGGGCGAACCCGAATCCGGCCCGAATACTCTTGGGCCCCTGCTGCCCGCTTCCCAATCCTACGCCAGTTGGCCGAGGAGTGATAGTCCGGGGCGGACAAAGAGAGGGGGATTGATCTCGGGCGTGATGTGATTCGCGCCAGCGGCGTCATCGATGAGGCGCACCTCTACCCGCTTGCTGGCGGGGAAGTTTGTCTCTTGGAATGCGGGCACGAGGGACGCGAGTTGATCGGGGGTTGGGCCGCCCGGGAAGGGATCGCGCCAGCGGATGACACTGTCGCTTGTGCCCAGGAGGAGGACGACCTCACCCGGGTAGTCAAAGTCGGGTCCAGGTACTTTGTGGCAGGCCCAACGAATGTCGTCCACCAAGTTGCGCAGCGATCGACTGCGCACCAGGTCGATCAGCAGGCCGCACGCGAAATTTCCACCCACACGCAGTGTTTCGGCCACGTTGGTCAGGCGCATGTGGAACAGGTCTCCGGCTACGACGCGTGTTGCTTCCAGCAAGAAGCTGGCGACCATTTCTGACGGCTTGCGCTCGACCAACCCTACAGGGCAGATGCCGAGGTATTGGGGGAAGAGGATGGGGTCCTCTCTCGCGGCGCGCAGCGCCTCGCCCCCACCATGGGACCAGCCGACGATGGTGGCTCGATGAGTGGACCGGGCGGAGCTACGCTTGAGCCCGAACAGGCGATCGTGGACAACCTCGGCGATGGCTCGCGCCTCAGTGCAGTCACCGCCCCGCGTCGGGGTAGGATCGATGCACCACGCGACCCTGGCCCGGCTCTGCATCGCGAATTCGGCGACAAGACGCCGCGGACCGGTGACCGTCTGGCCGTGGCCCGGCACGACGACGATCACGTTACCGTCGAGTTCCTCGCGCTGCGCCCGTTCGTCGGCCGTGCGCGCATCCACGATCAGGATCTCGTAGCGTACCGTCTCGCCGGAGATGACGATGGACCCACTCTCGCGGCTCGTGTGCACGTATCGAAAAGACTCTGTCTCTGCTTCCATCTTGGCCCCTCGTGATACGTGATGCGTATCGATCACGCATCACGCATCACGCAAGAATCACCGATAGTCTTGGCGCACCGGGTGCCACGCGTCGATCGCCCGGCACGGTGCATTGAGAATCACGGCGCTGTGGGGTATATTCGGCTCGATCAGCACCCCGTCGCCTGCCCGAAGCACCCGCCTTTCTCCCTCCAGTGTGAACTCCATGGCACCTGACACTACCCACGTGATCTGTTGGTGGGGGTGGCGGTGCTCTGGGATCACGGCATTGGGCTCAAAGTCAAAAAATGTCAGCATGACGTCATCAAGGTACACGGCCCGGCGCGTGACGCCTGGCAGCATCTCTGTGGCCTCGAGGTCATCGGCTAGCCACCTATCACTTTGGTGCATATGGTACCACCCTGAACAAGGGAGAGCGACCTTGAGCCAACTGGCGTTTCAGCCAGCTCCA
>JAFGIA010000308.1 GCA_016929795.1 Anaerolineae bacterium
CGGCACCGTCAAGGGCGACATCCACGAGATCGGCAAGTCGCTCGTCGGCTCCATGCTGTCGGCCAACGGCTTTCTCGTGCACGACGTGGGCATCGATGTCGAGGCGGGAGAATTCGTCGCTGCCGCGCGGCAGCACAACGCCGACATTGTCGCCCTGTCGGCCCTCTTGACCACCACCATGCTCCGCCAGCGCGAGGTGATCGAGCACCTGGCCGAGGCTGGCCTGCGCGATCGCGTCAAGGTCATGGTCGGCGGCTCGCCCGTCACCCAAGGCTGGGCTGACGACATCGGCGCCGACGGCTTTGCCGAAGACGCAGCGGCCGCCGTGCCTGTCGCCAGGCGTCTCGTCGGCGCCTAGCAGGAGCAAGTGACAGGCAGCAAGTACGAGCGACAATGGCGTCCCGTACCTTGCTGCCTGTCCCGCCTCCCGCGACTGCCTGTCGCGACTGCCTGTCGCGACTGCCTGTCGCGACTGCCTGTCGCGACTGCCTGTCGCGACTGCCTGTGGGGACTTGTGATCGATGATTGTTTCCAATTCTTTACCTGGACACACCGGATAAATGGTCAAAGGGTCAAAGGGTAGCTCCATGCCTGCACAGCTCACCGGCACGATCGTACCCCTGGTCACCCCTTTCCGAGACGACGAGTCCTTTGACGACGTCACAATGACTGCCCTTGTCGACTGGGTCCTGACTCAGGATGCCTCGGCCCTGATGCCTACCGCCCTCACCGGCGAAGGCCCGCTCCTCGACCCGGCAGAGACCCTCGCCGTCTGGCGCACCGTGTTCGATGCGGCCGCTGACAGGGTGCCTGTCATCCCTGCGGTGATCTCGACCACCACTCGTCGCGCCCTGTCACTCGTCGAGGCGGCGGAGGAGATGGGCGCCGCCGCGGTCATGGTCGCCCCGGTCCTGCCCGAGCTCTATGCCGGGCGCAGCCACGATGACGTGTGCCGCTTTTACGCGGACGTTGCCCGCGCCACGACCCTGCCCATCATCCTCTTTAACTACCCGTCGCTCACGAGCATCGACTTTACCCCCGACCTGGTAGCGCGCCTGCTCGAGATCGACACCGTGCGCTATATCAAAGAGAGCACCGGCGACGTGCGCCGCGTCCACGCCCTGCAGCGCCGTTGGGGCGACCGCCTGTCGGTCATCTGTGGCGCGCCCAACGTGGCGCTCGAGTCACTCGCCCTTGGCTGCCGGGCCTGGATCACGGGTATCCTGAACGCTGTGCCCCGCTCCGGCGCCCAGTTGATGCGTGCCGTCGAGCAGGGTGACTTGCCCCTCGCCCGCCACATCTACTTTGACCAGATCCTAACCCTGGTCGACGTGCTGTTGGCCAACAACAACCCCACCGGCACAATCAAGGCCGCTGTCACGGCCCGGCCCGATGCCGTCGACGTTGGCGCGCCCCGCCGCCCCGGCTCGCCGCTCGAGCCAGCCACGCTGGTAGGCCTGATGTCCGCCGTCGCTGTTGCCGAATCCATGCACATATAGCGGTACGTGCGATCAGGCTGAACAAGCGCAGCTAGCAGGCGCACGTCCTTGACAAACCTACCCATCTCCCCGTATAATGACCATGCTGGGTGGCAACCAACCAACGAACCAACCAACTTACCATTACACGAAAGCGAGGCGAGTGAACACACATGGGCTTTACCTACGCAGTCCTGGGGTCCGGCCGGCAGGGTACCGCTGCTGCCTACGACCTGATCAAGTTCGGCGATGCGGAGCGCGTGCTCCTGGCCGACCAGTCGCTCGACATGGCCCACCGCGCCGCCGACCGCGTGGCGAACCTGCTCCACACGGATAGGGCCATTGCCGTCCATCTCGACGTGACCGACTATATCGCGCTCACCACCTTCCTCGACGGCGTCGATGCCTTTCTTAGTGCCGTTCCCTACTATCTCAACTATGATATCGCCCGCGCCGCGGTGCACGCGGGCGCCAGTATGTGCGACCTGGGCGGCAATGTCGACGTCGTCCGCCGCCAGCTTGAGCTCGACGCGGCTGCCCGCGCCGCCGGCATCAGTATCGTCCCTGATTGTGGACAGGTGCCGGGCATGGGGACTACGCTCATCGTCCATGCCATGAACCAGCTCGACGAGGTCGACGAGGTGATGATGTGGGATGGTGGCCTGCCCCAGGATCCGCGCCCTCCCTTCAACTACTTTCTCACCTTCCATGCCGCCGGGCTGACCAACGAGTACGCCGAGCCGCCTATTTATCTACGCGACGGCAAGGTGACACAGGCTGAGCCCCTGGCGGAGCTCGAGACGATCGACTTTCCGCCGCCGATCGGCCGCCTGGAGGCGTTCACCTCGGCCGGTGGTGTGTCGACGCTGCCCTGGACCTATGAGGGAAAGGTGCGCACCATCCACAACAAGACGCTGCGCTACCCGGGCCACCACGCTCAGCTTCGCGCCTTTTTTGACCTGGGCTTGATGAGCCAGGAGCCGGTTGTCGTCGACGGGCAAGAAGTTGTGCCGCGCCGCGTGTTCGAGACCCTCTTTGAGGAGCGGGTCATCTTTCCCGACGACAAGGACCTGTGCATCATCCACATCCGTGCCACCGGCCGCAAGGAGGGGCGGCCGGCTGAGGCGATCGTGAGCATGATCGACTACCACGATGACGAGACCGGCTTTCGCGCCATGGAGCGCACCACCGGCTGGGATGGGGCCATCGTCGCGGCCATGATGGCCTGCGGCCAGACGCCGCGCGGTGCCCATCCCGTCGAGCTTGCCGTGCCGCCCGATCTCTTTGTCGAAGCGCTTGCCCGTCGCGGCATCCACGTCGACACGGAGCTTAACAACTTGTCGTAGCGTCTGGGGGGACGTGGCGGTAGTGCAACCCGCCGGGTTGCACTACCGCGGGGTTGCTGATTGAGGGGGCGAGGTGCCCGAAAGCAGGCAGAAGCATCCAGCGGCAAATAGCATCTTGAATCAGGTGCGGGAGGAGATTGAGAAACACGACCTCCTATCCCCTGGGGACATCGTTGTTGTCGGGGTCTCGGGCGGCCCCGACTCGCTCTGTCTCCTGCACGTTCTCCGCACCCTCAGGCCTGAATATGACCTCACCCTGCATGTCGCTCATCTGCACCACGGCCTGCGCGATGTCGACGCCGATGCCGACGCCGCCTTTGTGCAGGCCATCGCTGCTGATTGGGACCTGCCCGTTGCCGTCGGCCGTGTCGACGTGGCTGCCCTCGCCCGCCGGGAGGGACTTGCGATCGAAGAGGCGGCACGCCGCGCCCGCTATGCCTTTCTTCGCTCTGTGGCGCTTGATACGGGCGCCCACACGGTCTCCGTCGGCCACAACGCCGACGACCAGGCCGAGACCGTGCTTATGCATTTCATCCGCGGCTCCGGCCTCGCTGGCCTGCGCGGCATGCTCCCTCACACCTCCCTGTCCGACTACCGCCTCCCTACCGAACCAGCCTACGAACCTACCAGCCGGCCAATCTACCTGATCCGCCCGCTCCTTGCCGTCCCTCGCACCTCCATCCTTGCCTACTGTGCCGCCCACCATCTTGACCCCCGTTTCGATCGCTCCAATCTCGACACCACCTACTTTCGCAACTGGCTGCGCCACGAGGTGATCCCGCTCCTGGAAGAGCATAACCCGAACGTCCAAGAGGTTATCCGCCGTACGGCGGATGTCGTGGCCGACGACTATGCCCTGATCCGCTCGCTACTCGAAGAGAGCTGGCCCCGGGTGGTGCTGGAACAAGACCTGCCGTTGGGCGAGGGGGCGCCAGGCGAGGAAGGGGGCGGGCGCATTGTCCTCGACCTTGCCGCCTGGCGCGCCCTGCCCATCGCACTCCAGCGCTCCACCCTGCGCGAGGCCGTTCACCGCCTGCGCCGGTCTCTGCGCAACATCAACTTTGTGCACATCGAGGACGCCGCCGCGATGGCACGCAACGGGACGACGGGCAACCGGGCGACACTGCCGCGGGGGCTGATCCTGGCGGTCGGCTATGACACGCTTACGATCGCCGATGCCGGCGCGAAACCAGTCCTGCCGGAGTGGCCGTGGCTCCCTGCCGGTGTCGGTCCGCTGCCCCTCGTCATCCCGGGCGCGACCACACTGCCCGGGGGAGATTGGCTGCTCCACGCGCGCCTGGTCGATCGCGAGGCGTTGCCACCTGGTTGGGAGGCGAATGCCGACCCGTGGCTGGCTTTTCTCGATGCGCGCGCCGCCGGTTCAGCACCCCATCTGCGCACCCGGCGGCCCGGTGACCGCTTGCGTCCCCTGGGCATGGGCGACCACACCGTCAAGCTCGCCGACTTGATGACCAACGAGAAGGTCCCCCAGGCGCTGCGCGACCACCTGCCTCTGTTGGTTGGTGAGGATGAGATCCTCTGGGTGTGTGGGGTGCGCGTGGCCCACAGCGCACGTGTGCGCGAGGATACGGGGATTGTTCTGACTCTGCGCTTTAACTTGACGTAAGAGCCTCATCTCCTCTTGTTATATCTACCCTGCTGACTTCCATCCACTGCTCTCCCGGCACGGCGAGCATACCCCAGCGAAACCGTCCCTGTGGTGTCGCCACCAGGTACTGGTTGTCCATCCAGATCACGCATCCGAGGGGGCCGCGCGGGGCGGGGGCGTCGAGCAGCGGCGGCCCTTGTGGCGCGCCATCCAGGGTCACCCAGAAACGCGCGCGCGCCTGGCCCCATTCCAGCTTGTACGTGTGCCACTGTGTCATGTCAACGTCGATTGGTGCCTCGTCGATGTGCAGCGTGCGCTGGATGCGTGGCCATAGCCGGCGATAGATCGCGGGCACGTTCATCAGCGGCATTGTGATCGGCACAGTCAGGCCCCACAGCAGCGGCCGCAGGCCGAGCGCGTCGATTGTCGCTGCCTTCCAGCCATGACCGGGCACGTCGAGCACGAGCTTTATATTCGACGGTGGCGAGCCATTAAAAAACCACACGGCACGGGGCAGCGCCGGCATGCGCCCCCCCGTCATCACAAAAGGATCGTTCCAGAAGCCAAAGCCGGCGGTGCCCTTTAGTTCACCTGCGGGGTGTGAAAAGCGCGCGCGCACTATCAAACACAGCGGCGGCCACCAGGGGAAGCTGCGCCGTGGCACGCCCTGGTAGTCGTCGATCTGGGCGTTCGAATACGCCTGGGCCGTCGCGCCCGACACCTCAAAACGGGCGGTTTCGCCATCGTGCGCAGTACCAACAGGTACCAGCCTACCAACCCCACGCAGGGGGCGTTGCCAGTGCGTCCCCGGCCCCTGCCGCATCTCGTCATGCACGTCGTCCGCCTGGTTCATGCTCCACGCACTCCTCTCTCTCATTCTACCATACTCGGCGTATCCGCTCAATAATCGGGGGTTGGGGTGTGTGCGGTACCCGCACACACCCCAACCCCCTCCCAGTCGGGGCGGGGAGGCAGGTTCCCCCCCCATCGGGGCGGGGAGGCAGGTTCCCCCCCAGTCGGGCCGGGATGTAGGGCGGAGTAGCACTCCGCCCTACATCCCCCAATCTTCCACTCCAAGGTTGCTGCCTGCGTGCTTTTCGGGTATAATCGGTCGGATGATTCGAGTTCGCGGCGTGGCAAAGGAGCGTGGGTATCGAGCACCGGGGGCGATCTGGCCTCTCAGGCTGGGCTTCAGGCCCGGCCTGTTGGTGCGGATGTTTCTGCTCGCCCTGGTGACTGCTCTGGTTGGCTGCAGCGATCCCAGGCCGATTCGCGTCTCGCTCATTGCCGACGGTCAGCGCCAGGTGCTGGATGTCACGTCCGAGTCGCCCTTCACTGTGCGTGACCTGCTGAGCACCGTCGGTGTGACACTCGGGCCGACGGATCGCGTGCAGCCGGACCTGTACGTCGAGCTCACAGATGGGATCGAGATCGTCGTCACGCGCGTTGCAGAGACGTTCGAAAATGAGCGCGAGGTGATTCCCTTTGCGCGCGAGACGGTGCGCAGCGAGGTTGTGCCTGAAGGGGAGCGCCGCCTGCTCCAGCCGGGGCGCAACGGCGAGGCCGAGATCGTCTACCGTGTGATCCTGGAGGATGGAGTGGCGGTGTCGCGCGAGCAAGTGCGGCGCGACGTGTTGGTCGAGCCGGTGAACGAGACGGTGCTCGTCGGCGTGCAGGGCGAGCTGGCAGCGGTGCCCATTACCGGTACCATCGTTTACCTGTCAGGGGGCAATGCCTGGATCATGCGCGAATCTTCTGACCTGCGACGTAACATCACGGGCTCGGGAGATCTCGACGGCCGCGTGTTTGCCCTGTCGAATGATGGTGCCAGGCTTCTCTTCACACGCGGCATGCAGGGCAATGCCGATACGCCGCTCAATGCCCTGTGGCTGGCGCGCACGTCGCTCGTCGGCGAGGATCCCCAGTACCTGGGCGTCACCGGCGTGGTGTGGGCAGGGTGGGCGCCCGACGGGCAGCGCCTTGCCTACTCGACGGCTGAGCGCAGTGGGGGCGTGCCCGGGTGGAAGGCGAACAATGACCTGTGGCTGATGACGTTGCCCGAGGAGGGCTCTACCGCGTCGGCACGCATCGAACAGATCCTGCCGCCCACGGCCGACATCCCCTATGCGTGGTGGGGGCGCACCTATGCCTGGTCGCCAGACGAAACTTACCTGGCCTACGGGCAGGCTGACCAGGTGGGCCTTGTGTCCGTTGCCGGCGGCGCGCCTTTTCCTCTCGTTTCTTTTCCACCCTATCGCACGGCCAGCCACTGGGCGTGGGTGCCCGAGGTCTCCTGGTCGCCCGACGGGCACCTGCTGGCCTTTGCAACTCACGAAGGTGGCCTGGAAGGGCTGAGTGCTGAGGATAGCCCGGTGTTCGGCCTGCAGGTGGTGACGGCCGATGGCAGCCTGCGGGTGCAGCTCGTCGAAGAGGTGGGCATGTGGTCGGCACCGCGCTGGGCGCCCTCGGGTGGACTGCTCGTGTATGGCCAGGCACAGAGCCCCCGCAACTCGCAGGACAGCCGCTATGAGCTGTTTGTCGTCGACCGCGACGGCAGCAACAAGGACTATCTCTTTCCGCCAGAGGGGTTGATGGGCCTGAATGGTCCAGACGTTGCCTGGTCACCTGCGGCCGATGCCCTTCTCTTCGAATACGAAGGCAACCTCTACCGTGTCGAGGTCGCCACCGGCCGCCGCCGCCAGCTCACGGCTGATGGCCAGAGCTCGCATCCGAGGTGGGCGCAGTGATACGTTCCACCTGGTGGCCGCTGGCAGTCGTTCTGTTCGGGCTTGGGCTCGTGGCGTTCTTGCTCGTGGCTGCGTTTGTCGCTTCTGACCCGCTAGACCGGGGCGCGGAGCTGCCCTGGGTGCCTCTCGCTGCCGACAAGTCGCTGGGTGTCAATACCGACCTGGCCCGGTTGGACTCGGCACAGCGCGAGCAGGTGCTCGCGGCCATGGACGGCGCCGATTTCACCTGGTTGCGGCAGCGCTTTGCGTGGGACGAGATCGAGGTGCGGCGTGGGGAGTACGACTGGTCCAGGTGGGATGAGGTCGTGGCCGCCGCAGTTTATCATAACCTGTCGATCATCGCCGTGCTCGACGGCGCGCCCGCCTGGGCGCGTGCGCCGGAGGATGTTGCCAACCCCCTGGCCCCTCCGGTCGAGACGCGTGATTTTGGTGACTGGGCCGCCGCACTCGCTGCCCGCTATGGCGACCGGATCGATTATTATCAGATGTGGGATGAGCCCAACATTGCACCGCACTGGGGCGCGCGCGAGATCGACCCTGCCGGGTACGCCAGGCTGCTGCGCGAGGGGGCGATCCGGGTGCGTGCGGCCGACCCCGATGCCAAGATCCTGGCTGCCGCGCTCGCCCCCAACGTCGAGCCGGGCGGCGCAAACATGGGCGACGTCCAATTCCTCGATGCTCTCTACCGGTGGGGCGCTGCAGAATGGTTCGACGTGGTCGCGGCCCAGCCCTACGGTTTTGGCGAGCCTTTCGACGCTCCTGCCGATCAGCAAAAGCTCAACTGGCGCCGGGTAGAGCTCTTGCGCTCGGCGATGGAGGCGCACGGCGATGCGGGAGCGGCCGTGTGGGCGACCTCAGTCGGCTGGCCTGGCCAGGATGCCAGGGCGGCTGCGACCGCCGTACAGAGGGCGCGCCGTGACTGGCCGTGGCTGGGGCCGCTGCTGTGGACTGCGTGGTCTCCCGGCGATGTGCATGGCGAGTACGCACTCGTGGACGGTGCCGGGGTGCCCGGCGCTGTGTACGATTCCCTCGCCGCCCTGGCCAGTGCGCCTGTCATTGCCTGGCCCGGCGTCTATCCTGCGGGTCACCCGAGTGGGCAGTATGAGGGTCAGTGGCGCGTCACGCACCCCCTCGCCGACATTGGCCAGAGCGGCGACAAGCTTACGATCCCGTTCCGCGGTACGGGCCTCGATCTGATCGTACGCCGCGGCCCCTATCGCGCCTTTCTCTTTGTCTCGATCGATGGCGAGCCGGCCGATGCCTTGCCGCGTGACGTCGACGGCCGTGCTTACGTTGTGCTCTACGATCCCCTGGCCGCCGAGGAGCGGGTGGCCCTGGCGCGCGACTTGGCACCTGGCGACCACGTGGCTGAGATCGTCACCGAAGGAGGATGGGGGCAGTGGGCGATTGCCGGCTGGGTGGTGCAGTGGGAGAAGGAGAGCACAGGCTCGCCAGCACTGTCGTTCGTGCTTGCGGCCGCATCCGCCACACTCCTTGCCGTCATCGTAGCCACGGCGTGGCGGCGCTGGCATACGCTGCGCGCTGCTGCCGGCCAAGCGTTGTCCGCCGCTGCCCGGGCGGTTGACGCATATCGCGCGCTCGATGATCGCATCACCCTTGCCCTGACTGCCGCAGCAGCGCTGCTTACCTACGTCATGGATGGTACGCTGCCCACGCTGGCAGCGCTGGGCCTGCTGGGCCTGCTCCTCCTCTTGCGCCCGGAAGCCGGCCTGCCCCTGATCGCCTTCAACCTGCCCTTCTACCAGCCCGGCCGGCCGCTTCTTGGCAAAGTGTTTTCGATGACCGAGATTCTGGTGGTCGCGACGGCGATAGGGTGGGGGGTTGGTAGATTGGTAGATTGGTGGATCGGTAGATTGGATGGCTCTTTCCCACTCTGGCCGGTCTCTGGCCGGGCCAGGCTCCGGGTGAACGCGCTTGATTGGGGCGTGCTTGCGCTTTTGGTCGTGGCGGCGGTTTCCCTATTATGGGCGGAGCAGGCGCGTGTAGCCGCGCGCGAGTTCCGGACAGTGGTGCTCGAGGGGGCGCTCTTTTATGGACTGATCCGCGTGCTGGTGCGCGAGCGGCGTGACGTGTGGCGGCTGGCCGATGCCTGGGTGGCGGGGGCGGTGCTCATCGCGCTGGTGGGCATCGGCCAATGGCTGCTGGGCGAGGGTGTGATTACGGCCGACGGCGTGTGGCGCGTACGTGGATTTTATGGCTCGCCCAACAACCTGGCGCTCTACCTGGGCCGGGTGCTGCCGCTGGCGCTCGCCATGGCCGTGTGGGGCAAGAGCGCTTTGAACCTGTCATTGCGAGGAGCGAGCGCAGCGAGCGACGAAGCAATCCCCACCGCCAGCCGCGAGGGAGATTGCTTCGGCCCCCAAACGACGGGGCCTCGCAATGACACTTTGGGAGCGAGCGCTGGCGACGGGCTGCGAGTCGCGCTCGGCACTCGGCGGTGGGTCTATGCTGCCGCGGCGCTTGTGGTGGCCGTGGCGCTCTTTTTCACCTACTCGCGCGGCGCGTGGCTCGTCGGGCTGCCCGTCTCGCTCCTCTTCCTGGCGGCGATGCGCGGGCGGCGGACCTTTCTGGTCGCGCTCGCCCTTCTCGTCGCGCTCGCGTTGTTGTTGCTCGCGCTGGCAGGTCCTGGACGGTTGGCGTCACTGCTCGATACCGAGCAGGGCACGACCTTTTTCCGGCTGCAGCTATGGCAGTCGAGCTGGGCCATGGTGCGCGACCACCCGGTGTTTGGCGTCGGGCTCGACAACTTTCTCTACCAGTACCGCACCCACTATGTGCTGCCGACGGCATGGGAGGAGTTTGACCTGTCACACCCACACAACCTGGTGTTCGACTTTTGGATCAGGCTGGGCCTGCCCGGACTGCTCGTCGCCGGCTGGTTGCTGATCGCCTTCTTTCGCGCTGCCAGCTATCTCTACTGCAATCAGCCATCTGGCGATGATAGGCGGCTGGCGCTTGGCCTGATGGGGGGCATGGTCTATTTCGTCGCCCATGGCCTGGTCGACAATGCCTTCTTTCTCGTCGACCTCGCCTTCTCGTTCATGCTTATGGCGGCCCTCGTTGCCACCTGTACTGACTACCAAAGATCCGCTATCCAATACCCAATATCTAACCCGGAGAGTTCATCATGCGTATCCTGATCACTGGCGGTGCCGGCTTTATCGGCTCGCACCTGTGCGACTACTTGTTGCAGCGTGGGCACGAGGTGCTGGCCATGGACAATCTGAGCACGGGCTCGACGGCCAACATCGCCCACCTGGCAGGCAATGAGCGCTTTCAGTTCGTCAAGCACAACGTCACCGAGTATATCTTTGTCGAGGGGCCGATCGATGCAGTCCTGCACCTCGCCTCGCTGCCCAGCCCCGTCGATTATCTCAACTATCCGATCCAGACACTCAAGGTGGGTGCACTGGGCACACACAAGGCGCTGGGCCTGGCCAAGGCCAAGGGGGCGCGCTTTTTGCTCGCTTCCACTTCGGAAGTGTATGGCGACCCGCTGGTTCATCCGCAGCCTGAGGACTATTGGGGCAACGTCAATCCCGTCGGGCCGCGCGGTGTGTACGATGAGTCGAAGCGCTTTGCCGAAGCGCTCGCCATGGCCTACCATCGCTATCACGGCGTCGAAACGCGCATCGTGCGCATTTTCAACACCTATGGCCCGCGCATGCGCCTCGACGATGGCCGGGTGGTGCCCAACTTTGTCCGGCAGGCGATTCTCGGCGAGCCTCTGACCGTTTATGACGAGGGCACGCGCACGCGCAGCTTCTGTTATGTGTCCGACCTGGTCGAGGGCATGGTCCGCCTGCTCATGTCAGACGAGGTCTATCCTGTCAATCTCGGCAATCCCTGCGAGATGACCATCCTCGAGTTCGCCAACAAGGTGATCGAGGTGACCGGCAGCAGCTCGACGATCCATTTCGTCCAGCCACAGGATGAGCGCACCAAGGACGATCCGATGGTCCGCCAGCCCGACATCAGCAAGGCGCGGCAGGTGCTGGATTGGGAGCCGGTGGTGTCGCTCGAGGAAGGATTGGCTCGAACCGTTGAGTGGTTTCGCACACGCCTGGTCTAAACAGCGCGGCACGCTGCGCCGGGCAGGGGGTATGGTGCTTGCCGCGGCGGCTATCGTCGCGGCCGCCGTCGCGATCGCCCTCTTGCCACTGACCTGGATGGTGCTCCTGGTTGTGGGCGCAGTCGTGGTGACCGTTACGCTCGTCGAGCCGAGGCTCGGCCTGCTGCTGCTCGTGCCGGCGGTGCCTTTTGGTTCTGTGCGCCAGGTGACCGTGGGCGGGATGAACGTGGGCGCGGCTGAGGCACTGCTCGCCCTGGTGGTGGCAGCGTGGCTGGTGCGGCGGGTGGTGCGGCGCGAGACGGGCTGGCGCTGGCCCCCACTGTCGCTACCGCTCGCGCTGTTTGCCACAGCCTTGCTGCTGTCAACCCTTGGTGCCACGTCGCTGCGCGCCGCTGCCACAGAAGTCGTCAAGTGGATCGAGGTGCTGGCGCTGTACATGATCGTCGCCAACGAGTTTGACGTGCACTGGACGCGATGGCTTGTCGCCGTTGTGCTCGGCACCGGCGCGCTCGCTGCGCTGCAAGGCATCTACCAGTTTCTTTTCCAGGTGGGCCCAGAGCCATTTATCCTGTTTGGGCGCTTTATGCGTGCGTATGGCTCTTTTGCGCAGCCGAATCCGTACGCGGGCTACCTGGGGCTTACGCTGCCTGTGGCCCTTGGCCTGTTGGTGGCCTGGATCTTGTCACTGCGCAAGAGTACCCCGATAGTTAGTGCTTGCTGGCTGCTCTGGTCGGGTGGGTGTGGCGTGCTGATGCTGGCGGCGCTCGTCATGTCGTGGTCACGCGGTGCCTGGCTTGGGTTCGCGGCGGCGGCGGCGGCCATGGCAGTGGCGGCTGTGGCACGCAGTGGGCGCGCCGCTGTCCTGGTCATCATCCTGGTCGCCGTCGTGCTCTATGGCGTGCTCGCCGGGGGGCTGGCGCACCTGCCGCCGGCCCTGGTGCAGCGCTTTGACGATTTCCTGCCCTACCTGGGCCTCACCGACGTGCGCGGCCGCGAGATCACCGACGCCAACTTTGCTGTGCTCGAGCGTATGGCCCACTGGCAGGCGGCGATCGGCATGTGGACCGACCACCCCTGGCTGGGCGTGGGTGCCGGGAATTACGAGGTCGTCTACGACCGCTATGCCCTGCCGCTTTGGCCGCTCCCGTTGGGCCACGCGCATAACTACTACCTGAACGTTGGCGCCGAAGCCGGCATCGTCGGCTTGGGCGCATACCTGTTCCTTTACGGAGCCGTGCTCTTGTCGGCGTGGCGCGCAGCCAGGCGCCTGATTGGGTGGGAATGGGGTGTAGCACTGGGCGTGCTGGGCGTTGGGGTGCATCTAGGGGTGCATCACCTGTTCGACAATCTTTTTGTCCACGGTATCTATCTTCACCTGGCGATCCTGTTGGGCATTCTATCCGCCTTCACCTGGAGGTCGGATCCGGAGGTCAGAGGAGTTTGACGCGAATCAATATGGCACATAATGAGATGGATCCTCGGCTGAGACGCCTGTCGGCATGCATCGTCACCCTGCCCGTGGTTGGGGGAGCGTGCCGCCGGCTTGCGTCGAATCCGAAGGAGGTGGAGCGGTTTTGCAAGTTTGCTGTCGTCGGTGCAATCGGCGCCGTTGTCGATTTCATCGTGCTCAACCTCATGAAAATGCTGTTCGAGCGCATCGGGCTGGGTGTGGGCTGGAACGCGGGGTGGGACCCGGATGTGATCCAGCTCGTGGCGGCCAATACGATCTCGTTCTCTGCCGCCGTACTGAGCAATTTTACGTGGAACCGTCTGTGGACCTTTCCGGAGTCGCGCGAGCGCCCACTCGGCAGCCAGTTGGGCCAGTTTGCCATCGTCAACATCCTTGGATGGGGCATCAACACGCTCCTGCTGGTGGTGATGGACCAGTTTGTTTTCCAGCATTTCGTGAGCGAGCGCCTCAGCTACAACCTGGCCAAGGCATTTGCCATCGGTGTGGTGTTGTTCTGGAATTTTGGGATCAATCGGATCTGGACGTATAGGGGTATCAAGTAGGTGACCAGGCGCATCGGCATCGACTATACGGCCGCTGTGAGGCAGGGCGCGGGCATTGGGCGCTACACGCGCAACTTGATCCGTGCTCTGTCCGAGTTGGATGCGCATGGCCGCTACACGCTGTTTGTCGCCGGCGGGCAAGCTGACGACGGGCTGGGGCCATGGCCCAACAACTTTCGGCTGCGAGCGGTGCCCGTGTCCGATCGCTGGCTGAACATCGCCTGGCAGCGGCTGCGGCTGCCTGTGCCGGTGCAGCTTGCCACCGGGCCGCTGGACCTGTTTCACTCGCCTGACTTTGTCCTGCCGCCGCTAATGGGCACCCCGGCGGTGCTGACTGTGCACGACCTGTCCTTCCTGCGTGTGCCACACTGCTTTGTGCCCGCCTTTCGCGACTACCTGGGCAAGGCCGTGCCGCGGGCGGTAAGCCGCGCGCAGCACATCCTGGCGGACTCGGCTTCCACACGCCGCGACCTGGTCGAGCTCCTAGGCGTCGAGCCGCTACGCGTGACCGTGATCTATCCCGGCGTCGAGTCGCGCTTCCGGCCCGTGCGTGATCCGGTGGTGCGCGCGGCGGTGCGCGCGCGCTACAAGCTGCCGGAGCGCTTTGTCCTTGGGTTGAGCACGCTACAGCCGCGCAAGAATTTCGAAGGGCTGATCGCCGCATTCGGCTTGCTGGTCGCGGGCAGTCCAGAGATGGCGGACGTTCAACTCGTCATCTCGGGCGAGAAGGGCTGGCTGTACGACGATGCGCTGGTGTCGGTCGAGCGGGCAGGCCTCGGGGACCGGGTGCGTTTTCTTGGGTTTGCTGCCGATGCCGACCTGCCGGCGCTTTACAGCCTGGCGACTGTCTTTGCTTTCCCCTCGTGGTACGAGGGCTTTGGCGTGCCGATCCTGGAGGCGATGGCGTGTGGCACGCCGGTGGTGGCAGCGGATAACTCGTCGCTGCCCGAAGTAGTTGGCGACGCGGGGGTGATGGTCAACGCGGCCGATGTAGATGAGCTGGCAGCGGCCTTGGGGCGCCTGCTGTCCGACGAGACACTGCGGGCGCAGCTGGCAGCGGCAGGGCTGGCGCGCTCGCAGCAGTTTACCTGGGAGCGCGCGGCGGGAAAGCTGGCAGTGGTGTATCAGGAAGTAGGGGGATAGGGAAGGGTTGGAAGGCCAGAAGGGGTGGAGGATTGGCTGCCGGGTAAAATTTCGCATAGTCATTGTGCGCGACCGGCGGCAACAGGTTTGATCGCATGAAAAGAAAATAGATTATGCGAAACATATGGATGAATGAGAAAGTGCGCCGGGGCCTTGTACTGGTGAGCATTTTGCTCGCAGCACTGGGGTTGCGCTTGTGGGGGAGTGGGTTTGGGCTCCCTGCGTACACACGCTACCATCCGGACGAGCATGCCCTGGTGGATCGAGCGGCGGCGATCCTCTGGACGGGGGATTGGAACCTCCACCGCTTTAACTATCCGCCCTTTTACGCCTACATCCAGGCGGGGGCCTATGCCCTCTACTTTCTGAAAGGCGCGGCGGCGGGGCTGTGGAGCGAGGTGCCGCCGTTCACGCTGCCCAACTATTACCAGGTTGGACGGGTGGTGACGGCGCTCTTGGGCACACTCACGGTGCTTGTTGTATACCTGGTGGGGCGCGAGATGGCGCGCTGGCGCGCGAGTCTGATGGCGGCGGCACTGTTAGCCGGGTGCTACCTTCACATAATCCACTCGCACTATGCCACCTTTGACGTGATGGTCGGCTTTTTGGCAGCGCTCACGCTCCTTTTCAGCATGCTCATCCTGGCGCGCGCTGAGGTAGGGGAGCGTGCCGCCTGGACGTGCTACTTTTTCGCAGGCCTGTGCGCGGGGCTCGCTGGCGCTACCAAGTACAACGGCGCAGTGGTGTTCGTGGTCCCCTTGATGGCTCATGCGTTGGCGATACGGTGGGGAGCGTGGGGGTGGCTCGATGGGCGCATCGTGTTGGCCGGCACCGGCTTTGCCCTCGGTTTTTTCGGCGGCAACCCCTTTGCGCTGGCCAATCTCCCCGAGTTTCTGAACGGGCTAGCCACAGTGCTGCACCACTATGGCACCGAGCAGCCGGGCTTTGAGGGGCGGGGCAACTGGCGTTGGTATCCGACCCTGTTTGCGACGTCTGCCGACGCACTGTTCGTGGCGGCAGGCACAGGGGGCCTGATCGCACTACTTTTCCGACGCTGGAAGCGTGGATTGGTGCTCATTGCCTTTCCTGTGGTATACTATGTGATGGCATCACGTTTCGTCGTGAGGTTCGAGCGGAACATGGTGCCGCTGCTGCCCTTTCTGGCGGTAGGCGGCGGCTGGCTGCTCGACACGGCAGTGGCGTGGACGGCACAGCGGCTGCGCCTGGGGGCAAGGCGTGAGCTTGCAGTAGCAGCAGTGGCAGTGTTGGTGGTGATCGCACTGCCTGTGATTGCCGGCCTCGGGTTCGACGCGACACTGACACGCACCGACCACCGCGAGGTGGCAGGTGATTGGATCGAAGAGAACGTCGAGTGGGGAACCAAGATTGCGATCGAGCACTATGCCGTGCCCTTTGACCACACCGAGTATTGGGTTGTGGATGTCATCCGCATTACCGATCACGATCTGGCCTGGTATCTGGCGGAAGGGTTCGATTTGCTCGTGGTAAGCGACGGCGTGTGGGAAGTATTGCGTGAGCAGCCCGATGTGTACAGGGACAGGCTGGCCGCGCTCGACGAGCTGACGGCGGCGAGCACACTCCTGGCAACTTTTGAGGCGGATCCGCCGGCCCTCGTCGTGGCCGGCTATCCGACGGTCGACGTCTACCATTTTGCGCCGGTGCATGTCTATGCCCTGCCACGGCAAGATGAATAAGGAGAAGCGGCATGCCTGGTAAGTCGATGCTTCTCGGGATTCTTCAACAACGCTCTGCCGCCACACTGCTCAAGAGCACGATGGCGCCGGAGGTGATCAGCCAGGAAGTGCCAGTTTTTCCCTTCCTGGCGCTGGTTGGCCAGGAGGAGATGAAACTGGCCCTGCTGCTGGCAGTTATCAACCCGGCCGTCGGCGGCGTACTGCTCATCGGGCCGAGGGGAACAGGCAAGACAACGGCGGTGCGCGGTCTGGTCGACCTGATGCCGCCTGTGCGGCGCAGCCTGTGCATCTATGGCTGCGAAGAGGAAGCAGCCGAGATCTGGGGCATGGACGCGATCTGCCCCGACTGCGCCGTCAAGATGGGACGCGGCGAGGCGCTGACAGGGCTCGACAGGATGCGCCTGGTAGAGCTGCCACTCAACGCGCGGCTGGAAGACGTGATCGGCGGGGTGAATGAGCGCCTGGCCGTCGAGCAACAGAAGGTGCGGCTGGAGCGGGGCATCCTGGCGCATGCGCACCGGAACATGCTCTATGTGGACGAGGTGAATCTACTCGACGATGCGATCGTCGACGCCATCCTCGATGCGGCAGCACAGGGCAGGGTGACGGTGCGCCGCGGCCCGATGCAGGTGCTCTACCGCTCACAGTTTATCCTGGTCGGCTCGATGAATCCGGAAGAGGGTGCCCTGAGGCCGCAGATACAGGATCGCTTTGGCCTGAGGGTGCTGGTGGATGGTCTCGCGGAACCGGAAGAGAGGCTGGAAGTGTACCATCGCGTGCGCGCGTTCCGCCAATATCCACACCGCTTGGCCGCCTCGCTGGCCGAGGAGACGCACACTTTTGGCGAGGAGATCCACCGCGCAGGGGAGCTGTTGCCCACAGTCGAGCTGACGAAAGAGGCGGAGCAATTCGCCATGTGCCTGGTGCACGACCTGGAGATCTCGAGCCACCGCGCCGAGATCACGGCGCTGGAAGCGGCGCGCGCCTACGCGGCGGCCGACGACAGGCAGGTGGCGACGCCGGCAGACGTGGCACGTGTGGCGCCCATGGCGCTGCGCCAACGCCGCAGCCAGTTCATCCGTACCTATTTCGAGGCGGCGGAGCAAGAGGAAGACGAGATCCAGGCACTGTGCCGGGGCGCCGATCGTCAGAGCGCAGCCGCCGCGCGCCCTGGCGCTGTTGAGGGAGGAAGCAAGGAGTGAGCAGGGGAGCGAGTCTCGATCTCGCCAGCCCGTCGCGCGAGCGGGCAGGCGGGCTCTCCGCCGTGCGCTTGCTCTTGCCACCTGGCTGGCTGTTGGCCGCCGTGGGCTGCTATGGTCCCTGGATCGGGCATTCCACAGCGGCACTGGCACTCACCGGCATCGACATGGGGGAGTTTGTCAAGTTCCTGCCCGCCGTGCAAGCGGGTGAGCTGCCACTGGCCCGCCAGCTCTTTTACCTGCCGGCGTTTGTCGTGGTGATGAGTGTGGCGCTGCTCGTTGGTGCGCCAGGACTGCGTTATGGCAAGGGGATGCGCGCGGCAGCATTGGTGCTGGCAGTGCCGGTGAGCCTGCAGCTCCTGCCGCCTGCCTGGTCACCGGCCAGCTTGATGGGCGACGAGTTCCGGTTGCAGCTCGCGGCACTGGCTGTGTGCTGGGGGGCACTGGCGGCATCATGGCTGCTGGGACGGCTGCCCGCCTGGCTCCTGGGCGCCACCACAGCGTCGCTTGCAGCAGGCGCGCTGGGTGCAAGTGCGTGGCAGATGTGGGCCGTGAAACCCGAGATCGACGCGCTGTACGGGCGCCCGCCGGCCCTGGGCTGGGGATTCTATGCCTGCCTGGTGGGGTTGATCTGGATGCTTGCCTGTAGCCTGTGGTTTGTGGCGAGGGGAGGCCGGTCCCGTGAGTGGTGGGGGAGCCGATCACGGTGAGGGTGTATTTACATAACAGGATCACACTAAAGGCCCCGGGTGAAGTGGGGGAGAGGGTGCCGTGTTCGGTGTAACGCCGCTGATGACCGGGCTGACCTTGGCGTATGCCATCGTCGCCACGGTGGCGGCGCATGTGGTTGTCGCGTGGCGGCGCGGTGAGTGGCGCTGGCGGGTAGGGGGGCTGGCGGCGGGGGTCATGTGGGTGCTCCTCTTCTTTGCGGCGGGGCTGGTCGCGGCGCGCTACATCGAGCGGCTGTCCAACCCCATGCCTGGCTATCTTTTGGGGGGCGCGCTCTCTCTCGGCCTGTCGCTCGTCGAGGCGCTCCTCGCGCACGGCGGAAAGGGCGGCGGGCGGCTCCAGTGGCGGCGGCTGCCGGTAGCAAGCCTCGTCCACCAGCTCGTTTACTTGTTGGCGGCGACGGTCCTCTATTTTCTGCTCACCTGGTCCGGGGATGACACGGTGCGGCCGCTGTTGCTGCTGCCCCTGTTCGTTGGCGCGCTGATGCCCGACCTCGACTCGCCGCGCTCGCCAGCGGGCAGGCTCTTGCCGTTCGCCTCGCGCCGCCTGGCAGGCCGATATGGCGAGTGTGGGACATGGCACAGCCTGGGGGGGAACGCGTTGGTGATGCTCATCGCCTCGCCCCTGGCGCTGGTGAGTGTGCAGGCATGGAGCGTGGTGCCGCTTGGCTTTTTCGCCCACCTGCTGGTGGATCTGTTCCATCCCGAGGGGGTGATGCTCTTCTGGCCGCTGAGCAGCACGCGTTACACGGTGCGCGGTGGGCCGCTGGGTACGGCGGGCGGTGTGGCCGAGAGGGCCGTGGCACTGGCTCTGGCCACGATCGCGGCCGCGCTGCTGATCCCGCTCAACGTGGGATCGGCACCCCCGGCTGCCACGCCGGCATTGACCTACGAGCAGAACCTGGATCGCTACTACTCGCTGCGAGGGCGCAACCTGGTGTTTGCCTACGTGCAGGGCGCGTGGCAGGCGACGGGCCGGCGGATGAGCGGCCGCTTTGAGATTCTGAACGCGCGCGGCGACTCGTACCTCTTGCTCGACCGCTACACGCGCCAGCTATTCACGGCAGGGCGCGGCGAGGAAGACAACCTCTACCTGAACTACCTGAGCTTGCAGGCGGGCAGCGCGATCGAGATCAAGCCGGTGGAAGTGGAGTTGCAGGCGCAGCGGATCGGCGACGTGCTCGGCGTGGTGTACGAGATGCAAAAAGAGCCAGGGCTGCAGTATATCTATGTCTCAGGCGAGGTCATCCTGCCCGACCTGCCAGGAGCGGTGACGCCGACGCTGCCAGTGGACCTGGGGCTGACGTCGCTGCGCCGCGTCGAGCGCGTGGATGGATGCCATTATCGCCTGCACTACGTCGAGGCGGCGGAGCTGATCGCGCTGGCGGATTTGCAGGTGGAGAATGGTGCGCTGGTGATCGTGGCGACGTACGCCGTGCCCGCGACGGGACCGACGCCGACGCCGCTGCCCTCGCTGCCCAGGGGATACCTGGGGGTGCGACCACGCACTGCTGAGGATTACGATGTGAAGGGGTGCGCGTGTGCCCCCCGAGGGGGAGGGCTGTGAGGAAGCGGGCAGGGTGCCTGGTCGTACTGCTGGCGGGCATGGCCCTGCTCACCGCGCTCCTGGCCGTGCCGATCGTGGCCAGTGACCTCTTTCGCCAGCCCTACTCGCCGGCCTGGCGGCAGATCAACCGCACCCTTGACCTGCTGCGCATCGACCCCTACCCGACAGGCGGAGGACAGCCGCCCCAGTTCCCGTACTGGGGCGATCCGGCGGATGCAGAGATCTATTACCGCGATCTGGTGCTGACGACAGAAGACGGAGTCGAGATCGCGGCTTGGTACGTGCCTGCAAGCGCACACGCACCCCGCGGCACGATCTTGCTGGCGCATGGGCTGATGGATCGCAAGGCGACGATGCTCCAGATCGTGCCGTGGCTGCACGAGGCCGGATACCACGTGATGCTCGTCGATTTTCGCGGGCACGGCGAAAGCGAAAAGCGGCCGACTACAGTGGGGCGCGAAGAGGTGTTTGACCTTCAGGCAGCGCTCGACTGGCTGGAAGAGGAAGGGGCCGCGGAGCGGGTGGGGGGACTGGGGATGAGCCTGGGGGCGGCGGCGCTGGTGAACACGGCGGCCCACGACGTGAGGATCGACGCACTGGTGCTCGACAGCCTCTTTGCCCGGTGGGGCGACACCGATTTCGCGGCCGACTATCGGCTGCCGCCGGACTGGTTGGTGCCCGGCGTGCCGGTCCCCATTGACATAATCGGCACACTGCACATCCCTCTCTATATCATCCACGGCACGGCCGACATTCTGACGGAAGAGGAGCACGCCTACAGGCTGCACGAGGCGGCCAACGATCCGAAACAGCTCTGGGTTAACGACTCGGGGCACGCGTGGTCGGCGTGGACCTATCCCGAGGAGTACAAGGAGCGGGTGCTCAGCTTTTTCGATGAGGCGCTGTCCCGCTAACCCCTGTGCCACAATCCTCTGGATTGTGCAGCCCACACTGGGGATTTGACGCAGGCGTAAAGGTATGCTATAATTCACTTCGTCCAAGAAAGATTATACGAAGTAAAGTGTGTGGAGCAGGCACCGGGCGATGCTGAGGCCCCCTGCTCACGAAATGGGGCAGAAATGACGATCGGCGAGGCAATCGACAAATACCTAACCTATCTGCGGGCTTCCCAGTCCGTCGGCACCGCCCGCTCCTACTCGACCGGGCTGCGCCACCTGAAACGCTACCTGGCGGCCCAGGAGCTGCCCCCCGCCACAACCGACGTCACGGCGCTCGATCTCCCCACCCTGGTGGGTTTTGTGACGTGGCTGTACGAGTATCTGCTGCGGGAGGTCGCCGGCGGCGAGCCGGCGAGGATCTCGGAAGCGACCAAGGCGAACTATTTCGCGGCCGTGTCGAGCTTTTTGGAGTACCTGATCATCGAGACGCAGATACTGCTTATGTCAACTCAGGAATATGACACACTGCGCAAGGCATTCGCCCGGGCGGTCAAGACGCGCAACCGCGACGAGCTGCCGGCCGACAAGCTGCCGTCGACCGAGATCGTCGATCTGCTGCGGAGCGAGGCGCAGCGGCCCCTGGATCTGCCCGAGGACATGGCGCCGGGCGATGCGCGGCGCCATGAGATGGCGCGGCTGCGTGACATAGCCATCGTGGAAGCGCTAGTCAGCTCGGGCATGCGCGTGGGCGAGCTGGTGCGCCTGGAGCGGGGCCACCTGCTGTACGACGTGCAAGGCGCCCTTGTCAAGTACACCAAGGGCAAGAAGGATCGCGAGGTACTCTTTTCAGAGCGGGCGTGGTCGGCCATTCAGGAGTACCTCGCGGCGCGGGCCGATGGCGAGGCATACCGCGGGCTGGCGCGGCTGCCCGTGTTCGCGCGCCACGACCGGCGGGCCGGGTCGAAGGTGCTGCCGATCTCGACGCGCAGCATCCAGAACATCCTGTCGGACCTGGCGACGCGGGCTGGCATCCTGGAGAGGTTCAATCTGACGCCGCACACGCTGCGCCACTATTTTGCCACCGAGTTTTTGAGTGAGACAGGCGACCTGGCACTCACCCAGTACGCGTTGGGGCACGCTTCCCCTACCACGACGAGGATCTATGCGCAGACCAAGCGCGAGGATTACCGCCGGGCGCACCGGCAGGTGTTTGACGGGGAAGAGGAGAAAAAGTAGCAAACAGCACCCGCAATTCACATTTCGCATAACCTTATTTCCTTATCCAGAAAATACGTTCTAGCAGCTCCTGGCCGTTTCGTGTACTGACTATGCGAAATGGGGCTATGCGTGCCTTTTACAACTGCGCCCGACTGTGTGTATGGCGAGAGCACGTTCGGGCGCGTTGGCCGGGGCCGGGTTCTGGGCTGCTTGACTTTTCTGGGAAACCCTGTTACGATCACGGTACGTATAGACACGCAGTAGAAATGAAGTGTACGGAGGCGATAACATCATGAGTAACTCTGGTGACGACAAAAAGAGAGTACGGGCTGAGCGCCGGCGGCGCGTCGAGCCGGCAGGCAGCGGGGGCCGGGAGCGCGCCGAGGCACCCGCCCGGCGACGGACAGAGACCCAGCAGCCGACAGCGCGGCCCTCTACCAGCACGACCAGCCGTCCGGCAAGCCAGGCGCGCCCCACGGCGCGCCCGTCCGGCGGCGCTGCCCTACCGTCGCTGCCGATCGGGCGCCTGTCGCCGATCATGATCGTGGGCCTGTTGGTCCTGGCCTGCATCTGTATCGGCGCGTTCATGCTGCTGAGCAGCGGCGGCGACGACCTGGAAGACGTGGGGTTCGCGACCCTCCCCCCTGCCGTGGTCGAGCCGACGCGGTCGAGCCCTACAGCCGCGCCCGCACGCCCCACAAACACCCCCAAGCCCTTTGTCCCCCCCCCCACGTCGGGAGAGGAGAACACGTGGCTGGTGATGCTCTACCAGGACGCGGACGACAAGATTCTGGAGCAGGATATTTATGTCGACTTGAATGAGGCGGAGCGCGTCGGATCGAGCGACCGGCTGCACATCGTGGCCCAGGTGGACCGCTTCCGCGGCGGTTACCAGGGGGACGGCAACTGGAGCTCGACAAGGCGCTACTATATTACCCAGGACACGGACCTGAGCCGGGTGAACTCGCAGATGGTGGCCGACCTGGGCGAAGCGAACATGTCGGACGGCGAGACGCTGATCGATTTCGTCACCTGGGCCGTCGAAACGTTCCCCGCCGACAAGCACGTGCTGATCCTGTCGGACCATGGCATGGGATGGCCCGGCGGCTGGAGCGATGCCGATTCCGGCGTCCGGGGCGATCCGGGCATCCCCCTTGCAGCGCGCATTGGCGACCAGTTGTACCTGCACGAGATCGACGAGACACTGCAAATCATCCGCGACCGGACGGGGATCGGGCAGTTCGAGATGATCGGGCTGGACGCGTGCCTGATGGGCCACGTGGAGGTGTTTGCCGCGCTGGCACCGCACGCACGCTACGCCGTGGCCTCGCAGGAAACAGAGCCGGCGCTGGGTTGGGCCTACACCAGCTTTCTCGACGCGCTGGCGCGCAATCCAGGCGTGGATGGCGCCGGGCTGGGGCAGTTGATCGTCGACAGCTATATCGACGACGACCAGCGCATCGTCGACGCCCAGGCCCGCGCCGAGCTGCTGCGCGGCGGCTCGCCGATGGGTGGGCTGTTTGGCCTGTTCGGCGCACCATCTGCGGCGCAGTTGGCGCAGCAAATGGGACAGGGCATCACCCTGACTGCCGTGGACCTAGCCGCTATCCCGGGGCTGGTGGAGCGCATCGACGAGCTGGCCTACGTGCTGCAAGGTACAGACCAGGCAACTGCCGCCCGTGCGCGCACCTACGCTCAGAGCTTTACAAGTGTGTGGGGCAAAGAGGTGCCGCCCTCCTACCTGGACCTGGGCAGCCTGGTCCAACTGCTGGAGCGTGAGAGCGGCAGCGGCGACGTGCGCCAGGCCGCGGGCGACGTGCTGGCAGCGATCGACCAGGCAGTGATCGCCGAAAAGCATGGCTCGAAAAAGCCAGGCGCGACGGGGATCTCGATCTATTTTCCCAACTCGCAGATCTATGCCTCGCCGCTGACGGGGCCCCAGTCGTACACGGCCATGGCCAGCCGCTTTGCCGCCGCCTCGCTGTGGGACGACTTTTTGGCCTACCACTATGCCGGGCGCCGCTTTGAGAGGGATGCGGCAGAGCTTGCCGCTCCCGAGGCAGGGATTGCAGTGCGCGGGCCCGGCGCGGGCGAGATCTCGCTGTCACCGCTCACCCTGTCGAGCGAATTCGCGGCACCGGGCCTGCCCATGCTGCTGAGCAGCGACGTCGAGGGTGACAACGTCGGCTATGCCTACCTGTTCGTCGGCTACTATGACGCGATGGGCCAGTCGATCCAGGTGGTGGACCGCGACTACCTGGAGAGCGGCGACACGCGCGAGAGCGACGGCATCTATTACCCGGTGTGGCCGGCGGGTGGGTTCACGCTCGAGTTCGAGTGGGAGCCGGTGGTGTTTGCCATCGACGATGGTGTGGACCGGGTGGTGGCGCTCTTCCAGCCGGTCCTGTACGGCGCTTCCTTCGAAGAGGCGGTGTACACGGTGGACGGCATCTACACCTTTGCCGACGACGGCGAAAGCCGCTACGCCCGCCTCTACTTCAGCGACGGCTACCTGCGCCAGGTGTACGGCTTTACCGGCGAGGAGGGGACCGGCTCGCCGCGCGAGATCATCCCCGAGGCCGGCGACCAGTTCACCGTCATCGAGCGCTGGCTGGACGTGACGGCGGGTGGCAGCCTGCAGGCCGCGACTCAGGAGGGACGGACGCTGACGTTCGGTGACCAGATGTTCGAGTGGGTGACGCTGGACGCCGCGCAGGGGCAGTATGTGGTCGGCTTTGTGGTCGAGGACCTGGACGGCAACGCGTACGAGGTGTACCAGCAGATCACGGTAGAGTAAAGGGGTCTATGCCAGAGATCGAGAGGGTGGCGATCCTGGGCGCCGGCGCGATCGGCGCTTATTTCGCCACCCGCTTCTTTGAGACGCCCGGCTTTTCAACGGGGCTGATCGCGGGGGGCGCGCGGGGCGGCCGCCTGCGGCGTGACGGGCTGGTGGTGAACGACAAGGTGTACCAGATGCCGGTCCTCGACCCCGCTGCCCCCGGCCCCCCGGCCGACCTGATCCTGGTCGCCGTCAAGCACCACCACCTACCCGAGGCGGTTCACGACCTGAAGCACCTGGTCGGCGACGAGACGAAGATCGTGTCGATGATGAATGGGCTCGACAGCGAAGAGACGATCGGCGCGCTGTACGGCAGGGAGCGGGTGCTGTATGGCGTGTGCGTGGGCATCGACGCGCTGCGGGAAGGGAACCGGGTCACCTATACTGTGCCGGGCAAGCACTACTTTGGCGAGGCGACGAACGATCCGCCGGGCGAGCGGGTGCGGCGCGTGCAGGCGGCCTTCCAGCGCGCGGGCATCCGCTACGAGACGCCGGCCGACATGATGCGCGTGCTGTGGTGGAAGTTCATGGTGAACGTGAGCATGAACCCCCCGTCGGCGGTGATGCGTGCCCCGTACGGCGTCTTTCAATCGTCGCCCGACGCCCAGGTGCTGATGGAGACGCTGATGCGCGAGGTGATCGCGCTGGCGCAGGCGGAGGGGGTGGCCCTGGGCGAGCAGGATATCGCCGATTGGTACGCGGTGCTGCCGACGCTGGCGCCAGCGGGCAAAACGTCGATGCACCAGGACGTGGAAGCAGGACGCCCAACCGAGATCGAGATGTTTGCCGGCAAGGTGGTGGCGCTGGGGGAGAAGCATGGGATCGCGACGCCGGGGAACGAGATGATGCTGCGGATGGTGCGGGCGATCGAGGAACAGGTACAACGCACCTCGGAGGTGCGTTGTACCTGAAGGGCGAGGGGTAAAAGATGATCGACAGCAAGCTGACCGTCCGCCTTATTGTGTTGTGGCTGGCCGCCCTCAGCCTGCTGGCCATCCTGGCGCTCGCGGCGGCGGGCGCCGGCACGCGGGCCATGAGTGTGCCTGCCGCCCCGCCGGCTTGCCTGGGCGCCATGGCGGCGCTCACCTTCGACTATCGCTACGCCACCGGCAGCGCCGAGCTCTCCGACCCGGACGGCGATGCGGAAGCGGGCAGCACGTACCGGTGGCTGGTGAACGGGACGGAGACGGAAGCGGGTGAGGTGGGCGAGGGGCTGCTGCTCCACCTGGACGGGGTAGCAAGTGGCGCCAATGGCGAGGCCCCCGACCTGGCACAGGGTGTGGGCTACCAGCCGGGCCGGTGGGGCCAGGCGCTGGCGCTGGCGGACGACGGCGCGCTGCGCTTTGGCCGCGAGGGCAACCTGGCGCTGAACGAGGGCACGCTCGAGCTGTGGGCCGCCCCGCGGGCCGACGGCGACGACCCGGTGTACGGCAGCCGCTGGCACGTGCTCTTTTTCTACCAGGCGCCGGACGGCGACTCGCTCACCATCGCCCAGGCGGCGGACACGGGCATTGTGTACGCGGGCGGCACGGTGGACGGCGCGTGGCAGAGCGCCTACGGCGCGCGGGGCGACATGCGCGCCTGGCAGGCGGGCGAGTGGCACCACCTGGCGTTTGCCTATTCGGCCAGCGGCAATTTCATGCGTTTTTACGTCGACGGGGTGCTGGCGGCCGACACGAATGAGGGGCATTATTGGCCGCCGTCGGCGGCAGGCACAGAGTTCTATGTCGGCGGCACGCGCTGGAACGAGGGCGCACACTATTTCGTCGACGAGGTACGGCTGTCGGGGCACGCGGCGACGGGCGAAGAGATCGCCAGCCGGGCAGAGCGCCCCGACCCGGCGGAAGCAAACGAGATGTGGCTGGCGACGGAGGCGCTGGCGGCGGGCGACGAGCTGGTGTACGAGTTCACGCCGGCGGCGGGCGGCGAGGCAGGCGCGCCGTGCGGCAGCACGGCCCTCACCTACCCCGGCATCCCGGTGACGAATCCCGATCCGCCGACGACGCTGCTGCCGGCCGGCACGACGCAGTTGAGCCTGAGCGTCGAGTCGATCGAGGCCACGGCATGTGCCTATGCCCTGGGCGGGCCGCTGGTGTATGGCGACATGACGCCATTCGACGCCGGGGCAGGCACGACCCTCCACCACACGCTCATCCCCGGCCTCGATCCCAACCCGAACGTGGTGAACGACGTGTATGTGCGGTGCGCCGCGCACCCCGATTTTCTGCTGCCACTGCACTACCGCAGCCTGTCGGCGGCGGACCCGGGCTATCCGCGCGCGGGCAACCTGTGGGGCTGGTGGGGGTTCGCCGACCAGGGGCTGCCGTACATGGCGCGCATCGACCTGTGGCTGGGGGCCGACGGGCTGGGCGCGGAGCAGATCGTGGCGCTGCGCGGGCTCAACCCCGACGTGCGCGTGCTGACGTCGATCAATGCCGTGGAGAACAACGACCTGTCGCACCCGGGCTGCGCCGGGTGCGCGGGTGACGCGTGCGAGAGCTGGTACCTGAAGGACGTGAATGGCCAAAAGATCGAGGTGTGGCCCGGCTCCTACCGGATCAACCTGACCAAGGTCGAGGTGGCCGAGTACCAGGGGTGTTACGCCTACCAGTCGTGGCTGGCGAGCGGCTACCAGGCCGACGGCGTCTTTTTCGACAATGTGATGACGTCACAGTCGTGGCTGACGCACGATATCTATGGCCACCCGATCGCGATCGACGCCGACGAGGATGGCGTGGCCGACGACCCGGCGGCGCTCGACGCGGCGTGGCAGGCGGGCGTGTTGCACGAGATCGAGACGTTCCGGCAGCTTATGCCGCACGCGGTGGCCAGCAGCCACAGCACCGATATCTACCAGCCGGGCATCGCCAGTCTGTTCAACGGGATCAGCATCGGCTTTTCGACGGCGAACGTGCTGGAGGGTGAGGAGGCATTCAGTGACCTGCTGGCGCGCTACCACGACTGGCTGCGCCTGGCCGTGGAGCCGGCGACGACCATGATCGAGTCGTCGCCGCTGGACGACATGGCCTACGGCTATGATTACGAGCCACTGTCCAAGATCCTGCCGTCCACGCTCGAGTTCGCGCGCAACTACACACCCTGGATGCGCTTTGGGCTGGCGCTGACGCTGATGGACGATGGCTATTTTGCCCACGAGTTTGGCGACACGTGGCACGGCAACGACTGGTGGTACGACGAGCTCGACTTTGACCTGGGCCATCCACTCGGGCCGGCAGAGCGAGTGGCCCTGGACGGCCCCCCGCCGGAAAACCTGGTGGAGAATGGGGGCTTTGAGCAAGAGATCGCCTACCCGTGGCACCTGTGGGCCAACACAGGGACAGGCTGCGCAGCGACGGTGACGCGCGACACGGCCGACGCGGCGACGGGCAGCGCCTCGGCGCGCATCGACGTCGCCGCCACGTCGGGTACCGACTGGCACATCGAGTTTGCCCAGTACGAGCGGTCGCTGGCGCAGGGCACGGCCTACGACGTCACCTTTTGGGCGAGGAGCGATACGCCGCGCATGATTACGCTGAGCGCGCAGCAGGGGAGCGCGCCATGGGACAATTATGGGCTGTGGCGCCGGGTGGAGATCGGCACCGGGTGGCAGGAGCATGCCATGTCGTTCGAGGCCAACGCGACAGCCGGCGACGCGCGCCTCCAGTTCCTCGTGGGCCAGGCGACGGGCAGCGTGTGGCTGGACGAGGTGCGCCTCAGCGTGCGCCCGCCCGACGTCTACCGCCGGGCGTTCGACCAGGGCCTGGTGCTGCTCAACGGCACGCGTGAGCCGCAGACGATCGACGTGGGGCCCGGCTACAAACGGCTGGCAGGCAGCCAGGCGCCGCGCGAAGAAACAATCCTGGACGACGCGGGGCCCGGCTTGGCCGTGACGGGCACGTGGACCGAGACGACGTACGACAGCGGCGAGTGGCAGGCCACCGGCCCCTTCTATCACGACTGGGGGGCGGGCTGCCACGAGCATTCGGGCACGACGGGCGAGGCACGCTGGAGCCTGCCCATCGCGGCGGCGGACGTCTATACGATCACAGCCTGGTGGCCTGCGGCGCCCGAGGCGGCGGGCTGGAGCGCCAACGCGCGCTATGAAGTGGTCGCCGGCGGCCAGGTGGTCGCGACGCAGGTGCTCGACCAGCGCAGCGGCGGCGACGAATGGCACCTCGTGGGCGAGGTGGCTCTCTCACCGGGCGACGCGGCCTATGTGCGGCTGAGCTGTCCGGGCGCGTGCATCGCCGATGCGCTCCACATCCGGTCGCGGGCGAGATACAACGACGGGTCGCCGGCGGCAGAGGTGACGCTGGCACCGATGGATGGCATTGTGCTGCGGCGTGCGGGCGAGTTTGAGGCTTACCTGCCGGTGGTCATGGCAAACTCGGTGGGGGTTGCTTCGCTGCGCTCGCAAGGACAATCATCTGGGCGCGGTAACCGCGCCCCTACGGCCGTGGTGCACTAGACGGGAACAGGACGTGTTGTCACTTTTGATCCGGCTGCTGCGGCGGCTGGAGCCACGCGAGGGGTGGCTCCCCTTTCTCCTCACCCTGGTGGCGGCGCTCTGCCTGCCGGCGGCGCTGCTCGAATCGCCGAGCGGCGCGGCTGACCTGCGGCTGCTCGGAATCAGCGCACTGGCGGTGGTCGCGGGGCTGTGGCTGGCGCGCACGCGGCTAAGCACAGGCGCCGTGGCGATCGTGGCGGCACTGCTCGGAAGCGCGGTCGCTCTCGTGTCGGCCGCACGCGTCGTCCCACCCCTAGGCGTGATATGGCAAGGGCCGCAGATCGCTGCCGCTTATACGTGGCAGCAGATCGAGCTGTTCGGCATCCGCCTCTGGAGCTGGGCACACCAGGCGACAGCGGGCACAGACGCCGCCCACGATACGATTGCGCTCGAGCTGGGCCTGTCGCTCCTGGTGTGGGCCGTCGGGCTGGTGACTGCGTGGCAGGTCTACCGCCGCAGCTCGGGCTGGCGCGCGGTGGCGGCGGGTGGGATCGCGGTCAGCCTGACTGCCTTTTTCCTGGGTGGGCTGACGCTGTTCTATTTTTATGTCTATCTAGTCGTCGCCTTTTCCCTGGTGGCCATCTGCCGGCTGTGGCGCCAGCGGGCACGGTGGGAAAGGAGCGGCACCGACTACCCGGGCAGCCTGGGCGCCGACGTGGCGACGGCACTCGCGCCATGGCTGTTGGTCGTCCTTGCCCTGGCGGCAGTGTGGCCGACACTGCGCGTGCAGAGCATCCAGGCCGCCTTCTGGCGACAGATGGAAGGGCCGTGGGCCAGGATCGAGTCGGCCGCCGAGCGATTCGTCGGGCCGATCGAGAGCGACTACCGCGTGCCGGGCGCTGCCGGCAGGGGGCGTGACGGGACGGGCGGCGAGCTGCCCCAGGTGCACCTGCTGGGCGGCGGCCCGGACCTCGACGAGACGCTGATATTCACTGTGTCGACAAACGATCTACCGCCGGCGGTCACAGAAGAGGAATCCACGCCCTCCCACCCGCGCCGTTACTGGCGGCGGGCCACCTACGACGTGTACACAGGGCTGGGCTGGGCCAACAGCGAGGTACAGGTGGAGACGGTGCGCGCGGGCCAGGCACTAGCGCGCAGCCTGCCGCCGGGCGCCAACCTGGTGCAGCAGTTCGAGCTGCAGAGCAGAGACGGCCGGCTCTATGCAGCCAACACACCCGCCTGGCTCGACGTGCCCCTCACCGCGCGGTGGCGTGCGCCGGGCGACCTGATAGAGATGGCCGGCGATGCCGAGCGCTACGCGGTGGTGTCGCGCGTGCCCGAGCCGACGGTCGACGCGCTGCGGGCGAGCGCGGCGCTGACAAGCACCCGCCCCACGCCCCTCGCCGGGCGCTACCTGACGCTTCCGGAGAGCCTGCCACCGCGCGTGGTGGCGCTGGCGCGCGAGGTGGTGGGCGACGCGCCGACGCGCTACGATGCGGCCTACCGGCTGGAGCGCTACCTGCGCACCTACCCTTACGAGCTCGACCTGCCCGAGCCACCAGACGACCGCGACCTGGTAGATTATTTCCTGTTCGACAGGCAAGAGGGATATTGCGACTATACTGCATCGGCGCTGGTAGTGATGGCGCGGGCGGTGGGCGTGCCGGCCCGGCTGGCGACGGGATATGCCCAGGGCACGTACGAGCCCGAAGCGCACCGCTGGGTGGTGACGGCCGAGAATGGCCACTCGTGGCCCGAGATCTATTTCGACGGCATCGGCTGGGTCGAGTTCGAGCCGACGGCGGGCCAGGTGGCGCTGGTGCGGCCAGGAAGCGCAGCGGAGGCGGAAACGCTGCCCCCGCCGCTGCCGCCACACCCGCCGCGCTGGTGGCAGAGGGTGCCGTGGGGGCTGGTCGCGCTGGTGGGCAGCGTGGTGGGGCTCGTCGTGCTCCTCACCTGGTTGTGGCGCCCCCCTCGCCCGGCCGCAAGTGGGACGCTGGTGCAGGACCGCTACGCGCGCCTGCTACGCTGGGGGGCGCGCCTGCGCCACCCGCTGCGCGACGGGCAGACACCGCACGAGTATGGACAATCGCTTGGGACATCGCTGCGGGCACGCGGCAGTCGAGCACGTTGGGCCCGTGCCCGTCGAGCAGCCAAGGAGGCACCCGCCGACGTGGACGACCTGGTCGCAGCTTTTGTCGAGTCGCGCTACAGCCCTCACCCGACGCCGGAGCGGACGACGTGGCGCATCCACGCACTGTGGGTGCGGCTGCGCCGGCATCTGCTGTCGCTGTGGCTGCGATAAACCCAATTGCCCACGAAAACAACGTTCTGCTTCGGCGCAGGGGCGCGGTGACCGCGCCCCTACAGCCGACCAGGATCGGGTACCGGAAGGGTTATGTATAGTATTGCCGAAGTCAAGCCCCCAATTTACAAATCGCCACTTTCCGACTATAATCGCCCCGAATATCAGGAGGCGACAACACGGCATGACGGACCAAGAACAGAAGCTCAAGCCCGAACAACTGACTAACCGCTGCGATGCGGGCATCTTTGAATTCGAGACGACAGAATCGCTGGCAGGCGCGGTGTCGGTCATCGGTCAGGACAGGGCGGTAAACGCCATTGACTTTGGCATCCACGTGCCCGGCTCGGGGTTTAACATCTTTGCCCTGGGCCTGAGCGGCACGGGCCGCACCACCACCATCCGCACCACCCTGGTGCCGGCGGCGGCGGCGCAGCCAGTGCCGGGCGACTGGGTATATGTAAACCACTTTGCCGATCCGAACCGGCCGCGCGCCATCACCCTGCCCGCCGGCCACGCCGCCCGGTTCCGGCGCGAGATGGAAGAGCTGATTGACGACCTGATGCGCGAGATCCCACGCATCTTTGAAAGCGAGGAGTATGAAGAGCAGCGCGAAGAGATCCTGCAAGAAGCGGAGCGCCGGCGCAACGAGGCATTGGGGCAGCTCGAGCGCGAGGTGAATAGCCAGGGGTTCGCGCTGCTGACCAGCAGCACAGGATTGGCCCTGGCGCCTGTGATCCACGGGCAAGTGATCACCCCCGAGACAAGGCACCAGATCGACGAAGCGACGGCGCGCAGCCTCGAGGCACGCCAGGCCGAGCTGCGCGACAAGATCCTGGACACGATGCGCAGCGTGCGCAACCTGGAAAAAGCAACCAAGCATGCGCTGCAAGAGATGGACCGCCAGGTGGCAGCGTTCGCCGTCGACCAGATCGCGGCTGACCTGAAGGCGGCATGGGCCGAGATCCCCGAGGTGGTGGCCTATCTCGACGAGGTAGAAGCCGACGTCGTGGAGCACGTCGCTCGTTTTCGCGCACCGGAGGAGAGTGAGCAGGAGAGTGCCCCGCACCTGCGCGACCCCGACGCTGACGGGTTTCTCAATCGTTACCGGGTGAACGTCCTGGTCGACTGCAGCGAGCAGGAAGGCGGACCTGTCGTCTTTGAGGTGAATCCGACCTATGGCAACCTGCTGGGGCGGATCGAGCATCGCGCCGAGATGGGCGCGCTCGTCACCGATTTCACCATGATCAAGGCCGGCGCGCTCCACCGAGCAAACGGCGGCTACCTGATCCTGGAGGCGGAGCCGCTGCTCGACAGCCACCTGGCGTGGGAGGCGCTCAAACGGGCACTGAAAAATCGCCAGATCCGCACCGAAGAGGTGGGGAGCCAGATGCAACTGGTGTCGACCACCACGCTCGAGCCAGAGCCGATCCCGCTCGACGTGAAAGTGGTACTGATCGGCGACCCATGGACCTATTACGGCCTGTACGAATACGACGGCGATTTTCGGAAACTGTTCAAGGTGCAGGCCGACTTTGGGGACACGTTCGAGCGTACGCCGGAAACGATGCACTGCTACGCGGAGTTCATCGCGGCGCGCTGCCACGAAGAGGGACTGCTGCCTTTCGACCGCGAGGCGGTGGCGCGCATCGTCGAGTTCGGCTCGCGGCTGGCAGAGCACCAGCAAAAGCTGTCGACGCGCTTTGGCGACATTGCCGACCTGGTACGTGAGGCGGCGTTCTGGGCAAGGCGGGCGGAGCGCGAGCGGACCACGGCGGCCGACGTATCGAAGGCTATCGACCAGCGCACCTACCGCGCCAACAGGGCTGAAGAAGAGATCCAGGAACGGATCGACGAGGGCTCGCTGCGCATCCACCTGTCGGGCGAGGCAATTGGCCAGGTGAATGGCCTGACGATCCTGTCGCTGGGCAACTATGACTTTGGCCGCCCATCGCGCATCACCGCGCGCACCTACACAGGCAAAGAGGGCGTGGTGTCACTCGACAGAGAAGCCAAGCTGAGTGGGCGGATCTATGACAAGGGGCTGCTCACGCTGAACGGCTACCTGGGCGGCAAATACGCGCTCGATCTGCCCCTCAACCTGTCGGCAACGATCTCGCTCGAGCAGTCGTACGACGAGGTCGAGGGCGACAGCGCCAGCTCGACCGAGCTGTACGCCCTGCTCAGCAGCCTGGCCGGGGTGCCGATCCAGCAGGGGATCGCCGTCACCGGCTCGGTGGACCAGCAGGGCAACGTGCAGCCCGTGGGCGGTGTCAACGAAAAGGTGGAAGGCTTTTTCGACACGTGCCGCAGCCACGGGCTGACTGGCGACCAGGGGGTGATGATCCCGGCGGCGAATCGGGTGAACCTGATGCTGCGCGACGACTTGGTGCAGGCGGTGGCAGAAGGGCGCTTTCAGATCTATGCCGTGGACAATGTCGACGAGGGCCTGGAAATCCTGACAGGCATCCCTGCCGGGACGCTGGGGGCCGACGGCAGCTATCCCGAGGACACACTCCACGACCGGGTCATGGCGCGCCTGGATGACATTGCAGAAAACCTGAAGCACGAAGAGGAAGAGGGGGAGGGGGAGGACGATCCCCCGAGCCAGGAAGCGTAGCTCGTGATGCGTGATGCGTGATACGTGGCATCACGCATCACTTGACCTTGAGCAGCGTCACGGCGGATAGCACAAAGAGCACACCGTAGAGCGCAAAGATCACCAGGTAGCCGAGGCCAGGCTCGATGGCGTTGAAAAAGTCGGCCATGGGGCCGCCGATGCCGGCGCCGACGATGCCAGCCCCCGCCCCGGCCAGGTTGGCGATGCCGAGATAACGGCCCGCCTCGGCGGGCGGCGCCAGGCGTGTGCCAAGCGCCCAGTTCGTCGCCATAAAGGTGCCCGACCCGATACCGATGATGCTGCCGGCGAACACCACCATAGGGACTGAGCGGGCAAAGAGGATGACCAGGGTGCCTGCGGCAGCAATGAGCGCCGACCAGGCGACCAGGCGCTTGTGGCCCAGCCTGTCGGCCAGCGCGCCGCCGGCAAGGGCCGAGGCGATCAAAAAGACCGCTACCACTGCCAGCAGCAGCGTGGTCGTGGTCGCCGCATTCTCGATGCGGAGCACGTCGGACAAAAAGTACTGGGCAAAGCCCTGGATCGAGCCGACAGCGGCGAGAAAAAGGAGGCGGTTGATGACCCACCAGATGAAGGAGGTGCGCTCCTCGGCCTCGCGGCCGATGCCCACCCGCGCGCCCAGGTAGACACCGGCCAACACCGACCCGGCCATCGCTGCCAGCCCGACCAACCCCACGACGACGATCACCGTCGCGGGCGCCATCCCCTCCACCTGCCTGCCGGCAAAATGCACCATCCAGAGCGCGGCGCGTGTCACGGTGACAAAGATCGCGGCCAATGCCACCAGGCGCACCAGGCGCTCGCGCAGATCCCCTGCCTGTGGCCCAGGGGGCCGGGCCAGGCGGAGAGGTTCTTCGTGTACCCCAAACACCGTAACCAACATCGACCCGAAAAAGCCGGTGATCAGAATGCCGATCACCAGCCAGATCCTGCCAGCGTCGACGAGCGAGCCGACGGCGATGACGACAAAGGCGGGCAGCAGCTCCATCACCGCCTTCACACCCGACGCGCGGCCGCGTTGGTCCTCAGGCACGAGATCGGGGATGAGGCCCTGCACCGCACCCAAGGCGAAATTGGATGACACCTGGAGCAACACCACGCCCAGGAGGAGGACGAGATAGGCAACCGACACACCCGCCAGCACCTCGTCCTCGAAAGAGGGCGAGGCGCCGATAATGGTCAGGAAGAGAAGAGAGACGAGGGTGCCGCCAATGATCCATGGCCGGCGCCGCCCGAGCGGGTGGGTCGTCCTGTCGCTGAGCATGCCAGCCATGGGCTGGATCATCATGGCCACCGCCAGGCTGATGACACGCAGGTTGCCAAGGTAGGTGTTCTTGACCTCAGCCGGCACATAGAGGGCCACCAGGAAAGGCAGCAGCACCGGCGTCATTGTCGCCGAGGCGATATTGAAACCGAACCAGTAGGAGTTGATGGTGATATAGTCGTACCAGCGCAGGGCACGCTTCATTTATCCAGTATACTATGAAAGAGCAGGCGTGTCAATCTTCTTGCGCGTTCCACATTTTTGCAGCCGTGTGCTTTGTTGGTATAATTCAGGGGCCTGCAGGCACGACCTGCGGGCGGGCTGATCAAACACCCAGCCACAGCACAGGTCAGAGGTGGCCGGAGCAAGGGGGCAACGATGTGGATAGAATGGATGGGCAAGCGAGCGAGGGCATGGGGATGGGCAGCGGCTGCATTGGCGATGTGCGCCACGCTGGCGGCCTGTGGGGTCACGGCCACGCCGGCGGCAACCGATGTGCCTGCCAGCGACACGCCGGTGACAGGTGGCAAGCTGGTCTACGGGCTGACGCTGGCCCCCTCGGGCATCGACCCACACGTGGACGCGTCGTCCGAGCTGGCTATCCCACTGACCAGCGTGTACGATACACTCGTCTACCAGGACCCGGAGGCCTCTGCCGAGGAGCGCTTTGTGGCAGGGCTCGCCGAGCGGTGGGAGCTTTCGCCCGATGGCCTGGTTTACACGTTCTACCTGCGCGACGACGTCACCTTTCACGACGGCACGCCGTTCAACGCCGACGCGGTGAAATTCAGCTTTGAGCGGATCATGGCCGAAGAGACCCGCTCGCGCAAGGCCAAGGGGTTGATGGGAACCTACCGCCACACCGAAGTCGTCGACGATCACACGATCAAGGTATACTTTCACGCGCCGTACGCTCCCTTTCTCGACTCTGTGAGCCAGGTCTACCTGGCCCCCGTGTCGCCGGCAGCCGTGGCGCAGTGGGGTGCCGACTACCAGATCCACCAGGTGGGCACCGGGCCGTTCATCTTTCAGGAGTATGTGCCCAACGACCACCTGACGCTCGTGCGCAACCCTGACTACAATTGGGCTCCCGGCGTATATGGGCACTACGGACCTGCGTACCTGGACGAGATCGAGTTTCGGTTCTACGTCGACCCCGCGGTGCGCGCGCTGGCGCTCGAATCGGGCGAGGCCGCGGTGATGGGCGAGCTGCCGCCCCAGGATGCGGTGCGGCTGGCAAGCGACGCGCGGTTCCAGCTCTACACCGTGCCGATCCCGGGGCAGCCGCTCCAGGTGTTCCTGAACACCGAGCGCCCGCCGACAGACGACGCGCGCGTGCGCCAGGCACTGCTCTACGCCACGGACCGGGAGACGATTGTGAACACACTCTTTCTCGGCTACTCGCCCGTCGCCTATGGGCCATTGACAGCGGCGACGATGGGCTATGAACCGTCAGTGGAGGGATCGTACGCCTACGACCCGGCGCGTGCCGGCGAGCTGCTCGACGAGGCAGGGTGGGTGGACAGTGACGGCGATGGGCTGCGCGACAGGGACGGCGGCCCCCTGGTGCTGCGCGCCTACCTTCAGACGTGGGGCTACCTCCCGGAAGTGGGGCAGATGCTCCAGTCGCAGTACAGGCAGGTGGGCATCGATCTGCAAACCCAGGTGGTCCAGTACCCGGCCGCGGTCGAAGCAGCAGCGCAGAATGAACACCACCTGGCGCCCATGGTCTTTTTCTCCAGCGACCCGAGTGTGCTCGACTTTACCTACCTGTCGGCCAACGCGGAGGGTGGGTTCAACTGGTCAAACGTGCGCGATGAGCAAGTGGACCGGCTGCTGGCCGAGGGCGTGCGCGCGCTCGAAGCGCAGCGCCGGGCCGAGCTATACAGCCAGGCGCAGACCCGGATCATGGAGCTGGCCATTGTGCTGCCGATCCGTGACTATGTAAACCTGAATGCAGCCAGTGTCTCGGTGCATGGGCTGCGCTTTGACGAGCGGGGATGGGTGCCATGGCTGTACGACGTGTACGTGGTGGAGTAGAGGGGCAGACGGGGGAGAGGGAATCAGGGAAATAGGGAATCGGGGCACCAGGGGTCGAAACCCCGCATCCAGATGCTGAGCTATATCGCCCGCAAGCTACTCGCCGCCATCCCTGTGTTGTGGGGTGTGGCCACGCTCGTGTTCGTGGTGATGCGCCTGCTGCCCGGCGACCCGGCGGCGGTGATGCTGGCGGAAGGGGGCGGATCGGCAGAAGCGGTGGCGCGCCTGCGGGCAGAGCTGGGGTTTGACGATCCGCTGTCCGTTCAGTATGGCCGCTACCTGCTCCACCTCCTCCAGGGCGACCTGGGCACCTCCCTCTTTACAGGCCGGCCGGTGACGACGACGATCGGCGAACAGCTCCCGGCGACGGTCGAGCTGGCAGTGGCATCGGTGATCGTGGCACTGGTCGTGGGCACGGCATTGGGCACAGTTGCTGCGTACCGGCACGGCACATGGCTAGAGGTGGCGGCCAACGCACTGGCGATCACTGGCGTGTCGGTGCCGATCTTTTGGTCGTCGCTGCTGCTGATGTGGCTCTTGAGCCTGAGGCTCGGCTGGCTGCCGTCGACAGGGCACGCCGAGCCGGGCAGCCTGGTGATGCCCGCGCTGGTGCTCGGGTTCGCGTCGGCCGGCGCCATTGGCCGCCTGGTGCGGGCGAGCCTGCTCGAAGTGCTGGCAATGGATTATGTCAACACGGCGCGTGCCAAGGGACTGGGCAACGCACAGGTGCTGGTGCGGCACGCGATCAAGAATGCCTTTATCCCCGTGGTTACGATCGTCGGTCTCCAGTTTGGATTTCTGATCGGCGGGACGGTGGTCACAGAGACGATCTTTGCGCGGCCCGGCATCGGGCGCTTGATGGTGAATGCCATTCTGTGGAAGGATTTTCCCGTGGTGCAGGGCGTCGCGCTTCTGGCTGCTCTCGCCTACACCCTGGTGAACCTGGGCGTCGATCTGGCCTACGCTTACCTCGACCCACGCATCCACTATGACTAGACGCCGCTATCCGATCCCAACGCGCAAGACGGTGCCCCGGCACGAGTATGCCCCGGCACCGCGGCGGCGCGTGCGCACGAATCCGGTAGCGCTCGGCGCGCTCATTTTTCTCGCGCTGCTGGGCATCGGCATCGCTGTCGCTCCGCTGCTCACCGGCTACGACCCGCTGGCGATGGCGGCGGAATTGCGCCTTCTGCCGCCCAGCCTGGAACATCCCGCGGGCACCGACCTCTTTGGGCGCGACGTGCTGGCGCGGGTGCTGCATGGCGGGCGCCAGACGCTGGGCATTGCAGCGCTGGCGGTGCTGATCGCCAGCGTGCCAGGTACAGCGCTGGGATTGGTCGCCGGCTACTATGGCCGCTGGGTGGACAGGGTGATCAGTTGGCTGGTGGATGTGATGCTCTCTTTTCCCAGCATCTTGCTCGCCCTGACCCTGGTAGCAGCGCTAGGGCCGGGCACAGCCAACGTCGTGTTAGCTGTGGGGGCGGCGGCCATCCCGAATTACACGCGGCTGGTGCGCGGACAGGTGCTTTCGGCGCGCCGCCAGGCGTACGTGCGCGCCGCGGTAACGGTGGGCGCGACGCCCACACGCATCCTGCTGCGCCACATCTTGCCGAACGTGTTCAGCCCCATCCTCGTCCTGGCGACACTCGACGTGGGGTGGGCGATCCTGAACGCCTCGGCACTCAGCTTTCTCGGCCTCGGCGTCCAGCCGCCTGCGCCCGAGTGGGGCCTGATGCTGAACGAGGGACGGGCCTATCTGCGCACCGCCCCGTGGGTGATCACGGCCCCGGGGCTGGCAATCGCATGCACGGTGCTGGCGGTCAACCTGCTGGGAGACGCGTGGCGGGATGCGACGGATCCTCTGAGGAAGAGGTAGATTGGGGATTGGTAGATTGGTAAATTGGGAGCGACCAATCTACCAATCTACGAGTTTACGACTCACGGTCGAAAACTATCAAGCAGCGAGCGCATGAGCGCATCGTCCTGGATGGTGCGGGCCATCGGGACCGAGGTCCACTGCGGCTGGCTCAGGGTGCCCTCGGGGTTGAGGGTGACGGCCAGGCGGCCGACATTGCGGCCAGTGTGGCGCTGCAGCGGCTGCTCGGCAGTGACGGCCAGGGCCGACGTGCCAGGCACCCGCACCGCCTGCGCCGGGAGCTGGCCCGGCAGGGCGCCGACGAGCAGATCGACCTCGGGCAGGTCGGGCAGAAGCGCCTGGGCCGATTTGAACGATAGATTGGTGAGCAGGATGACCAGGTCAGCATCGGCGGCAGCGGCGGCGACGGCGGCCGGCGCCACCTCTGCTGGCGGGAGCACCTGGACGTCGGGCAGGTCCACACTGAGGGGGCGGGTGAGGCCGACGACGGCCACGCGGTAAGGGCCGACAGTGAGCAGCACGTGGGGCGCCACGAGGAGCTCGCCGGTCGCGGCGTCGACGGCGTTGGCCGACACGATCGGAAACTCGGCTTCGGCCAGGCGTTGGCGCAGGAGGTCGAGGCCGAGCGACAGCTCGTTCGGCCCCAAGGCCATGGCGTCATAGCGCATGAGGTTCATACCGGCGACGATCACCTCGCCCCGGGTCAGATCGCCCAGGATGCCGCCCCCCGTCAGGGCATCGCCCGTGTCAAGCAAGAGCAGATGTTCGGCCTCGGCACGCTGCGCGGCGACAAAGGTAGCCCTCCGGCGGAACCCGCCGGTCGAGTTGATCCCTCAGCCACACGGCTCGGTTTCGCCCCAGTTGTCGTTGGTGTGGAGCACGACGAGAGGCAGGGGATCGGGCAGAGGGGTGGGAGTGGGAGTGGGAGTGGGCGCTGCCGTGGGGGCGAGGGGCGAGTACTGCACGCCTGCCACCTTGGCGAGGGGCGATACGGCACGCGTGTCGTCCGCCGGGTCGGGCGGGTTGGTGGGCAGCGCACCGCAGCCGGCGAGGAGCAGGAGGAGCAACAGCCAGGCCAAGAGGGCCGGCCGCGAGCAAGGTAACACCGATTGACGTCTCATTCTTCCTCTTTTGCGCGCAGGGTGCGCAGCCAGTAGATGCCGCCAACGGTGGCGAGCAGGGCAACCCCACCGAGGGCGGCGACGGTGACATAGAGGAGGATGCGGTTGCCCTCCGGGGCGGGTGGATCTTCAGCAGGCAAGGGATCGAGCGCCAGCGCACGGCCGCCATCCTCGGCCCCCGCACCGGCGACGATGGCGACGGGCACGACGGTGGGCAGCGGCGTGCGACTGGGACGCGGCGTGGTGGTGGGCGGCGCGGGGGTGGGCGTGTAGGAAGGGGTGAACGTGGCAGTGGGTGTGTCCGATGGAAGGGGGGTATCGGTGGGCAGCGGCGTGTCGGTAGGCAGGGGCGTTTCCGTGGCGGCGGGGGTGGGCGTATCGACCGGAGTGTCGGTGACCGGCACAGGTGACGGGGTGCGGGTGGGTGGGCGGCGGGTGGGAGTGGGTGGCACGGGCGATGGGGTGAAGGTGGCCGTCATGGCCGGCTGGCTCGGGTCGGGCCACAGGCCCAGGGCGTCGATAAAGATCGAATCGACGCCGGTGACGTTGGCGTGGCGCACCCAGATGAACACCGTCATTTTGGGCCCGGTTGCGCGCGCCGATACCAGCAGATCGGCGAACTTGGACTCGGTGGTGCCAACCCCCCACTCCGAGCGCCCCCACACCACGCTCGGCGCGTTGGGATTGGTACCGCCCGTCGGGTCGAGGCCAATCTTGCGCTCAAAGTTGTCCTTATCCGCGGCTGCCCAGCCGACGTCCGCCAGGTAGACGACGCCGGGCGTGACATTCACTTGCTGGTAAATGCCGGCGCAGAAAGGGACACCGTCTGTAATCAGCCACAGCGCGGGGGCACCCCAGTAGGTGTCTTCGTGCTGGCGAAAGTCGGGCGAGCCCTCCAGGACAAAAGGCCACCAGCCATCAGGCACATTGACCGGCTTGCCGTTCCAGTCACGGCCGACAAAGGTGTCAAAGCCACAATTATAGGTGAGGTTGCCGGGTTTTTCGCATGGGTTGTACGGCCCCGCGCTGGCGGGGATGAGAAGCGAGACAAAAATCATGACGGCAGTGATCCCCACTCCCGCCCACACGATCAAGCGCCGCAGCAGTCGGTTCATAAGCAGATCAGCCAGCCCCCGCGATGGGGCCACTCCTCCCTCATTTCTGCGTGCCACAAGAGTCATTATGAGGCAGGCAGAACCGGCGCATTATACCGCAAAAGAGAAAGGGCTGCAAACGCACGCACGCCGGAAGCGCCAGGGGGTGTTTTCAATTCCGCCGGTAACTTGCCCACGGCGAGAAGGACCCCGGGGACGGGGCCTTGAGCCAGCGCGGAGCGTGAAAGGTCGAGCCCCCGGCGCAAGCCGAGGGCTCGACCCACTACTTATGGAGTGGAGATGTTCCGCACCACGAGCGGCAGGTAGATCCTGAGCAGCTCCAAGAGATAGCGCACGCCGCTCTGGACGCCATCCAGGGTGACCGGCTGCCCGTTGCCATAGGGCAGCACGTCCAGGTGCGTCTCGGCGCCGATCAGGCCGGGATCGCCGGCCGCCTCAATACGCACAAAGAACTCGCGCGCCTCGCCGCCCGCCAGCCACACCTCATCAGCGGGCTCCACAAGGCTGCGTGTGGCCACTTCCATCACCTGAAAGTGCATGCCCGCCAGCCCGACGGGAACCAGGTGGAAGAAGAAGGGCATCGGATCGGGACCTGGGTTTTTGAGCACAAAGGGCGGCAGGTCGAACTGGCCGCCTGGCACCTGGATGACACCGAGTGGGAAGCGCACCAGGTCGACGTTGCGCTGCGTAAAGATGTCGTGATAGCCATCCTGGTGGATCTGCACCCGCAGGCAGCGGTGGAGCGTGCCACCGGCGGCCGGCGTCCACGGCACGCAGATGATCAGCTTGCCGTTCGCCGGGATGACCGAACCGGCGACGTTGGCAAAATTGGTGAACCAGATCCCTGCACCAAAGTCAGCCTCGGCAAAAGTCACATCCACCACCTGGTCCACAGGCGTCGGGTTGACCAGCTCGACGCACACCTGCGCCGGCTGGCCCGCGACGGGCGGATCGGGGGTGACTGTGATCTCGCGCTCGGCCCAGGGCGGCTCGTCGATGGGGGGCGCCGTGGGCGGCCTGTCGATTTTACGCACCCCGCCGATCAGCCGGCCATTGATGTAGGCCAGCAGATCGATGTGGCAGTCCGTGCCGAGCAGACCGGGCGGCGGGATGACGGTCAGCACTACCGTGCGCACATCGGTGCCGTCCGGGCCGACCGCATACAACACCGTAGGCGATACCCACGCAGTCCAGCCGAGGCAGGTGTTATCGACCACCAGGTCGATATCCGCCATGGCGGCCGTGGGGTTGGCGACGGCGATCGGCACCTCCTCGGGTACTTCTGGCTCCAGCAGCTCGGCGACGTCCAGATTGCGCCGGCTGATCGTCTCGTAGCCATTGGGCATCGACAGCTTGACGGCCAGGCAGTGGTGACCCGAGGCGGGAGGCAGGAACTGGATGCAGACGACTACCGTGCTGTACGCGGGCAGGATCACCGTCTGTGGGTTGGGCGCGCCTGTGGTCGGGATCGTGGTGAAGGGCAGGCCGATGCCAAAGTTCGACATCATGAACTCGACCGTCACCGCCTGGTCCACGCCGGTGTTGTTTTCGAGCAGGACGCACACCTCCGCCACTTCGCCTGCCACCACAGGATAGGGGTTGACGCGGATCTCTTTTTCGGCAAAGGGACGCTCGCCCGGTGGTCCCAGCGGAATGAGCGGCTCGTCGATTTTGCGAATGCCGCCCAGGAGGCGGACCAGGTTGCCCGCCGCGTCGACGACCCAGGCCTCGATGTCGATCGTGCAGCCGGAGCCGAGCACAAACCCCGGCGGCGGCGTCACCTCCACAGTGACGACCTGCTCTGTGTCTGGCGCCAGCGAGAAGGTGTTGGGGTTGACGCTCACCATCCAGCCGGGGCAGTTGTTACGCACCACCATCTGCACGTCGACAGGGTCGGGCAGGTTGTTGCCCACTGGGAACTCGAACGCAGATGGCTCGCCGGGCACGAGCACCTCGCTCACGTCGAGGTTGCGCTGGCTGCGGATCAGCTCGAACTGCTGGTTGACATCGGACACGACCACCTGGACGCACTGGTGCCCAGGCGTGGCCGGCACCCATTGGATGCAGACGGTCACGCTCCCGTGGGGGGGAATGTCGACCACACGCGGATTGCCAGGGGCGACGATCGGGGTGAAGGGCAGGCCGATGCCGAAATTGGCCAACTCGAACACCACTTCGACGGTCTGCATCTGCGCGCTGGTGTTCACGATCGTGGTACAGAGCATCGTCGGCTGCCCCACCACGAGGGGGTAGGGGCGCACCGTGATCTCACTCTCGGCATAGGGCGGGTCGTCGGTGGGGAACTCGACGGGCCGGCAGATGATGTCGGTCACCGCTGGATTCGATATCTGGACGACGTAGGGGAGCGAAGCCGACAAGCTGGCAATGTCCTCGACCACCCCCTGCCGCCTGCACACGTCGTGCGCGACCATGGCCTGGAACTCGACGGAGCCCGAGGTGCTGACGTCGCCCAGCTTCCAGGTCAGGACACCGCCTGAGAAGATCGCCGGGGGGCTAGCACTGCCAGGCAGGTAGATCAGATCGGGCGGCAGGGCATCATAGATAGTCAAATCCTGGTACACGACGCCGGCGGGCAAAAAGTAGTCGATGCGATAGTTCAGAATGTCTCCAGGGTCCGCGATTGAGGCGCTGACGCTCTTTTCTATGCCCACCTGGCAGCCTGTCTCTGACAGCGCGATCACGATCAGATCACTAAAATCGACGTCAAAGTGAGGTGGGAGCTGGTCGTCGAAAGGCGGGTTCTCGGAGTAGAGGCGAAACCCCGCACTTACGTACGCGCCCGGGCCGGCCCTGATTTCATCCAGCGGGATGGCAAGCTCCCAGGTACGGTGGGGCACCGGCGAGGCAAAGGTTGGCCCGATCCCCACTCCGAGGAGTGCAGTCGAGGGACCGAGCGGGGTGAACGTGGCTGGCCCCAGATAATGCTGCATGCCAAGCTGGTACGGAAGCGAGGGAAAGAGATTGTAGTTCAGGTCCAACTGGGGCGTGATCAGGGCATCGAGGTTGACGTCGAAGGTGAGCCAGAAAAAGTCGCCCCAGGGTGGATCCCCCAGCGGAGGATCGTCGACGGTGTCACCCACGACGTCGAACAGGAAGTAGAGATAGTCGCCGTCGTTCATAAAGCGGATCTGGCCATGCGCTGTGTCCAGCGACGGTGCGGCCCCCCACTCATGGAAGGGAGCAGAGCCGTCAATGACCGGCGGGGTGCAGGCCCACGGACTGTAGGCATCGGGCGGCTGGGCGGGCGCTGCGACAGAAGCCGAGGTCGCTCCAGGTGTAAGCGGGGCGAGCAGGGCGAACAGAAGAAACAGACCGAACGTGACACGTAACAGAGTGGCTTTGCCCATCATGTTAGCCTCCTTTGGGCGAAGAGAACCAAGCCTGGTGACCAGTTGCCACCAGGCAGCCGCCAACGTGCCGCACGAATTGTGGTGCCAGGGGACCACTCCTCTCTCCTCATTGAGGGACACGCCAGACAACAAGGCCGGCGCAGAACTACAAGCCAGGCGATGAGAGAAAGTGGGTAACAACTGAAGACGCCGGCACGCTGATTATACCACACTTTGTCCTGGAATTCAAGTACGAATTTCGAACATGTACGAATTTCGAACACCGAGCCTGCCACTACCTTGGATCACGCGCCCCAACGACGGGCCTGGGAGATTGCTTCGGCCCAAACGACGGGCCTCGCAATGGCACTTTCTTAGGAGGGTGCCGTCGTTTATGTTATAATGCGCTCTACACTGACCGTAGGAGGACAGACATGGGAGACAAGACGATGCAAGCATTCCAGGCCGAGATCGACGCGTGGGTGACGGGACCCGGCGCTGGCTACTGGACACCACACCAGAACGTGGCGCGCATCGCCGAAGAGGTGGGCGAGCTGGCGCGCCTGGTAAACCACCTCTTTGGGCCAAAGCCGAAAAAGGCGGACGAGGCGAAACAGGAGCTGGGTGAGGAGCTGGCAGACATTGTGTTCGCCGTGATCTGCCTGGCCAACTCGGAAGGGATCGACCTGGGCGAGCGACTCGAAGCGGTCATTGCCAAGGTGTGGGCCCGGGACCGCGAGCGATATATGACCAGGGACGCATAGGCCGAACTTGCCGCTGGGGCGCTTTTGCAGTATAATGGGGTCACGTACCGTGCCCGAGAAGCAAGTGATCGAGAGGAGGGACTTCTGATGGACCGACGCTTCACCGCGCTGCGCGTTATCGGCACCGTGTTCAAGATCCTGGGCTGGATCTCACTCATCCTGGGGTTGTTGGGGGCGATCCTGGCACTTGTCGCCGGCTTGACGATGGGGGGGCAGGAATGGTTCGGCCTAGACCTGGGCGGCCCATTAGCAGCGATTGCCGCGTTCATTGTCGCCCTGATCATCTCGATTTTCAACTTTTTGGCGCTGTACGCCGTGGGCGACGCGATCTATCTGGCCCTGGCCATCGAAGAGAACACGCGGCGGACCGCCTACATGATGCAGCAGCAGTACATGGCCTACCAGCAACCGTACCCGTCACCGGCCGACGTGTACGACGAGGGTTAGGCACAAACACCAACAAACATAGTCCATGCTGCGCCACCGCCTCAGCCCTCTGACCGTCTACCTGGTGCTGGTAGGCGGCTCATCCCTCCTCTTTTCTCTCATTTTCACCGTTGATATCATCTACCATGTCACGGTGGTCGAGCTCAGCCCACTCCAGCTCGTGCTCGTAGGCACCACGCTCGAAGCGAGCGTCTTTCTCTTCGCAGCACGCAGGCGACGCCTTTTTGCAGGGTGCGCAAGCGGCGCAGATTGCAAGGCTGGTCGCCATTCCCCTTGGCATTGCCATCGGCAGCGCCGACGTGCGGCTGCCGATCGTGATTGGAGGCGCGCTGATGCTGGTGCTCGCCGGATTCCTAGCACTGACCATGACCGAGCATGGCTTTGCACCCACGCCGCGCGGCGAGCGCTCGACGTGGAGCATGATGCGCCAGACGCTGGCTGATACGCGCGCGCTCGTCGAGCGGCAGCCGGTTCTCCTGGTGTTGCTTGGCATCGGCCTCTTTTACGGCCTCTACAGCGAGGGGTTCGACCGGCTCTGGACGGCACACATGATCGAGAGTTTCGCGCCCCCCCTGGGCGGCACGCTGGGCCCTGTCGTCTGGCTCGGCACGTTGCGTGGGGTGCTTGCCATGTCGGCTGTTGTGGCGGTGGGCTTGGCGCGCCGGACCATCCATCCGAAGCAGTCCGCATCACTCGCGCGGGTACTGATGGGCATGGCGGCGGCGATCGTCACCTGCCTGGCACTCTTTGGGCTGACACGGTCGATCTGGGTTGCGGCCGCTGCGTGGTGGGCCATCGGCCTGCTGCGGAACGTGACCGGCCCGCTGCAAACGGCGTGGTACAACCGACGCATCGACGACCCCCAGGTACGCGCCACCCTCTTTTCTGTCAGTGGGCAAGTTGACGCGCTAGGCCAGATCGCCGGGGGGCCAGCGATCGGCGCCGTTGGCAACGCCTCAATCCGCCTGGCGCTCGTCGTCTCCGCCGCCCTCCTCTCCCCGGCGATCCCCCTCTACATGCTGGCTGCCAGGAGAGAAAGCAACAACTGACAGGCAACCATGTCGTTGCAGCCTGGCACCTTGGCGAGAGATCTGACTTGTTATATGTCGCCTGTCAGTTGCTCCGCATGCTCCCGGTCGTGATCGATATAGACGGAGAGCCAGTCGTAAGAGGTGCCTTCGTCTCCCCAGGGGAAGGGGAAGGAGCGCCACAGGTCGGCGGGGTCCATCGCGGTCAGCACCGTACGCAGGTCGCGGCGGGTGTCGACGAGGTCCTGCCAGAGCGATGGCCACGGCTGTTCGCGCCTGGCCTGCACCTCGGTCGCATTCCACACGTCGAGGCTGGCGATAAATTCGACGTCGGGCGGACGGCCGGCGGCCATGTCGCGCAGGCCGTCGACGCCGAATATCTCCCAGGCCACAATGTGGGCCAGCACGTCGTGCAGCGTCCAGTCGCCACACACCAGGCGTGAGGCGCGCTCGCCGGGTGGGATGAGGGCCACGGCCGAGAGAAGCGCGTCGCGTGCCGCGTCAAGCTCGGCGACGAGGGCGTCTCGGCGCAGGGCAAGGAGCTGGCGCACCTGGCGGGTATGCTCCAGCTCGTGCTCAAGGAAGCGCCGCAGCACCTTGCGGGCAGTCCACGCCTCGTCGGGATGGTTGGTCCAAGCCGTGGGGTAGAATACGCCTGCCAGCTCGGCGTCCGCCAGGTGGCGCAGGCGGTCGACGGCGGTGCGGCGCTCCATCTCCAGGAACTCGATCAGGGGCAGGGCCTCATCCGTGTCCCACTCGTGCGGCAGGGTGTCGGGCGGCACCAGGCGCGACACATACCACTGCTCGGCATCGCCCACGTGGCGCGCGATGCGCCGGATCGAAAAGGCACCGCCGCCAGGCTCCCAGTCGAGCACACCCTCGGGCAGGTGGGCGATCAGGGCGAGCAGGTCGGCGCGGGCATGCGCCATCAGCCGGAAGCGTTCCTCCATCTCGTCGCGCGTGAGCGGCACATGATCCGGGGAAAAGAGGGCGGCCGCGTCGCCCGGGTTGAACGGGCCAGTGCCGGTCACCTCCTCGACTACCGACAGATCGACAGTGGCATCGCCGGCAGGTGCCGGCTCGCCGTGACTGGCCAGCCAGGCGTGGTGCGCCGCGACGACGGCCGGCAGGTTCTCGAGGCACTCGGCCCGTCTGTTTGCACGGTGGATACAGCCCGTTAGTGACAGAACGTGAGCCATGCACAGGCCATCGACCGCAGTCTCGAGATATACCCAGTATTCGACCATTCAAAACCCGTGGTCTACACCTGAGCGCATCCTACCGCGCCGGTATCCACAGCTTCCACCCGGGCCTGATCAGCCTCGGATTCTCTATCACGTGAAAGCTTGGATCCTCGGCCGCCCGTTCGTTGGTGGCCTGGAAGATCAGCCGCCAGAGACTCCAGTCGCCATAGAAGCGCTCGGCGAGCGCGGCCAACGAGTCACCTGGCTGGACGATATACCCTTCTCCCGCGCCCGGTTCAGACGGGGTCACGGTGCCCTCAGCAGCCTCAGGCACGGCCAGCGCCAGGGCCGGGCTCTCGTTCACTGTCTCGCCCGCCTCGTCGACGGTGCGCGCGGTGAGCTGGTGGTCGCCCGGGTCGAGGGTGCCGTCCCACGACCAGGTGCCATCGGCGCCGACCACGACCTCGCCCAGGCTGGCGTCGCCGTCCC
>JAFGIA010000309.1 GCA_016929795.1 Anaerolineae bacterium
AAAGAGGTTGCCGGCGAGGATGACGTCCTTGACCATCTCGGCGATCTGGCCGTCGCGGATCATGTAGGCGTAGGCCGAGCTGAAGGAGAAATTCTCAAGCATCGTCTGGCCGCCGATCATGTTGCACGCGTACACGCCCAGGTCGATGTCGCGGATCATGTCGGCGAAGGGCGTGGTGCCGTTGTCAATGGCGGTGTTGGTCATGCGCACGATCGGCGGGTAGCGATAGCCGGTAGCGCGCGCGTTGCCCGTCGGCTGCTCACCCATCTTGGCTGCGGTCTCGCGCGAGTGGAGGCGGCCGACGAGGATGCCGCCCTTGATCAGATCGGTACGTCCTGTTGGCGTGCCCTCGTCGTCGTAGCGGTGGGTGCCGCGCTGGCCGGGCGCCGAGCCGTCGTCGAACACGTTCAGGATGTCGCGCCCAAAGCGGCGGCCGAGGACCATCATCTCCTGCGCCTGTGGGTTCTCGTACACGAAATCGGCTTCCGACAGGTGGCCAAACGCCTCGTGGATAAAGACGCTGGCCAACCCCGGATTGAGGATGACCGGGTAGCGGCCGCCGACTACCGTCTCGGCGGAGAGCAGGTCGACGGCGCGCTGCGCTGCTGCCGCCGCCTGCTCGTCAAAACCCTGCACATAGTCGAACCCATACTGCCCCGAGCGGCTCTCAAAGCCCGTCTGGACGTTGTCTCCCTCACGCGCTGTCGCCGACGCGACGATGGTCACCATCGGCCGCTCTTCGTCGACGAACGTGCCGTCAGAGCTGGCAAAGATGATGTGGCTGAAGGTGTCCTGGTAGACCGTGCGCGTGTCGACGATGCGCTCGCTGTGGTCGAGGAGCAGCGCGTTGTAGCGCTGCGCCAGCGCTTTTTTCTCTGACATGGGCACGCCGCGAAAGTCGTGCGCCATCGACACGCGGATCTCTTCCTGGCGGATCGGGATCGGTGCCAGCTCGATCGGCGTCTCGCTCTCGGCCAGCCGAGCGCACTCGAACGCCTGCTCCACCTTGGCTCTCAGGTCGTCACGCCGGTTAAAGGTAACGATCCCCCACCCGCCGCCGCGCACCAGGCAGCGCACGATGCCGCCGGCATCGACGATGGCACTCGCCGTCTCCAGATCGCGGCCGCGGTAGGCGATGGTGGTGTCCTCCCGCTCTTCGAGGCGGATCTCGGTATAGTCGGCCTGGCTGTGGGCAATGGCGTCGTGGATTGGGTCTTGCATGGTTGCTCCTCCTGATCGTCTACCACGCGCCACGGTGGACGCGGGATGGGTCGAATTGGGTGCGCGGCTCCTTGATCTCGGCCGGGTGGCCGATCGATAGCAGGCTGAGCACGCCGATGTTGTCGGGGATGCCGAGCACGGCGCGGATCGCCTGCTCGCGCTCCGGCCGGCCGTACGCGCCCAGCCACACGGCGCCAAGGCCAAGGCCGGCTGCGGCGATGAGAATGTTTTCGGTGGCGGCTGAACAATCTACCACCCACCAGTCGCTGATCGCCGGATCGCCGCACACGGCAATGGCCAGCCCGGCGCCTGCGAGCATCTTGCCAAAGGGATGGGCGTCGGCGAGCGCGCGCAGGGTGTCGCGGTCATCGACGACGACCAGGTGCCACGGCTTGCGGTTCGAAGCCGACGGCGCAGCCATGCCCGCTTCCAGCAACGCCTGGACGTCCTCGGACGCCACCGGCTCGCTTGTGTACGCGCGGATACTGCGCCGCGCAAAGATCATTTCGAGTCTGTTGTCCACCATCTTCCTCCTCTTTCTGTGATCTGGCCCGCTGGGGGACGCGCGAGCTGCGCGCCCGCATTGGTGCACCGCCAATTGTACAATAGCCCGCAGGGCAGGGCAAGATTGGAAGGTTGGAAGGATGGGAAGCTGGAAGCACCGATCTTGCTGTGTCTGGCACCAACAGAAAAAGTATGCTACAATGTTGCGTGACTGGAAGAGGTGGCCGTTGTCTCAAAAGACAGATCTTGACCTGTTGAGCAAGGGATCAGAATATCGGCCGACGGCGAGCTGACCGTCACCGCTCAAGGAGTTTGTCGTATGCAGCTCACCGACATAACAGCACTCGCGAGGTCGATCGATCTGCGGTACCCTACGAACCTGGCGATTTCGATCGTTTCCCTGTTGGTCGCCGCTGGCATTGCGTTCTATCGTGCGTTCTCTGGCGATCCGTGGATCGACGCGTTGCCGTGGGGCGTGGGGGCGGCGTTCACGGTATTCCTGGCCTGGGCGCTGGCGCGTGAGATCGATCCCGACCACGATCTATCGGCCTTTGTTGCCGCGGCGCTGGCGCTCATCGGGCTGATCGCTTTCGGGCAGCCGTCGCTGCTGTCCCTCCTCTGGCTGCTGCTCCTGCTGCGCATGGTGAACCGCACGACCGGTGTGCCGGCGCGTCCCCTCGACTCGCTGGCGGTGCTCGGGTTGGCAGGTTGGCTGACGTGGCAGGGCTGGGAGTCTGCCGCCCGGGTGACGGCGCTCGGCTTTCTGCTCGATGCGCTGCTGCCCAAGCCGCTGCGCCACCACCTGGCCTTGGCCGGGCTCGCGCTGGTGGGGGCTGTTGCAGCGGGGATCGTGCTCGATTCTGCGGCCGGTGAGCCGCTCTCTCCGGTGGGGTGGGCAGGGCTGGCAGCCGTGGCTGTGTTCTGGATGGCGGTGATTCTGACGTCGGGCCGGGTGGTGAGCGTCGGGGATAGAACAGGTCAGCGCCTCGAAGCGATGCGCGTGCAGGCGGCACAAGGGCTGGCGCTGCTTGCCGGGCTCTTGTGGGCCGGGCAGCTCGGATGGACCGGGGGGGTGGATCTGGTGTCGTTGTGGGCGGCGCTGATTGGCGTCACGTTGTGGCGTGCTGGGGTGCTTGTCGTGGGATGGCGTGGTGCGCACCAGGAGGATTGGGGCTGATGTGGTACATGCGCCTCGTTGAGACGAACCGCTTGCCCGATTGGCTGATCCGTGCGGTGGTTAGAGCCGTCCTGGAGCGCACGCTCCGGCGGCAGTACAGCGTAGATGTGGAAGCACGGGATGCTGCCAAGGCGGCTCTCGTTGAAAAGCTGCGCACCAGCCCGATCGCGATCCGCACGCAAGATCCGAACTGGCAGCATTACAAAGTGCCGACCGAGTTTTTTCAGCGCGTGCTGGGACCGTGGTTGAAGTATAGCTGTTGCTGCTGGCCTGACGGCGTCGAGTCGCTGGCGGCTGCCGAGGAAGCGATGCTGCGCCTGACGTGCCAGCGGGCGGGGTTGGAGGATGGGATGGACGTCCTCGACCTGGGGTGCGGCTGGGGCTCGCTGACGCTCTGGATCGCGCAGCACTATCCGCGCTGCAACGTGATGGCCGTGTCGAACTCGAGCACGCAGCGGGCATACATCGAGGGGCGGTGCACGGCGCTGGGGATCGACAGGGTGCAGGCCGTGACGGCGGACGTGGCCGAGTTCGATCCAGGTAGACAGTTCAACCGCGTGATGTCGATCGAGATGTTCGAGCACATGAAGAACTATGGAGAGCTAATGGCGCGCATCGCCGGCTGGCTGCGCCCAGAAGGCAAGCTCTTTGTGCATGTATTCAGCCACCGGGAGTTGGCGTACGAGTTTGACGCCGATGATCCCAATCACTGGATGGCGCGCACCTTCTTTGCCGGCGGCACGATGCCGTCGGATGACCTGCTGCTCCATTTTCAGCGCGACCTGGCGCTGGTGGAGCAGTGGCGCCTCGATGGCACCCACTATGCGCGCACGCTGCGTGCCTGGCTCGACAGGCTTGACGCGCATTCGGAAGAGGTTCGCTCGATCATGGCGGACGTGTATGGCGCCGGAGAGGCGACACGCCGGCTGGTGAACTGGCGCCTCTTTTTCCTGGTGTGCGAAGAGGTGTGGGGCATGCGCGGTGGGCAGGAGTATGGGGTGTCGCACTATCTCTTTGGGAAAAGGGAGGAGAAACGATGGACTTGATCGAGATCTTGCAGATCGTGGCGGCGATCGCGACGGCGATCGTCGGGTTGGTGTCGCTGGCGGTGCCCGGGAAGGTGAAGGGGTTTACCGGCCTCGACGTGTCGACGGCGCGTGGGCTGACAGAGATACGCGCCATCCTCGGCGGCAGTTTTATCGGCCTGGGCATCGCGCCGCTGATTCTCAACGAGCCGGCGGCGTATGCGATGCTCGGCATTGTCTACCTGGCGACGGCCGTCGCGCGCGTGATCGGCATTGTCGTCGATCGCTCCGGCGAGATGTCGAACTGGGTCAGTGTGGCCTGGGAGGTCGTTTTCGGCGTTCTTTTTCTGCTCTGAACTTTTACCGGTAGTCGGCGGGTGTGCCCCACTTCTGAAAGCCACGGTAGCGGTGCTGCCTGGCGCGAAAGTGGATGAGGATGGGTGCGTTATCCAGATCGGGATGTGCCTCGTATAGGCGCCTATCGCCATAGCGGAACGCTGTGAGAACCAACGGCAGCTCACGCTGAAAGATGGCCAAGCGCCAGCTCGCGGGGCCGAGGGCAAGGCCGCCGCTGAGGTGGCAGTAGACGTGCAGCACCATCCCATCCCCGTCGTCGCGCCACTCTGCCAGTACCTCGTCGCGCATCAACAGCCACCAGAAGCCTGACAGTTTCTCGTCGTCGTACTCGGCAGCCACCGTCAGGTAAAGTTCCCCGGTCAGGTCCGAGTGGGTAAGGGTGTAGCGCCGCGGCAACACCAGGCCGTCGGGCGCTGCCCCTGGCCCAAACTCGATGTGCAGCTTTTCAGGGTCCCAACGACTCATGATCCCTCCCAGGGACGGGTAGCAAGTGACGGGAGGCAAGCAACCATGTTACGTGCTACTGTCACTTGCGACTCGGTCCGCAAAGCGCTGCAACTGCGCAACCTGTGGCGGCGTGGGCCGGATGAAGGGGCGGTTCTGGCGGATGCGGTCCCATGCCTCGCCGGGCGACGTGCCCTGGTGGACAAAATAGGCGGCAGCCATCGTGGCGGCGCGGCCGATGCCCGAGCCGCAGTGGACATAGACCACGCCGCCACCCTCGATCTGGGCGGCGATGAACTCGGCACCCACCTGCAGGTGCTCGAGCGTCGGCGCCTGGTCGTCGGCGGTAGGTAGGTAGAGATAGTGGGGAAAGGAGAGGCCGGCGGGCTGGTCATCAAACTCGGCGCGCATATTGACGACGGCCGTGATCCCACGGCGGCGCATGCGCGCCATCCCGTGCGCACGGTGTTGCCCCCCGACGTACAGGTGTGGTGTGATCTGGCTGACACGCTGGATGTTGGCGCCGGTCAGGATGCGGGCGGCGTGGTCAAGCGCCCACCACAAAGTGGTCGACACTCCTTGGTATCTGAGGCGCTGCCACAAAATCTGCAATCCGCGGATCAGTTTATGCATCACGTCTCCTCATGGGGGTCATGGCACCTCGGTGCCTGTCGACGCGGTCCAGATTGTGAACCACTGGTGGCGGCTGATCTGCAGCCCTGTGGCCGCTGCGGCGCGGCGAATGCGCTCAAGCCTGCCGCTGCCGACGATGGGCACGATGCGCGCCGGGTGGCGCAGGATCCAGGCGAGTGCCACCTGGTCGACCGTCGCCCCACCGAGCTCTTTGCCCACTGCCTGGAGCGCCGCGCGCAGCCGTTCGGCCTTGGGGCTCTCGGCGGAGAAGAGCCTGCCGCGCGCCAGGGGCGACCAGGCCATGGGTGAAATGCGCAGCATCTGGCACTGGTCCACCGTGCCGTCGTGCAGCACCCCCATCTCCATCACCGACAGCTCCACCTGGTTGGTGACCAGGGGGTAGGAGAGGCGCGAGGCAAGCAGCTCCAAGTGGCGCGGGAAAAAGTTCGACACGCCGAAATGGAGCACCTTGCCGGCTGCGCGCAGTGTGTCGAATGCCTCGGCTACCTCGTCGGCGTCCATGAGTGGATCGGGACGATGGATGAGCAGCACGTCGACGTGGTCGGTGTGCAGCGCGTGCAGCGAGTTATCGACGGACGCGAGGATGTGCTCGCGGCTCGTGTCATAGTGGTGACTGCGGTGCGCTGGCCGGCGCTCGGAGACGAGTTTGATGTCGCACTTGGTGACGATCTGCATCGTATCGCGCAGCGACGGCTCGAGTGCCAGCGCGCGGCCGAACAGCTTTTCGGCCTGGTAATCACCATAGATGTCGGCGTGATCAAAGGTAGTGATGCCCAGGTCAAGAACGGCGTGGAGCAGCGCCAGCAGCTCCTCATTACTCAGATCCCAGCTTGCCAGCCGCCACAGCCCGAGGGCGATGCGTGATACTTTCGGGCCGCCGGGTGCCATGTCGATCTGTTCAACGGTCATATCTCCTCCCTGTCGATGGGCAACGGGTATCAGGTATCAGGGAGCGGGCCGGAATCTGCTCCTCGCTTCCTGATGCCTGCTTCCCACTCTCCCCTCACGCGATCCCGAGCAGAAGCACAATGCCGAGCATCAAGATCATGGCGGTCACCAGCCGGCGGAACATATCGTGATCCACGCGTCTGTCGATGATGGCGCCAGCGAGGATGCCTGCGGCGAGTGCCGGGAGCGCATAGACATAATAACGTACTACCGTGCCGGTGACGTGCCCGGCGACGAGGTGGCTGGCGACGACCATCAGGCCGCTCGCCAGAAAGAGCGCCTGGAGCACCGCCCGGAACTCGTCGCGCGGCAAGCAGCGGAGCGAGCCGTACAGGATCACGGGTGGGCCGGGCGTGTTGTAGGCGCCGCCCAGGCAGCCGGCGAAAAAGCCCGCCGGGTACACCCACCAGGCGGGCACGGTGCGCCCGGCCGCCGGCTGCCAGAGTGCGTAGGTGCTGTAAGCGATCAAGATCGCGCCAAGGAACCGTTTCACCACTGCCTCATCCACGTTCGAGAGCACCCAGATCCCAAGCGGCACGCCGATCGCCGACGCGGCAGCCAATCGCAGCACCTCGCCACGGTCGATGCCGTGGCGGTAGCGCACTACGTTGACCGTATATGCCGTCAGCGCGATCAACGCCACGGTGGGCGCCGCTGTGTGCATGCCAAGGAGCAGCGTGATGAGTGGCATGACGACGATCGCAAAGCCAAACCCCGACAGGCTCTGCAGCAGCGCGGCCAGGAACACGATCACGACGATCTCGGCGACGGTCATGGGAAGAATTATAACACTGGCGTGTTGTGTGAGCAAAACGGGAGAGGAGGAGGATGGAAGATTGGAAGGCAGGGCGGCCCGGTTGCACTTGGTGCTAGTCAGTCATGACCAGGCGCGCCCAGTGGTATGCTTCCTGCAGCCATGTCACGTACTGCTGCAGCGTCTGCTGCCGACGCGGGTCGGTGTTCATCTGGTAGATGACGACACCATCGAGGTCGAGGCGGTCGACAAAACCGGCGTGGGCGAGGGATTCGAGGATGGGGGCGACGGACTCTAAGCGACGGCCGATGCGCTCGGCGATGCTCTGCGCGTTGTCCATGGCGTAAGGATTTTGCGCAAAAAAGGTGATCACGTCGACGGCGGCCAAGTCTGACGTGACCCGTGCCACAGCGGCCCATAGCCCATTCCCTTCCGCCCATGGGATGACCTTTTCTTCGTCAGCCCGATTCTCGTCCTCGGACCAGGGATGTCTGTCAACCAATACCTGCGGTCGCCTCCTGGATTATTAATCTACCATCAATTGCAGCCGGTGTCAATAGTACCTGTGTCCCAAGCTGATCAGCGATCGCGCTTGCAATGACAGGGGGGGCGGTGCTCCATCGTCCCTTGTGCTTGTCCGCCTTTGCCTTTTCGAGTACAATGAGGGCGGCAGGCATCTCGGGTCACAGGAAGCAGTGTGAACCGATTCGTGCGAAAGAAAGAGATACGCTGATGGTCGATACGACGCTCGTACTGCCACTGATCGGCCGACCGGTGCGCGAGGTGCTGCTCGGGCACAAGCGGGTGGGGTTTGGGGCGGGCAAGCTGACAGGGGTAGGTGGCAAGATCGAGGTGCACGAGACGCCGGCTGCCTCGGCGGCGCGCGAGGTAGAGGAAGAGATCGGGCTGCGCGTGCGACCCGAGGCGTTGCAGCTGGCCGCCACGCTCGACTTTCGCTTTCCCCACAGGCCCGACTGGAGCACGGTGATGTACGTTTTTCGCACCTGGGAGTGGCAGGGGGTGCCGGCAGCAGGGCGCGAGATCGTGCCGGCTTGGTACGCGGTGGACGCCATCCCGTACGGCGAGATGTGGGCGGACAGCACTTACTGGCTGCCGCGGGTGCTTGCCGGCAAGCAGGTGCGTGGCCTGTTCTATTTCGCAGCCGACAACGAGACAGTGGCACGTGCAGAGCTAGAAGAGTGGGGCGACGAATGCGCCGAGGGGGTTTGATGGGTGATCTGTCCAGGGAGGGGATGCGCGAGATCGAGCGCGCTGTGAAAGCGGTTGAGAATAGGGTGGTGGCCTACCGGCGCGATTTTCACCGGCACGCCGAGTCAGGCTGGACTGAGTTTCGCACAGCATCGCTCGTGGCGCGGCGGCTGGCAGAGCTGGGGTGGGAGGTGAGCGCTGGCAGTGTGGTGGTCGACTCGGATGCACGTATGGGCCTGCCGCCGGGAGAAGATCTGGAGGCGCACCGAGAACGGGCCCGGGTGCAGGGCGGCGATGCAGAGTATCTGGAAGCGATGCGCGGCGGCCTGACGGGTGTGGTGGGGGTGCTGCGCGCTGGCGATGAGCGCACGCTCGGGCTGCGGCCAACCGTGGCGATTCGGTTCGACATGGATGCCCTCGACCTGGTGGAGAGCAAGAGTGAGGCACACAGGCCGGCGCGCGAGGGGTTCCGGTCGGTGAACGAGGGCGCGTGCCACGCGTGCGGGCACGATGGGCACACGGCGATCGGCCTCGGGCTGGCCGAGGTGCTCTCGAATCTGCGCGGCAGGCTGCACGGCACGATCAAGCTGATCTTTCAGCCGGCGGAAGAGGGAGTGCGCGGCGCAAAGGCGATGGTCGCCGCCGGGGTGGTGGATGATGTCGACTATTTGCTGGGGCTGCACCTCTACAGTGGGTGGGAGGTGGGCCAGGTTGAGCCGGGGCGGAGCGGCTTTCTCGCCACGAGCAAGTTCGATGCGCTGATCACCGGTGCGCCGGCACACGCGGGCGGTGCGCCGAATGAGGGCAAGAACGCTCTCCTTGCGGCGGCGACGGCGGTGCTGAATCTGCACGCGATTCCTCGACATAGGGATGGCGCGACGCGTATCAACGTCGGGCGCCTGGTGGCGGGTACGGGGCGGAACGTGGTGCCGGGCCATGCGCGCCTGGTGATCGAGACGCGCGGGCAGACGACGGCCCTAAACGAATACATGGTCACCCAGGCAGAGCAGGTACTGCGCGCGGCGGCCGAGATGCACGGCTGCACGATCGAGATCTGGCAGATGGGTGGGGCGCAGAGCGGCGACAGTGACCAGGCGCTCGCGGAGCGGGTGGCGGCTGTCGCCAGGAGGATCGACAGCCTATCGGTGCGGGCGCCGGAAGAGAGCGGCGGCAGTGAGGATTACACGTACATGATGACGCGTGTTCAGGAGAGGGGCGGCCAGGCAACCAACATTGGCCTGGGGGCCGATCTGGGCGGGTGGGGACACCACACTGCCGAGTTTGACATAGACGAGCGGGCGCTGCGATTGGCGGTGGTGCTGTTGGCCGGGACAGTTGCCGACTTGATGGCCAGGTAGGCTAAAAGATCGGAAGGCTGGCCAGCCTTCCAGTTGAGGAGAGAGGGCGATGGGGGTAGATCTGAGCGAGATCACGAGCTTCTTGGCGGTGTCTGACGAACTGGGGACAGCGGGACAGCCGACGCGCGAGCAGTTGGGGGCGGTGGCGGCGGCGGGTTATGAGGTGGTGATCAATCTGTCAATGCCCGATTCGACCGGCGCGCTGGCTGACGAGGCGGGCGTGGTGGTGGCGCACGGCATGGAGTACGTGCACATCCCCGTGGTGTGGGAGCGACCTACGGTGGAAGATGTGGAGCGTTTTTTCGTCGCGATGGAGCGCCACCATGGGCGGAAGGTGTTTGTGCACTGCGCCATGAACATGCGGGTATCATGTTTCATGTGGCTCTACCGCGTGGTGATCGAAGGGGTGCCGCTCGATGAGGCGACGCGCACCATGGCGCGCATCTGGCAGCCGGACGACGTGTGGCAGCATTTTCTGGAGCGTGCACTGGCACACTATGCCCGACAGCGGCCTGCACGTCGCACACAGCGCCGGGCGAGCATCATCCGCCCCTCGTTGACGGTGCTGAGCCCGGCCCAGATCGAGGAGGTGCATGATCACTCGCTGCGTATCTTGTCGACGGTGGGCGTGCGCGTTGATTCGGAGCGAGCGCTCAACCTGCTGGCACGCGCCGCCGGGCAGTCGCGCGTCGACGGTAGGATGGTGCGCTTGCCTGCGGAGCTGGTCGAGTGGGCGCTGCGCGCCGCGCCACACGAGGTGATGGTGCACAACCGGAAGGGCGACGTCGTCTTTCGATTACCAGGTGAGGCGCGTTTTGGGATCGGTGTCACGTCGCTCTATTACCAGCAGCCCGAGACGGGCGACGTGGTGCCCTTTGCGCGCGAGCACATGGCACTCATGGCGCGCCTGGGCGAGGCGCTGCCGGCGTTCGACGTGGTGTCAACCGTCGGCATCGTCCAGGATGTGCCGCCCCACCTCTCGGATCTGTACGGCACCCTGGACATGGTCGCCAATACGACCAAGCCGCTTGTGATTCTCGTATCAGATGAACAGGCCTTCCCCCTTGTGATTGACCTGCTTGAATACCTGGTAGGTGGGCTGGGTGAGCAGCCATGGGTGTTACCCTATTTCAACCCGATCAGTCCGTTGGTGATTAACGAGGGGACCGCCGACAAGCTATTCCTGTCGGCCACGCGGGGCATTCCGTTCATCTATTCGAACTATGGCATGGCCGGTGCGTCGACGCCGATCTCACCGTCGGGCGCGCTGGCGCTGCTCAACGCCGAGCTCCTGGCGGGGCTGGTGCTCGGCCAGTTGGTGCGTGAGGGAACGCCAATGCTGCTCGGCTGCCTGCCTGCCTATTTTGATATGCGTGGTATGGGTAGTTTCTACGATGCACACAGCTATGTGATCGACCTGGCATGTGCGGAGATGATGGAGCACTACCGCTTGCCGCATGTCGGAACATCGGGCGCGGGCATGGGCTGGCGTGCCGATCTGATCGCCGCCGGGCACCAGTGGGTTAACCACCTGGCGAGCTGCGTGGGCAAGGTGGGGCTGGCGCCGTTCGTGGGCGATAATCTCGGGTCGAAGGCCTTCTCACCCGAGATCGTCGTGTACGCCGCCGAGGTGATCGAGCAGGCGCGCCGCTTTGCCTACGGTTTTGATCTGAATGACGAGGCGGTGGGCCTGGCCGAGATCGCGGCAGTGGGGCCGGGAGGTGATTATCTGACGTCAAGGTCAACTCTTAAAAAGATGCGCCACGCCTACCACCAGAGCCGCATCTTTCCCAAGCTGACGCTCGAAGAGTGGCAGGCGCGCGGTCGGCCCGAGGCGGGCCAGGTGCTGCGCGATCACACGATCCGGCTGCTGGCGGAAGCACCAGCCCCGGATGGCCATGACGAGCTGGTGGCGCGTGGGGAAGCCTTCATCGGCGCGTCTGGCCTCGGCTGAGTTGCCTATGTTGTAATCCTCTGGATTGTGCCTTGCGCAACCTGGGGAGCGCGGTACAGTGGCCGGTGTCGCTTTCTTGACTCCTTGCTGTTTCGGTGATATACTGGCGCTGTCAGTGACGCGGATCCTTGCTGGTGTCTATCGTTGGCGACGGAGGAGAAAGGATGATCCCAGGGTTCGACGTATCCAAGTATCAGCGTGGTCTCGATATGGCAGCGGCTGCCGATACCGGGATGCAATTCGTCATCGTCCGCGCTTCCACAGGGATCGAGGTCGACCCGGTGTGTGCCGAGCACCTGCGCGGCGCAGAGGGCAGGATGCTGCGCGGCACCTACCACTCGCTACAGCCCGGCGACCCGGTGGCGCAGGCAACGACCTACTATCGAGCGCTGATTGAGTCGAATGGTTTTTTGACCGAGCTGCCGCCTGTCGTCGGTGTCGAAAAGCCTGGAACCACCGAGGATATGGTGCATGGCTTTCTCGATTCTTTCTCCTGGTTATGGGGGCGCCCTCCCCTGGTCTACACCTCGCGCTCCAAGTGGCACTCGCTGGTTGGAGTGGGTGCTGCGTGGGCCAGCCAGTATGGCCTGTGGGTGGCACACTGGAACGTGGGGCAGCCAGATCTGCCCATTCCGTGGGCCGACTGGATCTTGTGGCAGCACACCATCGGCTGGGTTCCCTTCTGGCCGCGGCGCATCGATCTCGACTGGTGCACCGAAGAAACCTGGGCCAGCTTTGTCAGGTAACCAGCACATCAGGTTAAGAAAAAGGCCGCGCGCAGGCTCAACCTGCGCGCGGCCGTAACTTGCCCGATCTTGCGGCCTATGGCGTCACTTTGATACTTGCCGGCGCCGACATGGCGCTGATGCCTGGATTGTAATAGTCGTACGCGCTGCTCGGCGGCGTCTGCGCCTTGATCGGGTAGCGGGCGCGGATGCGGTAGCTGAACTCGAGCACCTGCCCCGCCTTCAGGTCCTCCAGGTAGACGATGATCTGCCGCCCTGTCAGGTCAAAGCGCGAGATTTTCGCTCCCTCGTACTCCTGCGGCAGGTCCGTGTGGCGCGCCACCAGGTCGGCCAGGTCCTCGCTCGCCACTTCGAATCCGGGCGGCACGCCCAGGTCGACGATTGCCTGGCGCGCTGCACCTTGCTTCAGCTCGAGGCGCACCGACACTTCGACTGTGTCATTCACCGCCAGCTCGGTGCGGTCGTAGGCCACGTCGATGTTCATCAGCGGCTCGCCTTCGACGAAGGCAGGCACCTTGTCCCACGGCACATAGTAATGCGTGCTCACTTGATACATCAGGTTGCCCTTGCCCTCGATGGCGATGCGCAGGTGGTTGTCGCCGGTCACCGGCTTGTCGGTAAAGCTCACGAACTGGACCACGTCGAAATTCTCCTCCGTGATCTGGATCGGGTCTACCTCTTCGCCATTCAGGCTGACGCGCACCGTCGCGTCGGCTCCCTCGCCCCCCTTGGCGACGGACAGGAGCAGCGCCTTCAGCGTCTGCACCGTCGCCTGCGTCGAGTGCCAGGTGCCATAGCTGTCTTTCTGCTGGATCAAGTACGTCAGCGCCTGGTTCGCCAGCTCGGTGTGCTCTCCGGCATTGAGAAAGGCGTATGCTGCCAGCGCCGTCGTCTCGATCGAGCCGGTCTGGCCTGTGCCGCCCATGAACGTCGCCACGCCGCTCTTCCAGTAGGCCCCGTTGCCCTCGATCTGGGCCATGTCGGCCAGCGCGTCGAGCGCTTGCTCTGTCGCGCCGCCGTCGGGGTCCGCCTCCACCAGCGCGTTCGCCACCAGCGCCAGCGCATAGGGGTCCTCCGCCTCGCGCCACAGCTCGCGCACATAGTCGAGCCCACGCTGCGTGCCTGCCTGGTCCTCGTACCCTGCCTGGGTGAGTGCCCACACGATGTAGGCTGTCACCGGCAGCCGGGCGTTGCCCAGGCTCGACCACGACTGCTCGTGCACCAGCCCCTGGTCGTTCTCCCAGCTTCCGTCGCTCGCCTGCTGCGCCAGCAGCCAGTCAGCCGCACGGTCGATCATTGCCTCGTCCACCGGGTGCACACGGCTCATGTCGCTGAACTCCATCAGGCCGTAGGCGGTTAGCATCCTGTCTGCCGGGGGCGACCCAAACAGGCTGAACCCGCCGCCCGCCACCTCGAACGTGGTCAGGCGCTGGTAGCCGAGGTTGATATATTGCTCGGCTGTCATCTGTACTTCCGGGCTCGTCTGCCCCGTGTTCTTCAAGTAATCGAGTACAAGCACGTTCGGGTAGGTCGCGCTACTCGTCTGCTCAAAACAGCCGTAGGGCATCCGCAGCAGCGCCTCCAGCCCTTCGACCACCTGGCTCAGGATGCCGGGGTAGACCTTGACCAGGATCTGGGCTGTGCCCGGGATCGCCTCGGCCGGGATCGAGATCGTCGCGTCGACCTCCGCCGTGAGCCGGTCCGACAGGGTGTGGTCGAGGCGCTTGCCGTCAGGCACCACTTGCACGTCGTGGCGCAGCGTGGTGGCGTCGCTCATCTTTTCGCCCGTGGCATGCACAACCGGCCGGAAGCGACCCTGTGTGGCGACAACCTTGATCGGGAAATAGACCACGGTCACGTCACCAGGCTCGACGTCAACCACCTGCTCGGCGGAGCCAACCATCTCGAACCACTCCTCTGCTTCGAGCTCCAGCCGTACCTGCTGCCCTGTGTCAAGATAGTTGTACACTGCCACCGGCATCGACACCTCATCGCCCTGCGTCAGGGCCAGCGGCAGGTCAATGTCGACGAAAAAGTCCTGAAAGACGCGGATCGGCGCTGTCGCCGAGCCAAGGCGGCCGTCCTGCGCGCTGGCGAGCGCTGTCAGCCGCCAGGTGGTGATCGTGTGCGCCATCTCCAGGTCGGTGGTCCAGCGGCCATCGTCGCCGGTCACCGCCTCGGGGTTCCAATACATCGTCTCGGGGAAGAACTGGCGCAGCAGGGGCGAGTCCCCGCCCTGCGCCTCTCCGCCCGCTGTGCTGGCTTCGGCTTGTTTGGCGGCCTCTGGTGCCTCTTTCGGCGTCGGTGCCGGCGCGGCGCCGCGAACGACGGCATCGAACGCCACTTCCTCAACCATCATCGGCGGTTCCATGCCGAGCATACCCCCCTCATTCATCATTGCACTCGAGGCCACCGTCGCGACCACGGCCACAGGGCCGGCGATCAGGAAGAGGGCCATGAGCGCCACAAACCCGGCACCGGCGAGTGCCCACCTATCACGCCGGAAGGCGAACCCTGCCGCCCGGGCGCCAAAGGCGAGGGGCAGCGCCAGGTAGCCGAGCACAAAGAGAATGATCGTCGCGGTTGCCGGCTCCCCAACGTTGCCGGCTGCAATCGTCACAAAGAGGAGGGGCAGCAGCAGGGCGTAAACGACCAGCAGGCCGACTGCTAGGCCAAGCGGTACCTCGTCGCGGCGCACGGCGCGCACCGCCAGCCCGATCGTGCCGGCGATACCGCCCAGGAGCGCCGGCCCTGCCACGCAGAGGAGCAGCAGCCCGAGTTCTTCGATCAGGTAACCCAGCTTGTCGATCGGCGTATCAGCCCAGGGTGCGCCGGGGATCGGCACCACCCACAGGATGAGCGCCAGCCAGAGCACAACCAGGAAGGGCACGCCGGCTCCGACCACCAGCGAGCGGCCGAGCACGCCGTCGCGCCGCAGGCTGTAGCCGACGGCGACGACGAGGGCGAGGGGAATGAGCAGGAGCAGGACGTAGAGCGTGCGGCTCAGGCCATCCAGCAGGCTGGCCTGGCGCGCCTCCGCCTCGCGCTGCTTCACCAGGTGCGAGTTGGCGCTCAGGCCGAATCCACCGGAGCCAAACCCGGCGAGCGCCGCCTTGGCCGCCTGGCTGCGGGTATTGTCGGCTTCTGCCACCTCTTCTTGGGCCATGATCTCTGTGAGTGTCAGGCCGTGGAGATCGAACTTGGGCTCGAGCAGCTCCTGCTCGAGCAGGAAGTAGAGCCGGGCAAAGCCGGGGTCCTGCTCCTGGAGCGCGAACACCGACTCGTCGACGACGGCCAGGCCGAGGGCTGAAGGCACGCCGGTGCCGTCGGTGCCGGTGACGCCGATCTCCAGGTGTGCCAGGTTGCCCGGCAGGTAGGTGTCGCGGTCGAGGCGCACGTCGAGGCTCAGGTCGGCCGCGGCCTCGACGACGATCAGGCGCGTGTCGCGCACGATCTCGCCCGACGGGCGCAGGATGTAGGCGTGCAACGACAGGGTGCCGTACAGGTCGGGTGTCAGATCGACGGCGGCCATTGCCTGCCCATCACGTAGATCGAGGGCCCGCGTGGAGAGGGTCTGCCCCTCGCGCGTGACGTCGAGGTAGGCGGTGCCTACCGGGTCTGTCGCCAGCACTTGGATGTTCATTGTATCGCCCACGTCGTACGTGGCGCGCTCGGGCCGAAGTAGCACGTAGCTGCTGGTCCAATCCCCCTCAAAGTAGAGATAAGCCTCGCCCTGGTGTCCCAGGGCATCGCGCGCCGTTGCCCACAGCTCGTTGTAGGGGGACTGGGGTGTGACGCGTACCTCACCCAGGCCGTAGGGGCCGGTGTGCGCCTGGTACTCGCGCCCCTCAATGGTCACCGCCAGGTCGCACTCGGCCGGGCTGCCGTCGGGGTAGGCGGTGAGCAGGTAGATGACGTTTTCCAGGCCCGGCTTGAGCTGCCCACTTTCGGGCACGGCCTCGATTACGATCCCCTGCTGCGCCACGGGCAGGCGCAGGCTCACCTGCTCGGTGTGCGCCGCGCCGTCGGTGACCGCCACCTCCAGGATGAAATCTGCCACGCCCTGCTCGGCAGCGCCGACGAAATAGTCGGGCAGGGGGAAGCTGAACTCGAAGGCGCCGTCGGGGCTGGTCTGGCCGGCCAGATCGAGCACCTGGTAGCGCTCAACATCGTACACCCAACCGGTGATGTGCACCTCGCCGCCGTCCACGGGCTTGCCGAAAAAGTAGGCGGCCGACACCTGGCCCGTCACCTCTTGCCCGGGCCGGTAATAATCGGCGTCCGTTGTGGCGCTCACCTTGAACTTGGGCAGGACGTAGGGCTTGACGACAACCGTCTTTTCACTCGATGTGTCGCCGAGCGTCGCACTGATCTTGTAGTTGCCGTGGTTGCCCTCGGCGGCGAGCTGGAAGGTCCACGAGGCGATGCCAAATTCGGACGTCGTCGCCGTCTGGCGGAACACCTTGTTTCCCTTGGCATCGGCGACGGTGACCTCGACCGGGCTGCCTGCAGCCGGTGTGCGGTCGAACGCGCCCAGCGCCAGCGCGCGGATCAGGATCTGCTGCCCCGGTTGGTAGATCGGCTTGTCGGTGGTGAGCAGTACCTTGTAACTGCGCTCGACGGTGACGGGCTGGGTGAGCTCGTCATGGCCCAGGCGCGAGCGGGTCTCGACGACGATCTCCTGGGCCGGATCGTCTACGTCGGGCACTGTAAACGCGGCGACCAGGGTGCCATCGCCGGCGGTGGTGCCGGTAAAGAGCGTTTCACTGCGCCCGCCGTCGGCCGGCTGCAGGCGGACCTCGACGTCGGCGCCGGATACTGGCTGCTGGTCGCCAGCGTGCTGCACGCGCACGTGCAGCGTGCCGGGCGCGCCGGGCTCCAGCCGGCTCTGGCCGACGATGAGCGTTTCCTGGTCGCCCAGGTTGTCGGGCAGGCGCAGGGCATAGATGACGCCGCCGGCGAGGGCGCACATGGCGACGACGAGCAAAAGAGCGAGAGCCAGATAGAGGGGCCTACGAGACCTATGAGCAGCGAATGGCATTTTTCTCCTCCTGTGGTCAACGAGTCTGGCGCGACAACTGGTTGCCTGTCACCGGCTACTTGTACCTACAAGACGTGATGCCAGGGAAAAAGGTTCCCGCTACTGTTCGGCTGTTTGATCGTTTACCCGGTGGCTATAATGTAAATGTCAAGTATGGGGGACGGTGCAGTGGCCAGGTGCAACGCACCTTGAACGGCAAGCATGGACTAGCCATACGATTGTGCCTCTGATTGCACAATCGTATGGCTATGTGACAAGGCGCGCGCGATACTTTTGCAGCTCGTCCGCAGACAGCTCCTCAGGCCGGACCAGGTGGTAGTGTGCTTCGGAAGACACGCGCACCCCTTCATCGGTAGGCACGAACTCGAACAGGGCGATCACGTCATCGGCCATGAACTGCGCGGCGATGGGGCGCACGACCAGCCCCGGGAATTTGCGCGCGCACAGGGCAAAGTCTTGTTCCACCTGGACAATTCCTAGCCAATCTCTTGCGCCCTTGGCCTGGACCGGCAGCACGTAATGCACTCCTCGCTTGTCGAGCCCGATGTACACTTCGTCGGTCTCCACCTGGCCCACACCGGCCACGGTCGTGCGCAGGTGGCTTTGCAGCGGGTAGCAGGTCAGCCCGGTAAAGAGGTCGATCAGCCGGTTGTAGCGCAGCTTGGCCAACAGCGCCTGTTCGTCGTCGAGGGCGTACCTGGCGATCACGCCGGGTGTCGAGTCGGGGATCTTGATCTGGGCCAGCATGGCGCTGGGCACGATGCGCGCCGATTTGGCGAGCGCGAACTCGTAGCGGCCGCGCCCGGCGGGCCGGATCACCCATTCTTCACCTTCGGGCGCCCGGTCGCGGATCGAGTCGGGCAGCTCGGTGCGGTAGCGAAAGGAGTAGATGATGTCGCCCAGGTTCTTGGGCAGCTTGATGTCCAGCTCGCTGGCTGCCTGCTCGAGGTCGGCTCGCTCGAAGGACACCTCCCGATCTCCTTCACGATAGCGATCCAGAAAGATCTTTTCGACAAGCTGTTGATAGCGGTTGAGCTTGTGGGTCATCATCCACATTCCTTTCTTGGGCCAACGGAGCACGACGACTTCTTCGCGCAGCTCCTGCTGGGTCGCAGTCGCAAACCGTGTCCGAAACAGGTCGATGCGCGCCACTTCATAGCCTAGATCGCGCGCCACTTCGGCCAGGAGCTGTCCGGTGCGGATCATCACGCGCAGGTAGGATGCCTGATCACCAACCACGTAGGCAAGCTGTGCACCTGGACGCAGCACGGTGCGCAAATCGGCCAGGTGGCGCATCATGCCGCCAAAGTAGAGGCGCGTCACCCTGGGATAAAGCCGCTCGAACCCCGATGTCTTGCCCAGTTGGATGCGCCGTTCTTCGATTTCCTCGGCCAGGCGCTGGATGCCTTCGTGGTCGGCGACGAGGGTGTCATCCTGGTCGTCCTTGTAGACACTCCGTGTGTTGGAGCGGACGAGATCTTGTTTGAACGCCCGCAGCGACTCTTTGCTTGTCACCAATCCGAGCAGGACCGATTCGAGCCGCACGGTGCGTGAATAGTCCTTTTCGTTGGGATAGGGCGGGGAGGTAATGACCGCGTCGACGGATTCGGGATCGAGGAGCGCGCCGATCTGGCGCGTGTCGCCCAGGAGCACGCGCGCGTCGGGGAACGATCGGCCTTGCACCAGGTGCAGGTCAGCGGCCATCCGCTCGATTTCGGCCAGCCAACTGGCAATCACCGGCACGTCCCTCTTTTGTTTGCCCACGCCGATCTCGGGTCCAAAGCGCAGGTTGCTGATCGAGCCGACGAGAGCCGTTGCCAGGGCGAGGACCATGTGCTGATATTCTGGCGCTGCTGCACAGCGGCGGTTCAGAATATCTAGCAGGATGAGCGCTTTGTGGAGGGGCAATGGACTGATCGAGTTTTTGATGAGGAGCTTGCGGGCGGCTGTATCCAGGGGCATCAGGTCGAGTCGATCGATGTCGCCTGGATAAGATCGGGAATCGTCGATTCCCTGTCGCGCCAGTTCGGCACGCGCCCAAGCGGCAACAGCCGCGGCGCGGGCGAGGAGTGCGTCCGCGTCTATGTCCCATTTGACCTTGACGGAGCTGGCAAAGTGAGAGAAGGGCATGGCTTCGATGCCGAACGAGGCCAGACCGTTCAGCCTGGCCTCGACGACGGTCGTGCCGGTCCCGCAGAAGGGGTCGAGCACGGTTTGGCCGCGGGTCAGTCCGAAATCGGCCAGGTAGTCGCGCACGAGGTGGGGCGGGAAGGAGAGGACAAAGCGATACCAGGCGTGAAACGCCCGATCGGAGGGGTCGAGTTGGTTGATCAGGCCATTGGCCCGCGGCTCGACGGGCTCCAACTGGGGCAGGTGAAGCTGCAAAGGACGGTTGCTCACTGATCAGCTCAACTCCGCTCTTGCCATGGGTGTAACTGCCACATGGTCTACACTCTGATCTCCAGACTCGTCTGTCGGCTCAATTATACCATTGCGCAGACAAAGATGCAACAGGGTGGAGCGCTGGCAGCTATCGAGGGAAGGGGATGGCGAATAACCAGTGCATTGGATCGAGGAATGAGAGAGAAGCGCCGATCGTGGTGGTGATCCGGTAGTTGTACGTCGCCGGCTCTGTCGTCACCGGCGCCACGGCGGCGACGACGAGCACGGCACGGTCGACTTGATCGCCCAGTCCGCTGATGTTCACCGAGCCGCGGTTCAGGGTGCTCAGCACCACCGGCTCCACGTCCACCTGGTGGTCACGAAAGGTGATGAGCTGCACGATGAAATCCTGGGGAATGTCGTCGGTGATGCGCACCCAGCCGGCGGCCTGCCATTTGCCGGCCCCTTCCTCGGCGCCGTCCTGGAAGCCGATCTCGGGAACCGACACGTCGTCGATGCAGATCCCGGGGTGGTTGACGCTTTCGTCGGTGATCACTTCGAAGCGGATGAGCACGTTGGCACCGGTGTAGGGCGTCAGGTCAAAGTGTTGCTCCGTCCACCGCGGCTCGTCGCCGCCGCCGCTCAGCCCGGTGAGGGCGGGGCCATAGCTGGAGTCGTTGGGATCGCTCGTCGTCGTGTCGTCGTTCGACAGGAGGGTCCACGTCTCGCCATTGTCTGTCGATACCTCTACGTAGGCATAATCATAGTCGACTTCGAGGTCGTACCAGATCCAGGAGGTCAGGGTGGCGGCTGTCACACCGGACAGGTCGAACGCGCGCGTCAGGGTCGCGTCTCCCTCGTCGCCGCGCAGCGTGCACCACTGGTATTGCCCGCTGTGCACCTCGTTGCCCACCACGGGCACGAGCGTGCTGCCCTCAAAGTGGACGGTGAGGTCCCCTTCGCCTTGGAGCAGGACATAATCGGCGGCATACTGAGCGACGGCGGCGCGGCTGTCAATCGGATAGGTCTCGTGGCGCGCGCTATGCACAGGACGGCGCGGATCCAGGCGCCGGTAGGCGTACTGCCCACCGGCCACGTCCTCGTCGTCCAGGTAGTTGGCAATGATCCAATCGGCAAACAGCATGTCGAACGTCTGGCCTGGATCGACCTCGGCCAGCACTGCCTCAAAGCCTGTGGCGCCGTTCGCCGGCTCGGCGACGAGCTGCGTCACTGCCTCCTCGCCGTAGCGGTCGAGAAAGTAGGCGAGAAAGAGATAACTGGCGCCATAGTAGGCGCCCGAATCCTCCAGCTCGGGCCAGGTGGTGAGCTGAGTATCGGGCGATGAGGAAAAGACCTGGTCCGATCCGCCGACGTCGTAGCCGCTCATGTCGGCGGCCAGCTCGGATAGGCCCTCGTTCACCCACGTATCCTCGTCACGGTCCATGGCCCAGTGAACCATGTGCTGGAATTCGTGGGCCAGGATGCCGTCGAAATACTCGGTGCCGGGGAGGGCGTTGTCGAGGTTGATGTAAAACATCTCGTGCTCGTTCGAGTAGCTGCGCACGATCGCCGGGTACTCGTCAGGCCCAGAAAAATAGCCGGCGACCCCTGGCACATTGCCGAGAAAGAGATAGACGTGCGGGTCGTTGTCGATCCCTGGCAACGGCTCGCTGCCAAAGAGGCGGCGCACTGTCGGGTAGGTCTGCTCCTCGAAATGAAGAGCGGAGCGTGCCAGGTCCTCCTCCTCGAGGGTGTATTCTTCTTGCACCCACCAGTAGGCGTGGGGTGTCTCGTAGCGCAAGATCGCCGTTGCACTGGAAAACTCGTTGTTCGATACGTCATGCACCCAGAAGGTCAGCCTGTCACCCGGATCGTACGCTGGGGGTGGGGCGGCCGTCGGCTGGGGCAGGGTCGCCAGGCCGCCCAGCCGTTGCGCAAGATCGATGAGGTCGCGCTGAGGCAGCTCGGCTGTGCGCAGTGTGGTGGCCGTTTCCTCCTCTGCGTTCAGGGGCTCGCGCCGCACCGGCGTCGACTGTGGGGTGGGGTCAAGAATTACGCCATCTTGCCCGCCTGGCGACTGTGCGCTTTGCCCCAGGCTCAATCCGACGAGCCCACAGATCGCGAAATAGCAACAGGCCGCGATGGCCAGGGCCAGTGCAAGGAAGAGGACAGGGCGTTTTTTGAGGTGCGCCATCAGATCAGAAGCGGGAAACGGGGGCGTGGTGGAAAACAAATGCGCTGCAAACCCTCGAGACCGGCAAGGGTTTGCAGCGCACATCACACCATGTGGGCCTATTCGATAGGCTCCTTGGAAATCGTAAAGTCGCAGGATGGGTCCCCGGCGGCGTGGCACGTCACCTGGGCCACTTTGAACTTTTTCCCACCGGTCCCCCAATTGAGCCCTTCCAGGATGATGCCGAGCGCCGCATGGCAGATGGGGCCATCCGCGGTGCGTCCCCAGCACACGGGGCAACGCTCGATAACGTACACAAAATGATCTGCCTCCTCGCGCACATAGCTGACCTGATCACTCGTGGTAGAAAAAGCCTTGGCCATGGCACCTAGGCCCACCTTCATTTTGATCTTGAGTGGGAGCATACGAAAGGCACGATCTGCCACGCCGACCATGGCGCCAAAGTTCTTCAAGCCCTGATCAAATGCCTTTCGCCCGGCACGCAGCGCGAGGGCACGTCCACCGCGCGGGCCATACATCATCTCCATCCCTTCGTTCAGCCGGGCAAAGTCGACAAAGTCGAACTCCTTGGCAAGGTTGCCCGGGGGAAAGTTGTCAATCAGGTGTTTCATATCTGCCATGTTGAGGAGCGCCTTGATGCCATTCGTCCCCATGATCTCTTCGATCGACTGCAAATAGATTTTCGCGATCAGGTTCGGGTAACAATAGCCGCTCTTTTCGTATTTGGACTCGGACACCGTGCCTATCCTCCTTGCCTACTGCTTCCTCGAGTGGTAGTGGATACCAATTATACCAGGATTTTTCCAAGAGCGCAAACGCACAACCTGGATGGTTCCAATGCGACAGGCTATGCCGTTGTCATCACCGGTGCCAGCAGTGCCTCGAATTCAGCCTCAGCCAGCGTCTCTGTCCGGATCAACTCCTGCGCCAGCTTGTCGAGCATGTCGCGATGGGTTTCCATCACGTCGAGTGCGCGCCTGTGGGCACGCTGGATGATCTCGCGGACCTCCGAGTCGATGCGACGTGCCACCGACTCGCTGTAGTTGCGATGCTCCGACATGCTGCGCCCGAGAAAGACGAGCTCTTCTCTCTCGCCAAAGGTCATTGGCCCCAGCTCGTCGCTCATGCCATATTCCATAACCATCTTGCGCGCGAGCTCGGTGGCGCGCTCCAGGTCGTTGCTGGCCCCTGTCGTCGCGCGGTGGAACACCACTTCCTCGGCTGCCCTGCCGCCGAGCATCGTCACCAGCTCCGCCTCGAACTTGGTGCGGTTGGCCAGGTAGCGATCTTGGTCGGGCAGGATCATGGTGTAGCCGCCGGCCATGCCGCGCGCGATGATGGTCACCTTGCGTACCTTGTCGGCCAGGGGAGTGACGGCGGCGGCCAGGGCGTGGCCTGCCTCGTGGTAGGCGACGATTTCTTTTTCCTCGTCGGTAATCACCCGGCTGCGACGCTCGGGGCCGGCGATTACCCGGTCGATCGCCTCTCGAAACTCGACCATGTCGATCGTCTTTTTGTTGGCACGCGCCGCCAGGATCGCTGCCTCGTTGACCAGGCTCTCGATGTCGGCGCCCACAAAGCCGGGGGTCTGCCGGGCCAGTGCCGCCAGGTCGACGTCGGGCCCCAGCGGCTTGCCGCGCACGTGCACACGCAAGATCTCTTCGCGGCCATTCATGTCGGGCCGGTCGAGCACCACCCGCCGGTCGAACCGGCCGGGCCGGAGCAGTGCCGGGTCGAGAATGTCGGGCCGGTTGGTGGCGGCGATGACGATCACGTTGGTATCGGTGTCGAATCCGTCCATCTCGACCAGGATCTGGTTCAGGGTCTGCTCGCGCTCGTCGTGCGATCCGCCCAGCCCTGCGCCGCGATGCCGGCCCACCGCGTCGATCTCGTCGACAAAGACGATGCACGGTGAGTTGCGCTTGGCCTGGTCAAACAGGTCACGCACGCGGCTGGCACCGACGCCGACAAACATCTCGACGAACTCGGAGCCGGAAATCGAAAAGAAGGGCACGCCCGCCTCGCCCGATACGGCTTTGGCCATCAGGGTCTTGCCTGTGCCTGGCGCGCCCATCAGAATCACCCCCTTTGGGATGCGCGCGCCGAGCGCGATGAACTTTTGCGGTTCTTTGAGAAACTCGACCACCTCGGCCAGTTCCTGCTTGGCTTCTTCCACGCCTGCCACGTCATCAAATGTGATCGTCGGCTTTTCACCACTGAACATGCGTGCGCGGCTTTTGCCGAAGGAGAGTGCCTGGTTCCCGCTGCTTTGCGCCTGGCGAAACACAAAGAGGAAAAAGACAGTGATGATCACCAGGCCTAGCAGCCAACTAATCGTCCCGAGCCAGTTGAGAATGCCGCTCGGCCGTGCTACGTTGATTTCTACCTGCTGGAGTTGCTCGCTTGTTACACCCAGGTTGCCCAGTGTTTCGACGAGGCTGGTATCCGGCTCTTTGGTCGAGCGTGCCAGGGCGCCGTCCGTCCGCTCCACGTACAGCGTCTGATCCTCGATCGTGATGGTGGCGACCTCCCCTGCCTTGATCTCGCTGGCGAGTGACTGGAGCGAGATCATTTCCTCCTCTGGTGCGCGCGCACTGAATTGGTTATATACAAAAAAGGCGACAAGTGAGGCGATGACCAGGTATGCCGCCCAGCGCATAATTGTTCGTGTATCCAACTTTTGCCTCCATCTAGTGTCTGCGCTAGTCTAGCACATAGATGGGGGAGTGTCAAGTAAGCCTGTTTACTTAAAAACCTGGTTTACTTGATTTGACAAATGGCTCCAGTTGGATATAATAACTCCCGCCAACCGAAAAGCGAAAGGCGATGACGGAGAGGAGTACGCGGGGGAAGGCCACCAGGGAGGCGGGGTCATAGACTGCAAGCCCTGCCGGGAAAGAGCCCGCAGAAGTTCGCTCCCGAGCCGACGGGTGAAATCGAATTAGAGATTAGAAATTGGAGAGTAGCCCGCTCCGGAAGTCCACCGTTACCCGGACAGTCGATCGCGTATGCGTGCTGGCACGCACGTTGTCGGCGTAATGAGAGGGCCGGGCCGGGCGCTGTGCCGCCAGGACCGGTCAAGTGGGGTGGTACCGCGGGAGCCAATCGCTCTCGTCCCTGGGGGACGAGAGCGATTTTTGATTTGCGATTCAAGATTCGTGGAGGGAGTATGGCTGAGGAATTGGAAAAGCTGGAAGTGGAAGCGCAGGAGGCGCTGGAGCAGTTGGAGAGCGAAGAGGCACTCACCGCGTGGCGGTCGGCCTACCTGGGACGCGGCGGGCGCGTGATCGAGGCAGTGCGGGCGGTGGGTACGCTGCCGCCCGAGGAGCGCCCAGCCTACGGGCGGCGCGCCAACGAGATCAAGCAGGCGCTCGAGGCAGCGCACCAGGCGCGGGCTACGGCACTCAAGGAAGAGGGCCAGGCGCGGTCGCTCGCTTCCGACGCCGTCGACGTGTCGCTGCCAGGCAGGCGGAGGCAGCCGGGGCGTCTCCACCCATCCACCAGCACGCTGCGCGAGATCTATGCCATCTTTGCCGAGATGGGTTTCCAGGTGTATCGCGCCCGTGACGTCGAGACAGACGACTATAACTTCAAGTTCTTGAACATGCCGCCGCACCACCCGGCGCGTGACATGTGGGACACCTTCTACACTACAGAGCCAGGTGTCATCCTGCGCACCCACACATCGCCGGGCCAGGTGCACGCCATGCGCGAGTACTACCCGGAGCCGGTGCGTGTCATCCTGCCGGGCATGTGCTACCGCTATGAGCAGATCACGGCCCGCTCCGAGATCATGTTCAACCAGGTGGAGGGGCTTGCCGTGGGCAAGCAGATTACCATGGCCGACCTGAAGGGGACGCTCATTCACTTTGCGCGGCGCATGTTCGGCGAGGGGCGCAAGGTCCGTTTTCGCGCCAGCCACTTTCCATTCACCGAGCCGAGCGCTGAAGTGGACATGGACTGCATCTTGTGCAAGGGCAAGGGGTGCCGCGTGTGCAAATACACAGGCTGGCTCGAGATCCTGGGCGCCGGCATGGTCCACCCTGTTGTGCTCCGCTACGGCGGCTACGATCCAGACGTCTATTCCGGGTTTGCGTTTGGCATGGGGCCTGAGCGGATCGCCATGTTAAAGCACCGGATCGAAGATATTCGGTATTTCTGGGGCAATGATCTGCGTTTCTTGGAGCAGTTCTAGAGATCTGATGTTAGAGATTAGAGTTTATGCGTTCACCTTTGCGGGTGGGGCTGAGGCCCTGCGAGTCGGGGGCAGGTAATGGGAGATCTGTCCGCCCGCCTCGGCCCTCCGTCCGGTCCCAAAGCGCAGAGGGAGGATGAACGATGAACGGAAATCTGGAAGAATTGGAACGTGAGGCGATGGCTCGCCTCGACGCGGTCGAGACGCCGGACGCGCTCGCTGCCTGGCGGCGCGGTTACCTGGGCCGCCACGGAGCGGTCACCGAGCGGCTGCGTGGGCTTGGGGTGCTGCCCGTGGCCGAGCGCCCCGAGGCGGGCCGGCGCGCCAACGCGCTGAAACAGCGCCTGGAATTGGCGGCGGCGACGCGCGAGGAGGCGCTGCGGAGCGCGCCGGAGGCACCGGCGCTCGACGTGACGCTGCCGGGACGGCAACCGGCGGCAGGCCGCCTGCACCCCGTCAGGGCTACCATGCGCCGGATGTTGGCTGCGTTCGCGCAGATGGGCTTTCAGCCCTTCGAAGGGCGCGACGTCGAGACGGACGAATACAACTTTGGGCTGCTCAATATGCCGCCCTACCATCCGGCGCGTGACAGCCACGACACCTTCTACGCGACAGATCCAGGCGTGTTGCTGCGCACGCACACCTCGCCGGCACAGGTGCGTGTGATGCGTCAGACCGGTGCGCCGGTGCGTGCCGTGGTGCCAGGCGCCTGCTATCGCTATGACCAGCCTGATGCGTCGCACAACATCATGTTCTACCAGCTCGAAGGGCTAGCCGTCGGCCGCCACATCCGCATGGGCGACCTATTCGGCGCGATCAGTGGGCTGGCGCGCCTGCTTTTTGGTGAGGACGTTCGGCTCCGGTTTCGCGGCCACTATTTCCCGTTCACCGAGCCGAGCATCGAGACCGACCTGCAATGCACGGTGTGTGGTGGAGCCGGCTGCCGGCTGTGCAAGGAGAGCGGCTGGGTGGAGGTTATCCCCGGCGGCATGGTCCACCCGACGGTGCTGCGCAACGGCGGCATCGACCCCGCCGTCCACACCGGGTTTGCGTTCGGGGCGGGCGTCGACCGCATCGCGGCGCTCTGGTACAGGGTGCCTGATATTCGGATGTTGTATGAAAATGATGTGAGGTTCCTTGAACAATTCTAGGGGCGGGTAGACCACTAGATTGGTAGATTGCTCTTGACCAATCTACCAATCCCCAATCTACCAATATACTAACCGGGAGAGCAACTATGAAAGCACCGATCAAGTGGCTAAAGGACTATGTAGACATAACGATCCCGATCGGGGATCTGATCGAGCGACTGACGCTGGCAGGGCTCGAAGTGGGGGCGGTGGAACGGATCGGCGACTGGTGGGACAGGGAAAAGATCGTCGTCGGCGAGGTGCTTGGGGTGCGCCCTCACCCGGATGCCGACAGGCTGGTGCTGGCCGACGTGGCGTATGGCGGCGACGAGATCGAGCAGTGCGTCACCGGGGCGCCGAACCTGTTCCCATACAAGGGGGCCGGACCCACAAGCCTGAAGGTGGCGTTCGCGATGGAGGGGGCCGAACTGTACGACGGGCACCAGGAGGGGTTTGTCAAGATGCGGCTCAAGCGCACCAAGATCAGGGGGGTGCCGTCGCGCGCTATGGTTTGCTCGGAGAAAGAGCTGGGGCTGTCGGACGCACACGAGGGGATTATGTTCCTGCCCCCTGAGGCGCCTGTGGGCATGCCGCTGGCCGACTATCTCGGCGACGTGGTGCTCGACCTCGACCTGACGCCCAACCTGGCGCGCGCATATAACATGCTCGGCGTGGCGCGCGAGGTGGCGGCGCTGACGGGGCAACAAGTGCGCTACCCCGACACGAGCTGGACGGCCAAGGGGCCGCCAGCAGCGGATCTGGTGAACGTCGTGATCCAGGACCCCGACCTGTGTGCCCGCTTCACCGCCAGCGTGATCCGCGACGTCGAGATCGGACCGGCGCCGGCCTGGATGCAGGACCGCGTGCGCCTTGCCGGGATGCGCCCGATCAGCAACATCGTCGACATCACCAACTATGTTATGTTGGAGTATGGGCAGCCGCTGCACGCGTTCGACTATGACAAGCTGGTGGCACGTGCTGGCGGTGGCAAGCCGACGATCATTGTGCGGTGTGCCTATCCCGGTGAGACGATGATGACGCTCGACAACGTACTGCGCACCTTCAGTGAGGACACGCTGCTGATCACCGACACAGCCGGCCCGATCGGCATTGCCGGGGTGATGGGGGGCCTCGAGACCGAGATCGACGACAACACGCGCAACATCCTGCTCGAGGCGGCGAATTTCGATTTCATAAGCATCCGGCGCACGGCGCAAGAGCTCAAGCTGCCGAGCGAGGCGGCGGCTCGTTTTGGCCGTGGTATTCACCCGACGCTGGCAGAGCTCGGATCGCGCCGCGCCAGCGAGCTGATGCGTCAACTCGCCCGAGGCACTATCTCGCGCCAGCTCGTCGATACTTACCCGGTGCAGCCGGTGCCCGCCGTCGTGGAATTGACGGCGCAAGAGGTGATGCGTAACCTGGGCATTGAGTTCGATATGGACGAGGTCAGAGCGATCCTGGAGAGCCTCGAGTTCAAGGTGGAGCGCGTCGGGACAGATACGATCCGCGCCACTGTGCCCGATCACCGCCTCGACGTCGAGTACCCGGCGGACTTGATTGAAGAGGTGGCGCGCATCTATGGCTA
>JAFGIA010000310.1 GCA_016929795.1 Anaerolineae bacterium
GCGGTTCTCGCGCCCGACGCGGTTCTCGCGCCCGACGCGGTTCTCGCGCCCGACGCGGTTCTCGCGCCCGACGCGGTTCTCGCGCCCCCCCGCTGGGTCGAAGGCCGCTGCCTCTCCTACGGCGCGTCCATCGCCTACCTGCCCTGGATCGAGATCCTGCGCGAGTTCGCCGGCGTGTCCGCCGACGCCGCGCCCGGCACCGTCCGCACAGCCCAGCGTGATCGGGCTCGCACCCTCGGCTTCGAGCGCCTCGACCAGCGCCTACCCTACCTGGAGCGGCTCCTCTCCCTCCCCCTCGAATCCCAAGACGAGGCCGCGCTGCGTCAACTCGACGGCGCAGCGCTCAAGGCAGGGACCTTTGACGCCCTCCAGGCCTGGGTTGCGTGCCACGCCCAACACCATCCCCTCGTCATCGTCTGCGAAGACCTGCAGTGGGCCGACCCCACCTCGCTCGAACTCATCGAGGCGCTTCTGCCCCTGCTCGACCGCGTCCCCCTGTTGCTGATCTGCGTCTTTCGCCCCGACCGCACCCACGGCAGTTGGCGGCTGATCGAGATCGCCAGCCGCGAATACCCGCACCGCCACACCGCCCTGGCCCTCGATCCGCTCTCGCCTGCCGAGAGCAAAGCACTGGTCGGCAACCTGCTGCACGTACAAGACCTGCCCCAGGCCCTCCATGAGCGCATCCTTGGCCACGCCGAAGGCAACCCCTTTTACGTCGAAGAGATCCTCCGTTCCCTGGTGGACGAAGGGGCCATCGCACACGACGAGGTGCATGGATCCTGGCGCGCGACGCGCGACGTGTCCGAGATCGCCATCCCCGACACGCTCCACGGCGTGCTCGCCGCCCGCATCGATCGCCTGCACCGCGAAAGCAAGCGCGTCCTGCAACTCGCCTCTGTCATCGGGCGGCTCTTCTTCTACCGCGTGCTGGCCGAAATTGCCGCCCGGATCGTACCGCCCAGCCAGGCACACGCGCTCGACCAGCACCTGCTCACCCTGCAGCGCGAAGAAATGATCCGCGAGCGGGCACGCTTCCCCGAACTCGAGTACATTTTCAAGCACCAACTGACGCAGGAGGCCGCCTACAACGGGCTCCTCAAGCAAGAGCGCCGCCTCTTTCACCGCCAGGTGGCCGAGGCCCTCGAGCGCCTCTTTCCCGAGCGGGTCCAGGAGCAGGTCGGCCTCCTCGCCTACCACTGGGAGCGCGCGCAAGAGCCGGGCCAAGCCGTAAAATACCTGCTGCGCGCCGGCGACCAGGCGCGCCTGGCCTACGCCCACGCCGAAGCCATCGACGCCTACCAGCGCGCGTTGGCCCTCCTCAAAGACCTGGGACAGCACGAACGGGCCGCGCAGACCCTGATGAAGCTGGGCCTGACCTACCACACCGCGTTTGACTTTGTACGGTCGCGCCAGGCCTACGAGCAAGGTTTTGTCCTCTGGAAGCAAGCAGCCGAGGCCCTGCCGGCGGACCCGCTGCCCCCCGCGCCACACGCCTTCAGAGCCCTCTGGAACGACCCGCCGACCCTCGATCCGACCATGGCCGACGACGCCACCTCGATCAACCTGATCGACCAGCTCTTTAGCGGCCTGGTGACCCTCGACCTCGACGAAAATGTCGTGCCCGATGTCGCCCATCGCTGGGAGGTCCTCGACGGCGGGCGAACCTTTCTCTTTTACCTCCGCGACGACGTGAGCTGGAGCGACGGTGTCCCGGTAACAGCAGGCGACTTTGAGGCCGCCTGGAAACGCACCCTGGACCCGGCCACCGGGTCGCCCGAGGCCAGCCTGCTCTACGACATTCGTGGAGCCAGGTCCTACCACCGCCAGGAGGCCGGGCGAGAAGCCGTCGGCGTCTTTGCCCTGGATGATCGCACCCTGCGGGTCGAACTGGAGGGCCCGACCGGCTACTTTCTCAGCCTGCTGGCCCAGAGCGCCTGCTATCCGGTGCCCAGGCACGTCATCGAGGCGCGCGGCAGCGCGTGGGCCGAGGGCGCGCCGTTCGTCACCAACGGTCCCTTTTGCCTGGTGAGCTGGCAGCCGGGCCGCTCCCTCGTCCTCGCCCGCTACCCTGCCTACCACGGCCGTGCCCACGCTCGCGGCAACGTCGAGCGTATCGAACTGACCCTGGGCATCTTTGAGCCCGCAACCGCCCTGCAGATCTACCGGGCTGGCGACATCGACGTCCTGACCCTCCCGCCCGCCGACATGGAGCAGGCCCGGCAGCAGCACGCCGACGAGTACGCCTCCTTCCCGGCCCTCTCCACCCAATACATCGGCCTCGATCTCGGCCGCCCCCCCTTTGACGATCCGCGGGTGCGACGCGCCTTTGGAGTAGCCATCGATCGCGAGACGTTGGCCGAGGTCGTCTCGATGGGCTACGTCTCGCCGGCCACCGGCGGCTTTGTGCCGCCCGGCATGCCCGGCCACACGCTGGGGATCGGCCTCCCACACGACCCCGATCAGGCGCGCCGCCTCTTGGCCGAAGCGGGCTACCCGGGCGGGCGCGGCTTTCCCAGGTTGAGCGCCCGGGCACCTCTCGGCTCTCGCCCCGACCTGGCCTACCTGCAAGCCCAGTGGCAGCAGAAGCTGGGTATCGAGATGACCTGGCAAGCGGTCGAGTGGGCGCACTACCTCGATGAACTGCGGGCCGCGCCGCCGCACCTCTTTGTCATGGCCTGGGCCGCCGACTATCCCGACCCCGACAACTTTTTGCGGGTCGGGCTCGCGTGGGACACCGGGAACTGGTCGAACGCCGAATACGTTCGCCTGGTCGAACAAGCCCGGCGGCGAACCGACCAGGAAGCGCGGATGGGCCTCTACCGCCGCGCGGAACAGATCTTGGTCCAGGAACAGGCCGTGATCCTGCCTCTCTACTATGAGCGCAGGCACCGGCTGGCACAGCCCTGGATCCGCCTGCTGCCGCCCTCGCCCATCGCAGGGCCGCGCTGGAAAGACGCCATCATCACGCCCCATTCGTGACCATAGCAGCGCACGGCTGTGCGCCCGGAAAGAGAGAGCGCCTATGACCGCCTACCCCCCCCTCCGCCCCGTCCTCGACGGCCCCTCCTGGATCATCGGCCCCAGCCCCTACCTGGCCGGCCTCCTCCCACCGCCCGCCCCCGGCGCACCGCCCCACGAATGCGTCGACCACTGCGTATTCCAATCCGCCGACGGCGCCTGGCACCTCTGGGGCTGCATCCGTGGCACCTCCGTCGGCCGCATCCTCTACCACTGGGAGGGCCAATCCCTCACTTTGCCCAACTGGACCCCCACCGGCGAAATCATCCGCGTCGACCGCCACGCCGGCGAATCCATCCGCGACCGCGACGGCAAAGAGTGGATCCAATCCCCCTACGTCGTCCGCCACAACGGCACCTACTTTATGTTCTACGGCGGCCACAGCACCGGCCTCGACGCCGGCGGCACCCCCGTTCCACCCAGCGACCCCCGCATGGAAGGCCAGATCTGCCTCATGACCTCCCCCGACGGCCGCACCTGGACCCGCCACCGCGACAAACACGGCCATAGCCGCCTCTTTGTCGGCCCCGGCGAAACCCGCGACCCCTGCGTGATCAAGATCGGCGACACCTTCCATCTCTACTATGCCGGCTACCACAACGCCGACCCCGCCCAGGCCGGCGTCTACCTGCGCACCTCCCCCGACCTCCTCCACTGGTCCGGCTGGCAGATCGTCCACCAGGACCCCGCCTACGGCCCCGGCCCCTGGGGCACCGAGTGCCCCCACGTCGTGAAACGACGCACCGCCTACTACCTCTTTCGCACCGAGCACTACGCCACCGCCAAAACCCACGTATTCTGCAGCCAAAACCCGGCCGACTTTGGGGCCGCCGGCGACGCCAGCGACAAATACGTCGCCACACCCGGTGGCGCCACCATCGCCGTCGCCGCCCCCGAAATCATAACCGACCGGCACGGCCGGCAGTACATCACCTCCAACCACGACCTGCTCGGCGGCACCCGCCTCTTCCGCCTGAGATGGGAACAAGCGCACACAGAGGACCGGCCGGCACAGCGCTTGCGCCAGGGACGCCCCGATGGCACCCAAGACTAGAGCCCTCCCCCGGACAGCACTGGCTATCCTGGCGGCACCGGCTATCCTGGCGGCAGCCGTCGGGCTGCTCAGCCTCGGCCTCTACCTGGCCACCCTTGCCCCTGGCCTCACCTGGGCACACCACAGCAGCGACGGCGGAGAACTCGCCGCCGCCGCGCACACCCTCGGCATCGCCCACCCCCCGGGCTACCCCACCTACCTCCTGCTCGCCCACCTCTTTACCCGCCTGCCCCTCGGTGAAGTCGCCACCCGCACCAACCTCTTTTCCGCCGTCAGCGCCGCCGCCGCCGCCGCCCTCCTGACCTGGACCCTCGCACGCAGGCAGCGCGCGTGGCCCGCCGCCGCCTTCACCGGCCTCGCCCTCGCCTGCTCCCCGCTGCTCTGGTCCCAGGCCACAGTCACCGAAGTCTACGCCCTCAACGGCCTCTTTGCCGCCCTCCTCCTCGCACTCACCCCCCACACCCCGCATCACACCCCGCACAGCCCACCTCCCCCACGTGGGCTGGCATTGGCGATCGGCGCCACCTGGGGGCTCAGCCTGGGCAACCACCCCACCGCCCTCTTCTGTGCGCCCCTCGTCCTACTCGCCCTCTGGCGGCACAAACGCGCCTGGGCGCTGGGCGGGCTTGGGCTCATCGCCGGCCTCGCCGTCTACACCTACCTCCCCCTGCGGGCCGCCGCAGACCCGCCGCTCAACTGGGGCGACCCCCAGACCATAGACAGATTCTGGTGGGTCGTCTCCGGCTCACCCTACCGCCACTACCTCTTCTCCCTGCCCCTTGAGCACCTCCTCCCGCGTCTGCTGGCCTGGGCTCGCATCCTGACCCAGCAATTCACCTGGATCGGGCTAACGGTGGCCCTGCTGGGAGCCATCGTCCTCTCGCAGACAGACCGCCCGCTCCTCTACGCAACCGGAACCACCGCAGCGCTCTGCTCCATCCTCGCCGTCGGCTACAACACCACCGACTCCCACCTCTACCTGCTCCCCGCGCTGATCTGCCTGGCGCTCTGGCTGGGCACCGGGCTCCACTGGCTCCTATCCGTCCAGGCCAGGCAAAAATGGGCGGCCAACGCACAACGCCTTGCAACCATCGCGATCCTCCTCCTACCGCCGGCAGCCGCCCTCCACCGGTTTTCGGCCATGGACCTGAGCCACGACCACATCGCGCGCGACTTTGGCAACACAGTGCTCACATCCGCGCCGCCCGGCGCGCTCATCGCCAGCCAACGCGACGACCACACCTTCGCCCTGTGGTACCTCAAGCACGCCACAGGCCGGCGGCCCGATGTAGACACAGTCGACATCGACCTCCTGAACCACGACTGGTACACAGCGCAACTAACCCGCCGGCTCGGGATCGAACTTCCCGCATCGCCGCTCTCCGCAGCAGAACCGCAGCTACAACAATGGAGCACAACCCTCGGACGCCCGGTCTGCCGGATTGACCCCAACAGCACACACCTGACCTGCACAACCCCCAACTAGAGCCAATACACGCCCCCTCCAGCCCCATCTATCACTTGCGCACACTCACAGATCGAGTACAATCCACACACCACACCCCAAGGAGACAACGACCTATGAAAGCCATCACAGTCATGTTTGACTCCCTCAACCGCCACATGCTGCCCCCCTACGGCTGCGAATGGACCCACATGCCCAACTTTGAGCGCCTCGCCCGCCGCACCGTCCTCTTTCAAAACAACTACGTCGGCAGCATGCCCTGCATGCCCGCCCGCCGCGAACTCCACACCGGGCGCTACAACTTCCTGCACCGCAGTTGGGGCCCCCTCGAACCCTTTGACGACTCCATGCCCGAACTCCTGCGCGAAAACGGCATCTACACCCACCTCGTCAGCGACCACGGCCACTACTGGGAGGACGGCGGCTGCACCTACCACACCCGCTACAACACCTGGGAGATCGCCCGCGGCCACGAAGGCGACCCCTGGAAAGGCCACGTCGCCGACCCCGACATCCCCCAACACGTCGGCGACCGCTCCGGCCGCATGTGGCGTCAGGACTGGATCAACCGGCAGTACATGCAGCGCGAAGAGGACCAGCCCCAGGCCGTCACCTTTACCAAAGGCCTCGAATTCATCCACACCAACCACGCTCAAGACAACTGGTTCCTGCACATCGAGACCTTTGACCCGCACGAGCCCTTCTTTACCCAAGAGCACTACAAAGCCCTCTACCCCCACCACTACCACGGCCCCCACTTTGACTGGCCACCCTACCGCCCGGTGGAGGAAACCCCCGAGCAAATCGAGCACTGCCGCCTCGAATACGCCGCCTCCCTCTCCATGTGCGACCACTGGCTGGGCCAGGTCCTCGACCTCATGGACCGGTACGACCTCTGGGACGACACACTGCTCATCGTCAACACCGACCACGGCTTCCTCCTCGGCGAGCACGACTGGTGGGCCAAATGCGTCCAACCCTTCTACGGCGAGGTCGCCCACGCCCCCCTCTTCATCTGGGACCCGCGCTGCGCCTGCCACAACGAGCGCCGCCAATCCCTGGTCCAGACCATCGACCTGCCCGCCACCCTGCTCGAATACTTTGGCCTGCCCCTCCCACCAGACATGCAAGGCGTCCCCCTGCGGCAGACCCTTGCCGGCGACACACCGGTGCGTCAGGCCGCCCTCTTTGGCTTGCACGGCGGCCACGTCAACGTCACCGACGGCCGCTACGTCTACATGCGCGCCCCCGCCACGCCCGACAACCAGCCGCTCTACAACTACACCCTCATGCCCACCCACATGCGCGCCCGCTTTAGCGTGGACGAACTGCAAGACATCACCCTGGCCGAACCGTTCCCCTTCACCAAAGGCTGCCGTACCCTCCGCGTCCCCGCCCAGCGCTGGCCCGGCTCCCACCCCTACCAGACCCTGCTCTTTGACCTGCACGCCGACCCTGCGCAAGCGCACCCCTTCCAGGACTCGGCGGTCGAGCAGACCATGATCGGCCACCTGGTCCGGTTGATGCAAGACAACGACGCACCGCCCGAGCAGTTTGAAAGACTGGGACTCACAGGAGCACACACATGATCATTCGTGGACAAGACCTGCCCGAGCTCAACGGACGCAAACCCTACCCCGTCACACCTGGAGCCACCGCCGGCTGGGACCGCCCGGACTGGCACTTTGTCATCCGCACCACCACGCCCGGCAACCCCTTTGCGCCCCACAAGCACGACGGCACCGAAATGTGGTTCATCCTCGCAGGCGAGGCCATCCTCACCCTCGACGGCCAGGACCACCCCGTCACCGCCGGCGACCTGATCCAGCTCGCGCCCTGGTCCGAGCACGGCCTGCGCACCGAAACCCACGTCCGCTGGCTCTGCATGGGATAACCGCGAACACCTAAAGCGCCTGGCACAAAAAAAAAGAGGTCACCGAGGGCCGAAAACCCTCAGTGACCTCCCTTCCCCCTCACCTTGACGCCAAAAGCCCAACCAGCTATAATCGGGAACACCAACACGGGGAAAGGACCCATTGGCGCCCCTGGAGGGAGTCGAACCCCCGGCCAATGGTTTAGGAAACCACTGCTCTATCCTCTGAGCTACAGGGGCGCGCAAGAGGAACAAAAACCGAGTATACCACACTTCATCGTCCCAGGCAAGGAAAAACAGATGACCCCTCCCGATTCAACACCTGCCCGCAAGCAGTACCTGCAGATCAAGGCCCAATACCCCGACACGATCGTTTTTTTCCGGCTGGGCGACTTTTACGAATGCTTCGATGAAGACGCCAGGGTCGCCGCCCGGGTCTGCGACATCGTGCTCACCTCGCGCCCCGTCGGGCACGGCGAACGCGTGCCCCTCGCCGGCGTCCCCTACCACGCCGTCGACGGCTATATCGCTCGGCTCATCCAGGCCGGCCACAAAGTCGCCATCGTCGACCAACTCGGCAGCACCCCGATCAAAGGCCTGGTCCCGCGCCAGGTCAGCCGCGTCGTCACCCCGGGCACCGTCGTCGAACCCACCCTCCTGGACGAAAAACGCAACAACTACCTCGCCGCTCTGGTCGTCGACGGTGGGCGCGCCGGGCTCTCGTACGTCGACATCACGACCGGCGAATTCGCCACGACCGAACTGAGCGCCGGGCGTGCCATCGGGGACACAGAAAAAGTCACGCAAGCCATCTGGCGCCTCGTGCACGAAGAACTCGAACGCCTACAGGTCGCCGAACTCCTCGTCACAGAAGCCTTTCAAGCCTACCTGGCCACCAACGTCCACATCACCGTCTATGAAAACAGACACTTTGACCTGGACAACGCCCGGCGCATCCTCCAAGACCAGTTTGACGTCGCCTCGCTGGCCGGCTTTGGCTGCGAAGGCAAACCGCTCGCCATCCGCGCCGCCGGAGCCATCCTACACTACTTGCAGGACACACAGCAAGGCGCGCTGCCCCAACTCTCCACACTCTCGACCTACAGCTCTTCCGAGTACATAACCCTCGACCCCGCCACGCGGCGCAACCTGGAGCTGGCGCGCGCCATCCGAGCAGACGCTGGCACAGCCCGTGCCCGGGGCTCGCTCCTCGGCGTACTCGACCAAACCACAACCGCAATGGGCGCGCGTCTCCTGCGCCAATGGATCAACCAACCCCTGCTGGATCGGTCCCGGCTCAACGCCCGCCTCGACCTGGTCGAACACTTCACCCGGCACAGCCTGCTCCGTGCCGAGGTGCGCAAGCAGCTCAACAGCATCCCCGACCTTGAACGCCTGGTCGGGCGGCTGACGCAAAACCGCGCCGGCCCCAGAGACCTGCTCGGCATCCGCCATGCCCTGGAAGCCATCCCGGCCCTGCACACCGCCTTTGAGAGCGTAGACGCAGCCTCCCAAGTACCCCCTTCCGCACTGCGCCCTCTGCTCGACGAACTCGACCCCTGCGAGCAAACACGCACGTTGATCGCCAAAGCGATCGCCGATCAAGCTCCCGCACTCATCTCCGGCGGTGACGCCATCCGGCCCGGCTTTTCAGAAGAATTGGACGGCCTGCTGATCGCCGTACAAGACGCCAAAACTTGGATCGCCAGCCTGGAACAGCGCGAGCGGCAGCTAACGGGGATCAAAACCCTCAAGGTGGGATTCAACAAAGTCTTTGGCTACTACATCGAGGTCACCAGGGCCAACACCGACGCCGTGCCCGAAGGCTATGTGCGCAAGCAAACCCTGGTCAATGCCGAGCGCTACATCACGTCCGAACTCAAAGAATACGAGACCATGATCCTCAACGCCGAGGAACGCAAGGCCGAGATCGAAACCCGCATCTTTCGCGAAATCTGCCAGCGCCTGGCCGCCGCCGCCGCACCAATCCTAAACACCGCCCGGGCCCTCGCCCACCTCGACGTCTTTTCCGCGTTGGCCGAGGTCGCCGTCAACCACCGCTACGTGCGCCCCATCCTGACCGACAGCGGCGAAATGCACGTCAAGGCAGGCCGGCACCCGGTCGTCGAACTGACCATGCGCCAGCAGCCCTTTGTGCCCAACGACGTACACCTCTCCGGCCCAGATGGCGACGAACGCCTGCTGATCATCACCGGCCCCAACATGAGCGGCAAGTCCACCTACATCCGGCAGGTCGCCTTGCTGGTGCTCATGGCGCAAATCGGCTCCTTTGTGCCCGCCGACGAGGCCACCATCGGGCTGGTCGATCGCATCTTTACGCGCATTGGCGCCCAGGACGAGATCAGCGCCGGGCAAAGCACCTTTATGGTCGAAATGGTCGAAGCGGCCTACATTCTCAACCACGCCACCAAGCGCAGCCTCATCATCCTGGACGAAATCGGGCGGGGAACCAGCACCTACGACGGCGTCTCCATCGCCTGGTCGATGGTCGAGTACATCCACAACCATCCCCGGCTGGGAGCCAAAACCCTCTTTGCCACCCACTACCACGAGCTGGCCGACCTGGCGCGCATCCTGCCCCAAGTCCGCAACTATAACGTCAACGTGGCCGAACAGGGCGACCAGGTGATCTTTTTACACCAGATCGTCCCGGGCAGTGCCGACAAGAGCTATGGCATCCACGTCGCCCAGTTGGCCGGCATGCCCAAGCCGGTCGTCCACCGCGCCCAAGAAATCCTGGAACAACTCGAAGGGGATGCAGCTCGCGCGCCTGGACAGGCACACCAACTGCGAGAGCCTGCCCCGGCCCTCGCCGGCGACCCGGCCGCGGGTAGCGGCCCGAGATCGAAAAAACCCCAAGCCCAAGTCTTGCAGCTCCCGCTCTTTCAAACCAGCAGCCCGGTCGAGGAAGCGCTCCAGGCCATTGACGTCAACGCCCTGACCCCCATCGAAGCCCTCACCCGACTCTACGAGTTGCAGCGAATGGTCAACGACCCCTAGTGCAAGATCTGCCCCAAAAACCGCTGCGTGCGCTCTTGCTGCGGTGCGGTAAAAAGCAGTTCGGGCGTCGTCATCTCGACGATCTGCCCTTCGTCCATAAACACCACCCGGTCAGCAGCCGCCCGCACAAAGCCCATCTCGTGCGACACCACGACCATCGTCATCCCTTCGGCGGCCAACTCGAGCATCACGTCGAGCACCTCTTTGATCATCTCGGGGTCCAGGGCCGAAGTCGGTTCGTCAAAGAGCATGATCTTGGGCTGCATCGCCAGCGCCCGCGCAATCGCCACGCGCTGCTGCTGCCCGCCCGAGAGCTGCGCCGGATAGGCGTTCGCCTTTTCCGGGATGCCCACCTTGGCCAACAGCTCCAGGGCAATCGCCTCGGCCTCGTCTGGGCTGCGCTTGCGCACAGTCTTTTGCGCCAACACCACATTCCCCAAAGCCGTCAAGTGCGGAAAGAGGTTGAACAACTGAAAGACCATCCCCACCTCGGTCCGCACGCGGTTAATGTTCTTGGCACGGTCGAGAGGAATCCCATCCACGACAATCGACCCCTTGTCAACCGCCTCAAGTCGATTGATGCAGCGCAGCAATGTCGACTTGCCGCTTCCGCTGGGGCCAATCACCACCACCACCTCGCGCGGATAGATGTCCAGGCTGACCCCACGCAGGGCGTGCACCTGCGTTCCAAAATGCTTGTGCACATCTCGAATGACAATCACCGCTTCAGGGTTAGCAGCTTGCTCCATCAGTCCTCAACTCGCCCCGGCAGGGCCGTCTTGCGCTCGATAAACCGCACCAGCAGAGACAAAATCAGCGTCATCACCAGGTAAAACAGGGCCACAGTATTATAGCCCTCAAACGCGCGAAACGTGCGCGACACCCACAGCCGGCCCTGCTGCAAGATCTCGGGCAGAGCCACCACCGAGATCAGCGACGAGTCCTTCAACATCGCAATAAAGTCATTGCCCAACGGCGGCAGCACCACGCGGACCGCCTGGGGCAAAATCACGTACCGCATCGACTGGAAATAACTCATCCCCAGCGACCGCGCCGCCTCCATCTGCCCGCGATGGATCGACTGGATGCCAGCCCGAAAGACCTCGGCCAGGTACGCACCATAACCGACCCCCAGGCCAATGATCGCGCCCGGAAACCCACTCAAGTCAATACTGCCCCCGGTAGCATCGCGCAGATAGGGTGCGATCACAAAACCGGCATACAAAATGATCACCAATAACGGAATACCACGCACGATCTCGACGTACAGCTTGGAGAGCGCGAGCGTGATGGGGTTGCGCGAAACGAGCATAAGCCCCGTCAGCAAGCCCAAGACAAGGGCCAATCCATACCCCAAGACCGTGGCGCGCACGGTGAGCACAAGCCCCCGGGCATTCCAGATCCGAGCCACAGTCTGCTTGAAATTGAACCGCCTGTAGAGCACGACCCACGACCCTCCGAGCACTGGACCGCCCAAAGTGGGCGTGCTGCTGGTCAAAACAAGCGCAGTATCCATCCCCCGATCAATTGTCTCAGAATGGGTCACAGGTAAAGTGATCAAACCTGCATGCCCAGGCTTAGCCCCTTCCGCCACTCGTAGGATCACCGTATCACTTTGACCCACGCGCTCATAGATCCTGCGCACAAAGCGTGTGGACAGAGCCCACCCAACACGGCCATCCTCAGTGGTGACATAGACCCACTCCTGGCCCAATCGCGCCCCTTGGGCGGGCACAATGTACCATCGAACAAAGCGCACACGCTCATCTTCCTTGATCTCAGCGGTTTGCTCGGACCGGCTGTCTGGTTCCACAAGCAGGGCAGTATCTTGACGCACAGTGGCAAGCGTCTGGTTGAACTCGGCATAGAGATGGTACGTACCCGGTGCGATAGGCATCACTGGGTCAGGAGTATAGCTCCACGTCTCACCTTCCACAGCCACCTCGGCGATGCGTTCCCTGTCCCAAGGCAGATCGAGCAAGAACGCGATCGCGTCAAGATAACGCACATCGGCCAACACCGAGTATGCGACCACCAAGCCCACAATGGCTATGATTACACCCCACCAGGGAATGCTGCTCAGCAGACCAAAGAGGGCCTCGGTGGAGGCGCGCCGAGGACGGACCTCTTGGGTTGTCATAGAACACCCTCTCCTTTGCCCATCTGCACGGTCGCTATGGAACACGTGTATGCGTACAAGCAAGCGAGGCCTTTGACGCCCGCGCATCCAGCCAAATGGACGTGGATAGTCGTCGTCAAAGGCCTCTCAGGATCAACACTGAGCGTCACCCTTGCGGGTGCTCACTCGGAAACGGAAAACCACTTGTCATAGAGCTCATCATAGGTGCCATCTGCCTGAATCGCCGCCAGTCCCTCGTTGATCTTGGCCAGCAGGTCAGACTGCTCCCTATTGACGGCAATACCGTACGACTCTTCGGTGTACACGCCGTCCAGCATCTTGAGGCCCATCTCTGGGTTGGCCTTGACGATGTCAATCGCCGTGGGGCCATCGGCCACTGCTGCATCCAAGTCGCCGTTGGCCAACGCCTGGAAAGCCAGCGTGTTCTCGTCAAACCGCACCACCTCAGCGCCGGTCTGCTCGGTCAGCCAGATGTCGCCCGTGGTACCCAACTGCACACCGACCTTCTTGCCCGCCAGATCAGCCGGGCCGCTGATCCCGGTCTCGCCCGAACGAACGGCGATCATTTGCCCGCCGTTAAAATAGGGATCCGAGAAATTCACGATCTCGGCGCGCTCGTCCGTGATCGTCGCGGCCGAGATCACGGCGTCAAACTCGCCCGACTGCAACGCGACAAAGATACCGTCCCAGCGAGTGTTCACCCACTCGAACTCGAACCCCGCCGACTCTGCGATCGCATTCATCAGGTCAACGTCAAACCCGACAATCTCGCCCGAGTCATCCACGTATTCAAAAGGTGGATATTCGGCATTGGTGCCAACCTTGTACACTTTTTGGGGCTTGGCACAGGCCACGAGCGCAATGGCCACGAGAAGAACCAGGAACCAGTACATACGTCTCTTGAGCATCTATCTCCTCCAATGAATCTGAATGGTGGGCATCTGACTGCCCAGGGCAAACATTGGCGATTATACCCGCATTTCGGACGAGTGTCAAAATGTCAAGCTGGATTTGACAAAAACTGCCGGATGAGGTACACTTTTAGCATTCGTGAATTGGAGCAAAGATGGCACGCGACATTCGGTTCGACAGCAAGCGCAACAACAAGCCGGACACTGTGTCTGGATAGTTGTGTTTGTGCTCAGCGGCAAACCGGTACCCAGACACTCGTGGGCACCGGTTTTTTGTTGCCATACACAGGGCCAATGAATCAACCAGCAGATCAAGTATCCTCGACAATCGATGGATGCAGAGGGTTCGGCGGGCACACGTTGTCCGCCGCCACCAAGCGCACCGCCAGAACGGCATCTGGATAGATGCGCTTGTGTCAATGACGCCACCAAGCCAGCTTCCCAGAGCAGCAACCACATTGGGAGACTGGCTTTTCTGCTTCTATGGGCCAGTCTTCAAAAGGAGAAACC
>JAFGIA010000007.1 GCA_016929795.1 Anaerolineae bacterium
ACGACGCCCGCGCCCGCCTCGTAAAAGCACACGTGCCCCGGCGAATGCCCCGGCGTGTGCAGCACCTGGAAGCGCAGGTTGCCCACCTCCAGGACGTCGCCATCGGCCAGCAGCACGTCGGGGGCCGGCCCGGGCTCGGCGTGCAGCCCAAAGAGCGCCGCACCTCCCGCCGCATCGAGCAACGGCCTGTCGAGTGGGTGAATCGCGAGGGGCGCGCCCGTTGCCTCGACGAGTGCGCGATTCGCGTCAGTGTGGTCAAAGTGGGCGTGCGTGTTGAGGACGTAGCGGATCGAGAGCCCGTGCCGCTCGACTGCGGCCAGGATGCGCTCCGGGTTGCCACCCGGGTCGATCACTACTCCTTCTTTTGTCTCCTCGTCGCCGACGACGTAAGCGTTTGCCTGGAGCAAACCCACCTGCAAGGTTACAACGATCAATTCGGTCTCCTCTCAGCCTGCGCTCTCGAGTTGCGTTACTCGAATATCTGCGTACGAGTATACCATTCCCCTTCGATTCGGTCAATCCTGCAGACACCACTGTGTTCATCTCTCATAGCCACTCGGAGGTTGTCCGATCACCACAACCGCCTGGTCACAGATTTGCCTTTTTCGTGCAGGGGTGGTACAATTTTGTTGTTTTCTCAGATCATTGCATTCGTGGTAGCCAACTCAGTTCCAAGCGCCGCTCGTTCCAGTGTGTCGTCCTGATCATCTTTTCTCAATGGAGGGAAACGATGAAGATTTTGGTGATCGCTTCAGAAGCATCTCCTTTCTTGCGCACCAGCACAGTAGCAGACATTGTGAGCAGCCTGTGCCTGCAACTACGGCTGCGAGGGCACGACGTGCGGTTAGCGCTCCCTCGTTATCGAAGTATACAGCTTGGTGAGGAGCAAGCTGCTCGGATCGCTGGAATTGAGGTACCCCTCGGAGCGTACACTCGAGACGCCGAGATCTTGCGCCTTGATGCGGTGTTCGAGTCGGCAGCACTGCCCGTGTATCTTGTTGAGAACGACTTTTACTTTGACCGTGACAAAGCCTATGGCTACCTTGATGACTATGAACGTTTCATCTTTTTCACACGATCCGTGCTAGAGTTCATACTCGATCAGTCTACAGGGGAATCGAGTTGGGTGCCTGACCTCATTCATGGGCACGACTGGATCGCAGGGCTCGTGCCAAGCTGGCTCAGATCCCCCCTGGCACAGGGGTCACTGCTGGAATCGATCGCGTTTGTCTACACCATCCACAATGCTGGCTTTCAGGGTGAGGTGAGCTCGAGAGCGATCCGGCTCGCCGAACTGGAAAACTATGGAATCTATCAGTCGGTGGGCGAGTCAACGGGCACAGTGAATCTCATGGCTCGCGGCATCCTGGCTGCGGATGCGGTGAACACTGTGAGCGTGCGGCACGCATGTGAGGTTGAAAAGGGCGAGTACGCAGAAGCGCTGCGTCAAGCCCTGATCCTCTCTCAAAACCAGCTCATTGGCATTCTCAATGGCTTCGATTACGATCGGTACGATCCCGCGTTTGATGATGAGATTGTCAAGTTCAACAGCGACAGGCTGTCACGGCGTGCGGAGAACAAAAAAGCCCTGCAATGCATGTGCCAGTTCGAGACCGGCCCAGCGGTTCCACTTCTGGGTTTTGCCGGGCGTCTGATTACTGAGAAGGGGCTGAGTCTCCTGGAAGGAGCGCTTGAGCAATTGCTGCGTGAGGAGCAGGTCCAAGTGGTGATTGCGGGGCCGGTGGGCGATTATCGCTACCGCGAGAGTTTTACTCAGCTCCAGGCGCAATTCCCGCGGCAGTTTGCTGTGTTCTTTGGCACTGATGATTTGCGCTCCCGTCGGATCTGTGCCGGAGCAGACATCGTGCTCATTCCGTCCCTCTACGAGCCCTGCGGTGTCCACCAGATGCTTGCCATGAGGTACGGGGCCATTCCTGTCGTGCATGCCACTGGAGGTCTGATCGATACCGTTGCTCCCCTGTCCTCGGACCCCATTCGAGACTCCGGCAAGGGACGCGGCTTTTTGTTCGATCAGCCGACTTCAGCTTCTCTTCTGGCTGCTGTTCAGAGCGCCCTCGACGTCTATCGTAACGACACGTTCTTGTGGCACGATCTGCAGCAACATAATATGGGGATCCGCTTCTCCTGGCAGAAGGCGGTGCGGGAGTACGAACAGCTATACAAGGATGCGCTCTCTGCGAGCAAGTCTCGTCCCGCCCTGGAGATCGGTGAAGCCGAACAACCTGATTGCCACGATCTCTTGGTTCACGCCATCCTCGAGGTTGAAGAGCTGTCCATGGCGACGTCTCGGCACACGTACTTGAAAGCAGTAGCGCGAAGCGTCCGCGAGCTATTGGAGAGCCAGGCTGTCTTGATCTGGATCGAAGACGAGAATGTCCCACAGCGGTGGCGTATCGGGGCTCACAGTTTTGCTCGGGGTAACGGTCCGAGCCAACCGGCATTCGATCCCGAGACTTTGTATCAGTACGCTGAAGAGGATTCGCGTAGCTGGCGTTACGTCTATCAGCTCGACTCAGGCGCCAGGCAAACTCAGTCTCAGCTCGGGTATCTTGGCAGTGAAGTGGCACAAATGGAAGGATGGAGCGTGCAGTTGACGGCGCCTATGACTACTCACGGCACCGTGTTGGGCCGGATAGACGTTTTTGATCAACGGCCCGATCGACGCTTTACCGCGTGGGAGATGAATGCCCTTGGCGCTTTGGCCAGCGCGCTGGCAGCAAATCTCGACAAATCGCGCCGGACAGCACAAAGAGAAGAGCTTCTCGCTGCTGACCGTGCAATGGCTCACGCACAGACCTTTGAAGAGATTGTCCAGATCTTGCTCCGCTGTGGCAAAAACCTGACACACGCGGATACAGCCAGGCTGCATCTGACCGATGGCAATCTCCACGAGTTGGATGACGGTGAGGGGCCCACTGTGCAGGTAGAAAAGACAGACTCGATTAGCGCCGAGCTCAAGCTATCTGACGGCAGGATACTGGGCCAGGTTGCCGTATTGAAGGCCCTGCCGGGCAGCTTTACCGCCGAGGATCAGATGGCACTCACCACGCTGGCACGGCAGGCGGCCAACACGATCCAGGCGGCCCATGCGCGCGAGCAGCGAGATCGGAATCGCGTGCAACTCCTTTCCCGGCTATCAGGCGCCCTTGCCGGCGGTCAGGATCTGCAGACGTTGATGAACAACATCGTGCAGACGATCGCGGCGCTGCTCGAGGCCCAGGCTGCCTCGCTCTACCTGGTCGACGAACACACGAACTGCCTGGTCATTCGGGCTGCCTTTGGCAAGCACGCCCCTCTGCTCAAAGTGATGGCCACCTATGACATCGGCGAAGGTGTGACCGGATACATCGCCGAGCAGGGCGAGATATTGCTTGCCAGCAGCATTGAGGAGTTACAAGCAAAGGTCCCCGCATACAAAGCCAAGTATGTTGACGTCGTCGGTTGTATGCCCAACGCTTTCCTCGGCATCCCGCTCATCGTTCACCCCGGCACGAGCGCCAATCGGGTAGTTGGGGTTCTTAAGCTTGAGGATCGGCCGCCATCGCCTGGGCGGCGCAGCAACCTCTTCAGCGAAGATGATGTGCGATCGGCCGAGATGGTGGCGCAGGTAATTGCGACCGTCGTATACAACGCCCAGGTAAGCGACGCTCAAATACGCAACATCAGCAGCAACATCGGTGCCCTCTCGAGTGCGCTTGGGGGTGGCAAGGAGATGAAGGTGCTGCTGAACGACGTGGTCGAGACCATCGCGCAGGTGCTGCATGCCGACGCATCGTCGCTCTATCTAATCAACGAGACCACCGGCAAGCTCGTCATTCAGGCAGCGTTTGGGTATCAGAAGGTCCTGGTCGAAAAGGAAGC
>JAFGIA010000311.1 GCA_016929795.1 Anaerolineae bacterium
AGCAGCGCAGGCAGTAGTAGCAGCGCGCCACCTTCTCCCCGCTCAGCTCGCTCACCCGCTCCATGAACCCCATCTCCGGCTCCATCGTACCCCCTAGCCCCCTAATCCATCACGACCCGATTTCCTACAGGTACTCTTCCACCATCGACAAGATCTGCCTGTGCGTCAAATTCCGCACCTGGCACGCCTTGTTCGGGCAGACCATCGTACACGCGCCACACCCCTGGCACAGGGCCGCGTTCACCGTCGCCACGTGCCGCCACTCGTGCATCGAGCGCGCGTCGTAGGGACACGCGGGAACGCACAGCCCGCAGCCGGAGCAAACTTGCTCATCCACGTAAGCCACTGTCGGTTCCTGGATCATCTCCCGCTGAGAGAAGAGGCTGAGAACCTTGGCGGCAGCGCCACTGGCCTGGGCCACCGTCTCGGGGATATCCTTCGGGAAATGAGAGGCACCTGCCAGGAACATGCCGGCTGTCAGGCTCTCCACAGGACGCAGCTTGGGATGGGCCTCACTGAAAAAGCCATGCTCGTCGGTGCCCACGCGCAATAACTGGCCGAGCGCCTGGGCGTCCTCACGCGGCACGATCGCCGTCGCCAGCACCACCAGGTCTGCATCCACCTGCAACGGCAGGCTGCTGAGCGTATCCACGCCCCACACCGACACGTGGCCGTTTTCCTGGAATACCTTGCTCGCCTTGCCGCGGACGTAGAGCACGTTGTGCTCTTCCATCGCCCGCTGCACATACTCCTCGTAACCCTTGCCCTGGCTCCGAATGTCGATGTAGAACACCGTAGCCTGGCCCTCGGGCACCCGCTCCTTATAGGCTATGGCCTGCTTGGCGACATACATGCAGCATACCTTGGAGCAGTAGGGTTGGTGCAGCTCCGGATCGCGAGAGCCGGCACACTGGATCCACACCACCTCTTCCGGCACCCGGCCGTCGGACGGCCGGCGGATCTCGCCGCCCGTAGGGCCGTCGGGGCGGAGCATTTCTTCGAACTGCAGGCCATCAATCACGTCAGGGTATCGCCCGCCGCCATACTCCCCCAAGTTTTCCTTGCCGTACAGATCATAGCCGGTGGCCACGATGATAGCCCCAATGTCAAACGTAAATGGTATCGGCGTCGCAGGTGCAGAATTGGGAGATTGAGACAGGCGCTGCTCGATCCTGGCGGTAAAGTTGCCCACGTAACCACCGAGCTCGGCGACCTCGGCCTGGGTGAGCACCTGAATGTGGGGGTGGGACGTGACGGCGTCGATTTTTTGCTGCAAGACGTCGGGAGCGGCGTCGAAATTGAGATAGAGGCCCGATAGCTCGGCCATCCGCCCGCCGAGGTGATCCGAGCACTCTACGAGGACAACAGGGTAGCCTGCGTCGGCGATGTCGAGCGCCGCCTGGAGGCCGGCGATGCCACCGCCGATGACGAGGGCGCGCTTGATGAGGGGCAGGTGAAAGGGCATCAGTGATTCATTATAGTGTACCTTGGCGACGATGGTGCGGATCGTCTCGAGCGCCTTGTTGGTCGCCGCGTTCTGCTGTTTCTGGTGCACCCAACTCGACTGCTCGCGGATGTTGGCAATCTCGGTCTGGTACGGATTGATGCCCGCCGCCGCCGCCGCCCGGCGGAAGGTCGTCTCGTGCATGGCCGGCGAGCACGCTGCCACGACCACGGCATCGAGTGCATCCTCCTCAATGTGCTGGCGGATGAGCTGTTGCCCCGGATCGGAGCACATGTACTTGTAATCGACGGCGTACACGACCTCCGGGTGCTTGGCGATCTCTTCGACCACCCGCTCGACATCCACCGAGCCGGCGATATTCGTGCCACAGTGACAGATGAAAACTCCGATTCGCTTCATAATTAATCTTCCGTATCTTCAAGCCCGCCCCATCGACTAAAGAGCGATAATACCTTCCCTGCCGCGCCGCTGCCCTGCGCCACTGCCTCGGGGATGTCCTTCGGGCCGATGCCGGCGCCGGCGAGAAAAATGCCCAGCCGCCGCGTCTCGAGTGGTGCCAGGTTGTCCTCTTTTTCGGTCCACCAGCCAAACTCGTCCACGTCGAGGCCGAGCATCGCCGCCAGCTCGCGCGTCCCCTCGGAAGGCACCATGGCCTGCGAGATGACCACCAGGTCGGCAGCCACCTCCACAGGCAGGCCCGTGAGCGTGTCGACGCCCCACACCATCACTTTGTCACCCTCGCGAAAAACCTTGCTCACCTTGCCGCGCACGTACACGACATCATCTTCTTCCATGGCGCGCTGGATAAACTCCTCGTAGCGCTTGCCGGCGGAGCGGATGTCGATGTAGAACACGTAGGCCTGGCCGTGGTGCACTTTGTGCTTGTAGAGCATGGCCTGCTTGGCACTGTACATGCAGCAGACCTTGCTACAGTAGGGCATGGCCAACTCTGGGTCGCGCGATCCGGCACACTGGATCCAGACCACTTCGTGCGGCTCCTGGCCATCAGACGGGCGGCGCATCACGCCCGACGTTGGCCCCGACGCGCTCAGCAGGCGCTCCATCGCCAAGCCATCGATGACGTCGGGCACCTGGCCGCCGCCATACTCGCCCAGTTTCTCGAGCGGGTAGAGCTCGTAGCCCGTCGCCAGGATCACCGCGCCCACCCGCTCCTCGCTCCAGTGTGGCCCCTGCTCATAGTCGATGGCGCCGACGGGACACACCTTGGCGCACACACCACACTTGCCCTCGATCAGATAGCGGCAGTACTCGGGGTCGATCACCGGCTTGTTCGGCACCGCCTGGGGCGACAGGGTATAGATGGCCTTGCCTGTCCCCTCGTGGCGCACCTTGCCGCTCTTCATCACGCGCGGGATTTCGAGGTGCCTGTCGAACGCCACAGGGATCGACGTCGGGCACTTTTCAGAGCAGGCGCCGCAGCCTGTGCACGCATCCCAGTCGACGTAGGACGGCTTGCGCCGGATGCGCACGCGGAAATCACCCATCTCGCCCGCGATCTCTTCGATCTCGGAATAGACGTGCAGCTTGATCTTGTCGTGGTGCCCTACGTCCACGGTACGCGGCGTCAGGATGCACTGGGCGCAGTCGAGCGTGGGAAAGGTCTCGGAAAGCTGGTGCATGTGCCCGCCGATCGACGGCAGCCGGTCGACCAGCACCACCTCGTAGCCCGAGTTGGCAATGTCGAGCGCCGCCTGCATCCCGGCGATGCCGGCACCAACGATCAGCACGCGCTTGGTATAGTCTGGCTGTTCGGTCATCATGCTGTCACAAACCGCTCCACAGCCGGGCGCGCATCGATATAGTGCCGCTCCCAGCCATAGCTTGCCGCATCGAGCCCGAGGGCGATGCCCATGAGTTGGCTGAAGTAAAAGATCGGGATCGGCCGAAAGCTGGCGTGCGCCTTGCGCATCTCGGCCTGCTGCTTGTCGAGGTTGAATTGGCACAGTGGGCAGTTGGTCACCACCACGTCGGCCCCGGCGAGCTGCGCCGAAGCGAGGATGGTGTAGACCATCTGGCGCGTCACGTCGGGGTTTTCCATGGCCAGGTAGGCGCCGCAGCACTCATTCTTGTGGGCAAAGTCGACGGGCGTGGCGCCCAGCGCGCCCATCAGATCGTCGAGCGAGGTAGGGTGATCGGGGTCGTCGTAGGCGACCTCTGTGGGCGGCCGCAGCACCATGCACCCATAGTACGACGCCACCTTCAGCCCTTTGAGCGGCACCTGCACCTTCTCCCGGATCGCCTCGAACCCGATGTCGTCACGCAGCAGGTGCACAATATCCTTGACCTCCACCTCTCCTGCATAGTCTGACTCGATGAAGGCGTTGAGGCGTTCCCGCTCATCCTCGTGCTCGCGGATAAACCTGTTCGTGCGCTTGAGCACGTTGTAGCACGTGGTGCACGCCGTCGTCACCATGCTGCCATTCTCCGCATCACGGGCGGCCACCAGCACATGCGCTGGTCCCGCCAGCTCCAGCATGTTGTCAATGATCAACGGGAATGTGGCGCCGCAGCAATTCCAATTGGCCAGCTCCACCAGATCCAGCCCGACCGCAGCCGCCGACGCCCGCACGGCATGGTCAAACCCCTTGCCTGTCGTATTCAGGGTGCACCCGGGGAAATAGTTCACTCTCATGCTTTTTCTCCACCTATGGTGGTGACTAGAGACTAGAGGTTAGAGATTAGAGATTAGAGACCAACCAGAGACAGTCTCTAATTTCTAATTTCCAATTTCTAATTTCTAATCCCCTACACAGAGTACTTGCGAAAGCCCCCAATAAACACCTGCTGCGGCCACTCGCTCGCCTCTTCCAGCGACAGGTCGTCATAGTTCAGGTGGCTGCCCCGCTCATACATGACGATCTCACGCAGCGCTTCCATGATGCGGCTCAGGTCGACACCCTTCGGGCAGCGCGTGTAACAGGTCTGGCAGGCAGCGCACAGCCAGATGGTCTTGGAGTCGAGAAGGCGATCGACCAGCCCGAGCTGGGCAAAGCGGATCACCTGGCTGGGCAGCATGTCCATCGCAAACGCCACGGGGCAACCGGCGGCACACTTGCCGCACTGGTAGCACGCCTGCAAATCCTGCCCGCTATACTCCTCTACGCGGCGCACGAGCTCGTTGTGCACCGATTGTGCCGATAGTCGAACTCTCATCGTCTCTCCTCGGCCTGTCCGACCTCGAGCGCCCGGTCCAAGGGACACTCGGAGCGGCCCCGGGCCTATTCCAGGCTGTACTCGCGCACCCCATCCTCGTAGGCATCGCCGCCATAGATATCATTGACGACAATTGCCGGGAAATCCTCCACTTCGAGCCGGCGCAGCGCCTCGGCACCCAGATCGTCGTAGGCCACCACGTCGGCCTTTTTGATGCTTTTGGCGATCAATGCGCCGGCGCCGCCAATCGCGGCAAAGTAGAGTGCTTTGTGCTTTTTCATGGCATCACGCACCGTCTGGGAGCGGTTGCCCTTGCCGATCATGCCCTTCAGGCCTGCCGCCATCATCCGTGGTGCGTAGGGGTCCATGCGACCACTGGTGGTGGGCCCTGCAGAGCCGATGGGATCGCCAGGTTTGGCCGGCGCCGGCCCCATGTAGTAGATGATCTGTCCCTGCGGGTCGAACGGCAGTGCCTCGCCGGCATCCAGTGCGGCCACCATGCGCTTGTGCGCCGAGTCGCGCCCCACGTAAATCACGCCCGTGATCGTCACCTTGTCACCAGCGTGGAGCTGCTCGATGATCTCATCGGTGAGTGGCGTCGTTAGTTTCATGGTTGTACCCCTTTCATCCGAAAGAAGAGCCCCGCCAGGTGCAGGGCGGAGGGCTGGTTACAGGATCGCCTCTTTGTGGCGTGCCGAGTGGCATTGAATGTTCACGGCCACGGGCAGGCTGGCAATGTGTGCCGGAAAGGTTTCGACATGGACGGCAAGGGCCGTCGTCCGGCCGCCGAACCCCTGCGGGCCGATACCGATGCGGTTGACGCGCTCGAGAATCTCGGCCTCGAGTGAGGCCAGCTCGGGGTCATCGCTCGGCTGGCCCACCTCGCGCAGCAGCGAGTGCTTGGCCAGCCACACCGCCTTTTCGGCCGATCCACCCACCCCGACACCGACGATGATCGGCGGGCAGGGGTTGGCGCCGGCGCGGCGCACCGACTCGACGACAAACTTGATCACCCCTTCGCGCCCGTCGGCAGGCTTGAGCATGCCAAGCTGGCTCATATTCTCACTGCCACCCCCCTTGGGCGCGACGGTGATCCTGAGATCCTGCCCGGGCACAATCTGCGTATGGATGACCGGTGGGGTGTTGTCGCGCGTGTTCACGCGGGTGGAAAAGGGGTGCTCGACCATCGATTTGCGCAGGTAGCCATCCTGGTAACCGCGGCGCACCCCCTCGGCGATTGCCTCGTTCAGGTCGCCGCCGACGACGTGCACATCCTGCCCCAGCTCCAGGAACACCACCGCCACGCCGCAGTCCTGGCACAGGGGCATCTCCTGCTCACGAGCAATCTTGGCATTCTCCAGGATCTGGTCGAGCACCTCGCGGCCCACAGGCGACGTCTCGGCTTCGCGGTACTTTTCCAGTGCGTTCAACACGTCCTCGCCGAGGTAGTAGTTGCTCTCGATGCACAGCCGTGCAACCGTGTCCGTGATCTGGTCCGTATGGATCTCTTTCACTCGTCTACCCTCTCTTTTTCTATGCGAGTGTCATCATCGCCAAACAGTATCATCTCAAAAAGCCGGGGTGGAATGTAGGGCGGATTGGCAAGCCGTCCTACATCCCCCAGATTATTGAGACGATAGGCCGAACAATAGAAAAGCACCTCGACGATGCCGGCCATGGGGTCAGCTCGATGCGAGATGCATTTGAACAGGAATATATGCTACCATAAGCTTGCTTCTTTGCGCCGGATTGTGCTGGCAACCTTGCCCCCTGGCCTCCTCATCGAAGCAGACTGGCCCAGATTATACACCCGCCCGGTTGATTTGTCCAGCCCTAGATTGCAAAAGGCGGGCGACCCCTCGATCGCCCGCCTCACCCTCCACCTACTCCTCAGATCCCTTCTGGAGCGACGCTGCCTCCTGGCGCAGCAGCTCCGCCTTGTCAGTGCACTCCCACGGCACGTCCAGATCCTCCCTGCCAAAGTGTCCATACGCTGCCACCTGACGGTAGAGTGGCCGGCGCAGGTCGAGGTCGCGGATGATCGCCGCCGGCCGGAAGTCAAAGTGTTTCAGGACGAGCGACAGGATCTCGCCGTCGGAGAGCTTGCCGGTGCCAAACGTCTCGATCGCCAGCGACAGGGGCCGGGCGACGCCGATGGCATAGCTGATCTGCAGCTCCACCCTGTCGGCCAGCCCTGCGGCCACGATGTTCTTGGCAACATAGCGCGCATAGTAGGCGCCCGAGCGGTCCACTTTCGTGGGGTCCTTGCCCGAGAAGGCACCCCCGCCGTGGCTCGCCATGCCGCCGTAGGTATCGACGATGATCTTGCGCCCGGTGACGCCTGCATCTCCCTTGGGGCCACCAGTGACGAACCGCCCCGTGGGGTTGATATAGATCTTGGTGTTCTCGTCGAGCATGCCGTTCGGCACCACGTACTTGATCACACGGTGGATCAAGTCGTCGCGGATTTTGCTCTGCGACACGTCGGGCGAGTGCTGCGCCGAGATGACGATCGTATCGACACGCTTCGGCTTGCCATACTCGTACTCGACCGTCACCTGGCTCTTGCCGTCGGGGCGCAGGTAGGGGAGGATGCGCTCCTTACGCACATGGGTCAGCCGCCGGCACAGCTTGTGGGCTATCATGATCGGCATCGGCATGAGCTCGGGTGTCTCGGTGCATGCAAACCCGACCATCATCCCCTGGTCGCCGGCGCCGATGGCCTCGATCTCTTCTTCGGTCATCTCACCCTGTTTGGCCTCCAGCGCCTTGTCGACGCCCAGGGCAATGTCGGCGCTCTGCTCCTTGATCGACACGATGACGCCGCACGTCTCGCCGTCAAAACCGAACTTGGCGCGCGTATAGCCAATATCCCACACGACCTCGCGCACCAGTGCATTCATATCGACGTACGTGCTCGTCGTGATCTCACCCATCACCAGCACCAAGCCGGTGGTCACTGCGCACTCGCACGCCACGCGCGCATCGGGATCATCGGCAATAATTGCGTCCAGCACCGCATCCGAGATCTGGTCGCAGATCTTGTCCGGATGCCCCTCCGTCACCGATTCTGACGTAAAGTAGAATTTCGGCGATGTCATGAATGTGCTCGTCATTGACATGGTGGTTACTCCTTTGTCTTTCGATAGATTGGGGATTGGTAGATTGGTAGATTGGTACGTGACGACTGTACCAATTCCCAATCTACCAATGTACCGTTCCTAGGTTCCTTCCTGCCACGACGCGAGGTAGCGCGCCTGCTCTTCCGTCAGCACGTCGATCTGGACGCCCATCGCTTCGAGCTTGAGGCGGGCGATGTCCTTGTCGATCTCTTCCGGCACGCCATACACGCGCTTTTCCAGATCCTCTGCATGGGCGACCATCCACTCGGCGCAGAGCGCCTGGTTGGCAAAGCTCATATCCATCACAGCGGAGGGATGTCCCTCGGCGGCCGCCAGGTTGATCAGCCGCCCCTCGCCCAGGAGCGAGATGCGCCGGCCATCTGCCAGGGTGAACTGCTCGACGAATGGCCGTGGCTCGTGCACTGACACAGCCATATCCTGCAGCGCCGGGATGTTGATCTCGACGTTAAAGTGCCCCGAGTTGGCGACGATCGCACCATCCCTCATCACCTCGAAATGCGCGCGGTCGATAACATTCTTGTCGCCCGTCGACGTCACAAACAGATCACCGATCCTGGCCGCCTCGTGCATCGGCATCACGCGGTAGCCGTCCATCACGGCCTCGAGTGCGCGCAGTGGATCGACTTCGGTTACGACGACGTTTGCGCCCATCCCCTCGGCGCGCAGCGCGATGCCACGGCTGCACCAGCCATAGCCGCCGACGACGACGGTCTTGCCGGCGAGCAGGATGTTGGTCGCGCGCACAATGCCGTCAATTGTGCTCTGGCCCGTGCCATAGCGGTTATCGAAAAAGTGCTTGGTGGTGGCATCGTTCACGGCCACGATCGGGTAGCCGAGCACCCCGTCGGCCGCCATCGCCCGCAGGCGGATGACCCCCGTCGTCGTCTCTTCCGTCCCGCCAATGATCTCATCCAGCAGGTCACGCCGCTCCTTGTGGATCACGCCCACCGTGTCGGCACCGTCGTCCATGGTGAGCTGCGGATGGTGCTCGATCGCCTGGTGGATGTGCCGGTAGTAGGTATCGTGGTCCTCGCCCTTGATGGCAAAGGTGGGCACGTCGTAATGCACGACCAGGGCCGCCGCTGCGTCATCCTGCGTGCTGAGCGGGTTGCTGGCACACAGCCGCACATCGGCGCCGCCTGCCTTCAGCGTGCGCATCAGGCTTGCCGTCTCTGTCGTCACGTGCAGGCACGCGGCGATGCGGATGCCCGTAAGTGGCTTTTCCTCCTCGAACCGCTCGCGGATCAACCGCAGCACCGGCATCTCTTGCTCTGCCCACTCGATCCGCCGCTTTCCCGCATCGGCCAGGCCAAGGTCCTTCACATCATACTCTTCGATCATGTTCGACTCCTTTATATAAATGTCTGTGTGTCCCAATAGCCGTCCTACGACTGCTCCACCAATTACTTGCTGCTTGCTGCCAGTTCTTTGAGCTGCGGCACGTCGCCAAACACCTGGCGGTAGCGAGCCACAAACTCTGCCCGCGTATAGGCGTGGGACTGGGTGCCAAACTGCTCGAGCACATAGGTGGCCGCCAGGGCGGCTACCTGTCCGGTCACCACCCATGGATAGCCGTGGATCATGCCCTTGATAATGCCGGCGCGGTAGGCATCGCCCACACCTGTCGGATCGGCAAGCACCGCCGGGGGTACGACAGGGATGTTGACCAGGCGATGGTCCGCATAGATCGTCGACCCCTTCTCTCCCAGGGTGATGATCGTCACCTCGGGCAGCGCCAGCAGCTCCTCGTCCGAGAGGCCCGTCTTGTTCTTGATCATGCCGAATTCATACTCGTTGACGATCAACACGCGTGCGCCCTCCGCCCCCTCCACCAGCTCGTCGCCCTTTAGCCAGATGATCTGCTGGCTCGGGTCATAGATATAAGGCACACCCAACTCCCGGCACTCGCGCACGTACTTGGTCATTGCAGCCGGCGCATTAGGTGAAATGATCGCCAGGTCGATCGCTTTGTAATCGAGGTTGTGGAACGACAGCCTGTCGGCAGCGCCCATCGCCCCCATGTAAAAGCTGGCGATCTGGTTGTTCTCCTGGTCCGTATTGACGAAAAAAGAAGAGGTGAACTGGTCATCGACGACGAGAATCGCCGACGTGTCGACGCCAACCTCTTTGAGCCACGCGCCATACTCGGTAAAATCGGGGCCCACGGCCGCCATCACCACCGGCCGCTCGCCGAGCAGCGCCAGGCTGTAGGCGATGTTGGGCGCGCACCCGCCGCGCTGCCGCTGCATCGATTCCACAAGAAAGCTGAGGCTCAGCTTGTCGATCTGGTCGGGGAGAATATGATCCCGGAACCGCCCCGGGAAAAACATCAAATAGTCGTAAGCAACCGATCCAGTGATAATGACACTCATGGGGATGATACTCCCTTTTTTACCTTGCATATCGTTGCTGCAGTGCGCCGGCTACCTGGCCCGTCAGGTGCAACACGCGACGTGCCGTCTCTGGATCGAGCGAGCCCAGGCCACAGGACGGGATAATCAAGGACGCTGCCAGCACGTCGTCACGGTGCATCCCCTTTATCACCAGCAGGTCGACTGCCGCGTGAAAGCGATCCAGGAGACTCCCAACAGACTCTTCGGACACAGCCTTGCTGGCCGGCACAATGCCCCACGCGATCACGCCGCCTCGCTCCAGAAAGGCGGCTACCTCTCCGGGATAAAGAGCCAGCGCCTCGGCATGTTCGTAGGCATCGAGGCTCACAATATCGGCCGAAGTGCCCAGCACCAGCGACCAATCGGTGTCGCCACAGGAGTGTACGCCCTTCAGCCCCTCAATGCCGGCAAACACCTCCTCCAGCAGCGCAACGACCTGTTCGCGGCTCAACGACAGGAACTCGGAGCCAAAGGCGCTCAGGTATGGCTCGTCGATCAGGAGAATCGTCTCTTGCGCCATCTCACGGAGCTGCTGCTCCTGCCAGGCCGCCTTCAGCCGCAGGTGTTTGCACACGGCTTCCGCGAGCACGTCGTCGTACAGCACAGGGCTGCGCTTCTCGTCGCTCACCATCAACCCCCAGCTCACCGGCCCGGTCACCTGTCCCTTGGCGATCGCCACCTTGCCCGGCTCCAGACCGAGAAAGCAGTGCAGGCCGGCAGCATACTCGGGGCCAATCGCCGCGAATTGGAGGTCGTTGGTCAGGTAAGCCATGTACAGCTTTTCCAATTCTCTGTCGAGGCCCCGGTCGCGGTCCACGTATATCTGCTCGCCGGTGACCACCATGCCCGGGAACCCCTCGCTAAACTGGACGTACATGTTTTCCAGAAAGGAGCGCCTGGGCAGTTGCGGCCACGTGGGGATGTCGACGGTGCTCAAGATCAGCTCGCACGCGTCGGGCGGCGACACGAAAGGCAAACTGCCCGTCGTCAGAGAACGCAGCCCAGGCTCAAATTTGGCCATCACTTCCTCCACGCGACAAAGAAAAAGGCTCTCAGATGAGAGCCTGCCAGATCGCCTCTCATCTTCCAGGTTGTGCCTGATCTCGGCACACCTGCCGGAATTGGCACCAACGTCTCTGGTGCGGCGCTCCGCCGCATCGTCGACTGGTTGCCGGGGTTTCGCCGGGCCGGTCCCTCCACCCCTCTGGATGAGTGTCCAGTTTCAATTGTAACGGCGGCTATCCTATCACAAGCGGGGGGGGTTGTCAAATCTGGAAGGGGGGAAGATTGGAAGGTTAGGCCGGCTGGGGGCGCCACAAAATGAACAGAACCGCTGCCGCCAGGGCCAGCAGGGCGCCGAACAGGAACGGCGCCGCCGGGCCCACCGTCTGCCACAGCACCCCGGCGATAATGGATGCCGGCAGGTCGAGGATCGCCAGGGTCGCGTTGTACGTGCCATACGCCGTGCCACGCAGCGCCGCCGGCACCAGGTCGGCCACCATGGCCTTGGCCGTGCCATACGCCAGTCCATAGTATACACCGTATAGAGCGTACAGCACCCAGATCTGCCAGCCGCTGCCCGCCAGGGCAAAGCCGGCATAGATCGCCGCGTATGTCAGCCAGCCGCCGATGATGACGCGCCGCCGGCCCACCCGGTCCGATAGAGCACCGCCCGGGGTTGACACCAGCGTGTATACCAGGTTGAATGTGATCAACACCCCCAGCACCCCGACGACACTCAGGCCGCGCTCCTGGGCGCGGAGCACCAGGAACGCATCCGACGAGTTGCCGAGGTCGAACAGGCCCGAGATGAGCATAAAGACGAGAAAGGGCCGGCCGAGCCCTCGGAATGACACGACCGGGCGCTCGCGAACACCGGCTACCGGCACGTCGTGCGTGCCGAGTGCCAGCACGATCACACCCAGCACCGCCGGCACCAGGCTCACCAGCACGACCGTGCGAAACGTGCCGAGGTCGAGTGCCAGCGACCCGGCTTGGAGCGACCATACCACGCCCAGGGCTATCAGCAGGCCAACGACAGCGCCGCCCGTGTCGGCCGCACGATGAAAGCCAAAGGCCAATCCACGCTGGCCCTCGTCGATGCTATCGGCCACCAGCGCGTCGCGCGGCGCTGTGCGCACCCCCTTGCCCAGCCTGTCGGCCCAGCGCACCGCCAGCACTGCCTGCCACGTGCTCGCCACGTAAAAGAAGGGCTTGACCGCCGCGGAGAGGCCATAGCCCGCCACGGCCAGCCACTTCCTCTGGCCCAGCCGGTCCGACATCCACCCGGCGAACACCTTCAACAGGCTGGCCGTCGCCTCGGCCAAGCCCTCGATCAGACCGATCAGGCTCGTGCCGACGCCGAGGACATTGGCAAGAAAGAGAGGGAGGAGGTTGAGCACCATCTCGCTCGACACGTCGGTGAAAAAGCTCGTCAGGCTCGCCGCCCACACGTTGCGCGGCAGCCCGCGCCATCCAGCTCCTGGCCTTGTATCTTTTGCTGTCACGTTACTCCTCTTGCAGATCAGAATGGACATCGCCGGGAGTCAACTGCCCTATCCGCTCGTGCCGGGCCGCGGTCCGGCACACTCCCACCCAGGCAAGATCCTGCTCCTTTATGGTCCGAGATCTGTCACCCTCACATCATCGAACAGCGTCGCCCCCCCCTGCGCCGCCCATGGGTGAAAACCCTTCAAGAACAGGGTCATGCTCTCCCCCGTGGCCCGCACCGTCACCTGGGTGTGCACCCAGGTGTCCTCGGCCGTCTCATCCCACGGGTGCCACGTCACCGACGCCGCCTGCCAGGCCAACCCTCCTGCCAGGTCAACACCCAGGAAGAGCTGGACTGGCGACTGGCTCTGGACGTGCTTGCCCCAGGCTTCGACCCGGTAGCGGTGGCCCGGAATGGTGCGTGCCTGGCGGTAGATGCCGGCCTGGGCGCTGATGAAATCGAACGTGATCTCCTGAGAGCGCTGCCCGCTGTGCACGTTTTCCAGGTTCTTGTTCTCGTTCAGGCAGCTCGAGGCCGGGGTGCCGGGCGCCACAAAGGCATTCCACCCAATCGCCACCGCCCAGCCAGGGCAGTTCTCGCCCAGGGGCGAGACGCCTGGCACAAAGCCCGCTTCCATATCCCACTCGCCGCCCTGGCGCGGCGGCAGGGGGGCCGGTGGCGGGGTGGTGGGCGTAGCCGTCGGGCGGGGGCGGGTGGGGGAGGGAGGAAGGGTCGCCGCATCGGTTGCGGGTGGCAACGTGGGCGTGGCGCTGTCCGTGGGCGGCACGAGGGTGTCGGTGGGTGGGATGGGGGTGGCGGTGGGCGGCAGGGCCGTGGGGCCAGGCACTGCCGAAGCAGTGGGAGATAAGGTTGGCGTCGACGTGGGCAGCGGAGTGGACGTTGGCAGAGGCGTATGCGTCGCCGTCGCGAGCACGATGCGCGTGCCGGCCGGCACAGGCCGGGCATCGGTCGCGGCCGGCCCGCACTGGCCGACCAGGACCACAACCAATAAGGCACAGGCGAGGACGAGCACACCACGCTGCCCGCTTTTGGCCATCAGCCCGCTTTGTATCCTCACAACCTGTCCTCATGGTCGGTGTTGGGGGCATTATACTCCAAGTTGGCCGAGAGAACAAGCGGACGTCCATAAAACGGTGCATCCCTTGTTTGTAGGGACATCGTGGCCGCACGAACGACGGGGCATAAAGTGCCCCGTCTACGGAGCAGCGCCCGATGAATC
>JAFGIA010000312.1 GCA_016929795.1 Anaerolineae bacterium
AGACCGCCGGGGCATGAATGACCCCGGCTAATAAGCTTGCACCCCGTGAACGGGGTTCTGAGCCCGATTCATCGGGCAGAAGCTCCGTAGGACGGCCACTTCATGGCCGTCTGGCTGCGGCCGCAGACCGCTCAGAAATCGCGAATGAAGGCGATCTCGGCGGCCAGGCGCAGCCTGTTCTTCCACACCCACTGGGCATCATGCCGGGCGATCAGGCTCCGAAGGTTCGCTCTATGCTCTTTCTTCTCCGCTGCCGTCAGGTTCAAGGGGGCCAAATAGTTGCCCAACAGGGTCAGGGGGTCCTTCTCCCAGTGGTCCGGCAAGGCCTCAGACGGATCGAAGGGGATCTCCCCAAAGAGGTCGTCGGCAGCGCTCAGGACGCCCATGTAGTTGCTGAGGGCCTGGCGAAAGTGCTCAGCGTGTTCCGGATCGTTTTCTTTCACGCGCGCGTCTCTCCTTGTTCAGGGCCGGCCCACGGGCAGGTCACACTTGGCGGCCACGCTGGAGCCTAGCCCAGGTGGGTCGCACCGGCGAGGTGCAACCCACCTGCCGATCGTGCTGTCTCTATGTTGTTTCACCTTCGACAATCGCGATTTCGTCTGCGGTGAGATCGTACAGCTCGTAGACGAGGGCGTCGATCTGGCGTTCGGTGGCGTCGATCTGGCGCTGGTAGAGGGTGCGGTCGGCGGGGATGGTGGCGGCGGTGAGCTTTTGGTGCAGGTCGAGCATATGCTCCACCAGGGCCACCAGGCGGTTGTGGCGGGCGACGTCGGCGGGGTCGGTGAAGTCGATGGTGCGGATGGGAAGTTGTTCGATGAACTGGGTGAAGTAGCGGAAAAAGCCACCGCGCAGCGCCGTGCTCACCTGCTTCAAATAGAAATCCAGGACCTTGCTGTTGAGCAGGGCGAGGATATACCTCAGATGTTCCTCTACGGCATCCTCCAGCGTGATAGCATAGCCGCTCGTAAAGGCGTAGACGCCTTCCTCATCGAGCGCGAAAGACGCCTGGTCGGCGATGTCTGGCACGAGGATCTTGGGAGATGCCATGATTTCGATGTTCTTGGGGTAGACATAGCCGTACCAGTCCGATCCTTTCATCCTGCCTCGCTCGCGTCCTTCCAAGTATGATTTGTTTTCACGGAGGTACGCATACGTGTTCGGGAAACGCCGCCTGAACTCGCTCTCTGGAATGAGCTCAATTCGACCATCACGGATACGGTAGGGCAGGATGACAACCTGGTCTGAGGCCAGAATCCGATACGGTTTGATCTCACGACCTTTCAAGAAAGGTCGGACGCTCTCTCGTTCAAGTGTTACGACCTTGTCCAACTGCTTCGATCGTGCCTGGACAAGGTTGCCCTCGTCGGATGTGACATCGAGCACGTACACTTCGTTGGCGCTGGTGCGAATGCCCTGGGCCATCCGTGCTGCGACCTTACCCAGCTTGACAGGCATCTCGCCGAGTCGTTCAAAGAGTGTCGCACCAGGGCCTACGACAAAGTTCCACTCGGCTTCCGTTACCTTGCTGGCCTGGACCGCGCCTCCTACGGCCTCGCCTCGCTGGCGCCACGCCTCGAGATTGTGTGCTTCGACGTAGCGGAAACGGTCGCGGCCCGCCTGGTCGAGGAAGAGGAGGCAGGTGTAGGTGGTGGCCCCGGCAAAGACCTGCTGATCGCCAAAGTGGACGATCTCGGCCAGGTGGCGGCCGGCGGCGATGAGCTCGCGTAGCGGCTGGCCGTACTTGGCCTGGAAGAACTTGTGGGGGAGGATGTAGCCCATCCGGCCGCCATCGGCCAGGAGCTGCAGCGCGCGCTCGACAAAGACGACGTAAATGTCATAGTTGCCCTTGCCGGCGGCAGCGTAATGTTTCTTGTAGAACTCGACTTCCCAGGGCGCGGACTCTTTGAGGACCTGGATGCGGATGTAGGGCGGGTTGCCGATGATGGCGTCAAATCCGCCGGCAGCCATGGCGGCAGGGAACTCGGCCTGCCAGTCGAAGGGGTTGACGCGGCGCAGCTCCGCCTCGTCGGGGATGAGCTGCCCGGCGAAATACTCGGGCCCCACCAGGCTGTTGCCGCACTTGATGTTGTCCCCCAGGTCGGGCAGCGCGCGCTCGCGCCAGAACCTCAACTGCTGGCCCAGTGTTTCGCTGGTTTCGCCTTCGAGCACGTGGAGGAGCAGGCTGAGCTTGGTGACCTCGACGGCCTGGCGGTCGAGGTCGACGCCATAGATGTGGTCGAGCAGGATGCGCTTTTTCTCGGCCGAGGTCAGCCGCCAGGCGCCGCCCGGCCCCTGGTAGAGGGCGGGCTCCTTGCCGGCGGCGTGCCGGGCGGGGTCGTTCTCCTCGTACCAGCGGCGGTAGTGGTCGAGCAGGGAACGGTAGGCGCCCAGGAGAAAGGAGCCGGAGCCGCAGGCGGGGTCGAGGATGCGCAGCGGCGGCTTGCCGCGGGCGGCGCGGAGCTGGCGGGGCGATTGGCCTGCCACCAGCCTGCCCACCGTCTGCTCCACGATATAGTCGACGATGTAGGCGGGGGTGTAATAGACGCCGCCGGCCTTTTTCACCTCGGGCTTTTCCTCGACCACGGCGCGGTGGCCCGCCGTCAGGCGGATGACCTTGCCCAGGAACTGCTCGTACACCTGGCCCAATACCTCGGCGGGCAGGACGGAGAACTCGTAGGGTGAGTCGGGGTAGTAGAGCCCGGCCAGGATGGGCTTGAGGACGCGGTCGTCGATCTCCAGGCTCCCGGTCAGGGTGTCGGCCTGAAAATTGAACAGGCCCGAGTCGTACTTTTCGTCGGCCTGGCGGTAGAGGGTTTCAACCAGGCGGGGATAGATGTGCGGGCCGCCGGTCAGGGCCAGCAGCCGCCCATACTCCTCGATGCCCCGGTCCTCGGCCATGCGCAAAAAAAGGATGCGGTCGATGGTGTGCTGCACGGCAAAGTTGAGCTCGTGCACGCTGAGCGCGGGGTTGCGCAGGGCGAGGTTGCGGGCGAGCTGCTCGCGCCAGCCCTCGATCTCTTTCAGGAACTCGACGTCGACCTCGCCCGTGCCGCGTTTGCCCCGGCTGTCCTCGACGTAGCGGTCGAACGAGCCCTGGAGCACCGACTCGCGCGCGAACACACCATAGACGTCGTCGAAACGGGCCAGGTATTGGTCAAAGCCGAGGTAGATCACGCGCGCGGCGCTGGCCTTGTCGCCCGGTGCGGGCCGCGCCTGGCAGTCGTAGACGGCAAACTCTTCAAAGTCGGTCAGGATGCTCAGCGGCAGTTTGGCGCTCCAGGCGTAGCGGCGGAGCTGGTAGGCCGGCCCGACGTCGGTGCCGACGGCCACGGATGGCTTTTTCGCTTCGAGGAAGAACTTGCGCGCGCCGCCGATGCGGAAGGAATAGTCGGGCGCGCGGGTAGCGGCGCCGACCTTGATGGCGTCTTCGTGGACGACGTCCTTGTATTGCTCGGCGTAGCCGCGTGTGTTGCGCACGTCCCAGCCGAGCGCCTCGAAGAAGGGGTCGATGAACTCGACACGCACCTGGGTTTCCTTGTAGTCGGAGCGCGTATAGAGGGCGTGGTTGCGGTCAAAGCGCTCGACCAACTGCTCGACTTGTGTTCTGGCTTCTCTGTACGTTTGGGCTATGGGCATGATCCTGGCCGCTCTGATTTCCGGCGCACGTTTCGTGCCTGGATGGTCGCGTGTATAGAAGAAAGTATATCACCGCTCCATTCGAAACGCAAAAAATGATGCTGCGCCTGGCACCACCATGCCCGCCGGGACGCGCACGGCCGCGCCGCCCGGGGGTCCCTCTGCTATTCGGTTGTCTGTGCTGCGGCCTGATATGCTGTCTTTCTGGCCCTGTGTCTCGCGTCCGAGAGAAGGGCGATAGAACACGTGTTCGAATTGATTATACCACGTGACGGTGCCCCTGTCAAGTACCATCTGCCTGTTCATGCCGGCGCGTGGCGATGGCGGCTCAGCCCTCGAGCGCCTGCGCCTCGCCGAGGGGCAGCTCGACGACAAAGGTTGCGCCGCCTGCCGGGTTGGCCTCGGCCCAGATCTTGCCGCCGTGGCGCTGCACGATGTCGCGGCAGATGGTGAGCCCCAGGCCGGTGCCCTGGGCGGGCGCCTTGGTGGTAAAGAAGGGCTCAAAGACCTGGTCGAGCATGTCGGCGGGGATGCCCGGCCCGTCGTCGGCCACGCGCACCTGCACGCGGTCGCTGCCCGCGCGTTGGGTGGTGATGGTCAGGGTGCCGGGCCGGCCGGTGCTTGCCACCGCCTGGCGTGCGTTGTTCAGGAGGTTGACCAGGAGCTGCTGGAGCTTGTGCCTGTCGGCCCACAGCGGCGGCAGCGCGCCGTCGAGGTGGGTGACCACACGCACGCCGGCCGCGATCATGTCGTCGCCCAGCAGGGCCACGATGCAGCGGATCAGGTCGTCGAGGTTAACGGGCACCAGGTGCAGCCCATGCACCTGCCCGGGGCGCAGGAGCTCATTGAGCAGGTCCTTCATTTGAACCACCTGCTCATGGATGATGCCCAGGCCGTGGCGGCAGGTGGGGCTCAGCTCGGGGTTGCGCGCCAGTACCTGCGACTGCAAGCCGACGATGGTCAGCGCGTTGTACACTTCGTGGGCCACGCTCGAGGCCTGCTGGCTGACCGCCGCCGCCCGCGCCACGCGGCGCGCCTGCTCGCCGTTGCCGGCGCTCGTTTCCTGTTTGACGATGGTGGTCAGTATGCCTTGCTGGCCCTCGCCCAGCGGCCGCCCTGCCACCAGCACGGGCACCGGGTGGCCGTCCTTGTGGCGCAGCCGCGTATCGCGATAGCCGGGCTGCCAGTCGCCGGCCTGCCACCTGTCGCCGTTCGACAGCAGGGCGCGCCACGCCGATCCCGCCAGCTCGCCGTGGTCGTAGCCCAGCATGGTTTCCAGCGGCCTGTTGGCGTGGATGAGGCGGCCGCCCGGGTCGACGATGGCGACCCCTTCGATCAGGCCATCGAGCACCTGGTGCAGTATGTTGCTCTGTTCGGTCACGTGTCTCCTTTTCTGTCGTGCTGCCGTGGGAGCCGTTACGCGCACGCGCCGGCCGCCACGGGCACGCTGCCGGCAAGCGCCCAGAGCGACTCGAGCCCGACGCTTTTCGATCCGTGGCCGTTGTGGCCGTTCGTCTTGCCGTGGCCGTTGCGGCCAGGGCTGGCCTCGGTCGAGATCCAGCAATAGACCGCCTCGGCAAACTCTTCGAGGGCGTGGGCGCGAATGCCCACGACGAGGTCTCGCTCCTCAGGGGTGAGCATAAAGGTGTGGTTGAGATAGCCCGCGGCCAGCGCGCTCGCGGGGTCGCGGAGCAGCATCTCGCAAAAATGGCGATCAACGGTGGCGGCACACACTAACTGGTTCAGGCTCTTGTGGTTCACGGGAGTTTTCTCCTTTCGTCTGGTCCCCCATATCATCTCAATAGCTTGGGGGAATGTAGGGTGGATTGCCAATCCGCCCTACATCCCGCCCTGGCTTGGTGAGATGCAACGGTCTCTCTTTGCGCCCTGCAAGAGTGCGACGATGCCGGCGGCGATGAGCACGTCGCCGGCGCTGCAGGCCGCGGGCCACGGAAATGGCGGCGGCAGTACGAGTATGTCTGACAGCCACCAGAGGCGGGTGGCCTCGCGGGCCAGGATCAGATCCTTCGAATAGCCATAATGAAGGCCCACGGGCCAGCTCTGGGGCGCGGTGCCCGGGTTGATGCGGGCCAGCGTCTCGGGGTGGATCGGCATCCATCCTCCGTTGGCGGCGATGACCAGCAGGTTGCAGGCGGCGCCGAGCCCCACCAGCCACACGCCGGGCACGCAGCGGTTGATCCATACAAAGGCCAACAGCGGCAGGTGCGAGACGAGAAAGAGCATCTGCTGCACCACCACGTCGCCCGGCCTGCCTCCGGGTGCGCGCAGCAGCGGCACCTGCAGGGCGAGGGCGACCACTGCCAGCCAGGCCCAGCGCAGGGGCAGGCCTGCCAGGGCGTCCAACACCTGCCCACGATGACGGGCCAGGCTGGCAGCGAGACCCACAACAACGGCCAGAATCAGGATCACGATGAAGCGACGGTGTTGGCCCGGACGGGTCAGGGGGACAGGATGAACGACTCGCCGAGCCCGCCCCCACTGCCTGCCCCACTGCCGGCGCCTGGCGCGGCAGATGCCACTGCCAGGGCGACCAGGCTCAGGACGATGTACACGACTTTCAGGTTACGTGCCGTGCCGTAGCGGACCCACATGCTTGCCAACTTGATCATTCGAGCCTCCTTGTGTCTTTTGGGCCGGCGCCCTTGCCTGGCGGCCGGCCGCGGCCATCCCGCGTGCACCAATTCTAGCACACGATGGTCACCAAATGACTCACCAAACCATGCACCAAAACCGCCGGCGCACGGGCCGGCGGTGGGGCAAGTAGCGCGTGGGGGAGTTTTTTAGCGCACAATCTTGTCGTACAGCTCCTTCGTCTCATCGGCGGGATCAAGCCCCAGCTCCTCGGCGAGGAGATTGGCCAGGGTGTGATACTGGCGAATGGCGGCGACGCGATTGCCCAGGCGAAAGTAGCAGCGCATCAGCTCGCGGTGGGCGGTCTCGCGGTAGGGGTCGTGGGCCAGGATCTCCTGGTAGCGCTGGATGGCGAGCGGCCAATCGGCGCGCCGGGTGTGGAGGCCGGCCAGGGTGTGGAGGGCATCGAAAAGGCGCTCCCTCAGCCGCTCGCGCTCCACCAGGCACCAGTCGCCGTAGGTGCCGTCCAGATAGTCGCCACGGTAGAGCGGCAGCGCCTGCTGGAGCAGCGCCTCCGCTTCATCCAGGCCGGCGCTCCTGGCCGCGGCGTCCTGGGCGGCATCGAGCGCCGCCTCGAACTCGGCGACGTCGAGCCGGTAGCTCGCCTGGTGGTTAAAGTGGTAGATGCCGTCGTCAAACAACACGGCGTCGCGAAAGAGCGCACGGCGCAGGCGGTAGAGGGTGGAGCGAAAGATGCCGTCGAGCTTGTGCGCCGGATGGTCGGGCCAGAAGAGGGCGCCCACTTCTTCCTTGCGCAGGCCGGCCGGGTGCTGCACGAGGCAGAAAAAGAGATCGCGGCTCTGGCTGGTGGGCCACTGGATCTCCTGGCCGTCGAGGGTGACGTGCGGCGTGCCGAGGGCGCGGATGTCGAGGAGAAGGGCGGGTGGCTCTTGGCGCGCCGGTGGGGCGCTGGCTGCGGCGCGAGCGCGGTGCGCTTCGATGCGCGCCAGCAGAGGGGTGAGTGCGCCACCGCGCACCCCTTTGCCAGCCGCAAAGGAGAGGAGGCCAGACAGGTGCTGGCCCTCCACGACCAGGAACTGGTCAAAGCCCAACTGCATGGCCATGTCGAGTACGTGCGCCAGGTCGGCCACGGCCGCGTCGCCGTCGCCGCGCTGGTATGACACCTGGGCGCGGTAGAGGCGGGCCAGTGGGGCGTCGCGCCGGTAGCCGCCTTGCTCCAATGTCTCGACGGCCCGGTCGAGGTGTTCCTGCGCCAGCGCCAGGTCACCCGTGCCGCTGGCCAGGATGCCGAGAGAGATGGTGCACAGCGCGATCTCGTAGGCCGAGCCGTGCTTGTGGGCCAGCTCCATGGCCGCAGCGATCTGCTGCGCGGCCAAGTCGACCTCGCCACACAGGCGCTCGACGTTGCCGAGGGCGTTGAGGGCATAGGTGACGACAAAGCCGACGTGCGTCCGCTCGGCCACCTCCAGGGCCTGGTGGTAAGACTGGCGCGCGCGCTCGTATTCCCCACAGTCGCGGTAGAGGTCGCCGAGGCTGGCCCACACATACGCCTCTACGCGCGCATCGCCGGCCTCGCGGCTGCGCGCCAGCGCCGCTTCCAGGGTGCGCGCGGCCGCATCGTACTCGCCGGCGAGTGTCTCGACCACGCCGAGGCCATTGAGCGTATTGGCCCATGGCCCGGGACTGCCGATCTGCTGCCACCGGTTCAGGGCGGCGCGATAGTGGCTGGCCGCGCCAGGCAGGTCGCCCATCAGCTCGTGTCCCAGCCCCAGGTCATGGTGCACCATGCCGATGTCGTAGGCGAGGTCGACCTGGCGGTAGCGCTCGAGGGCCTGTTCGAGGGCACGCCGGCCCTGTTCGAGCTGGCCCAGGCGAAAGTAGCAGAGTCCGGCATTCTTGTAGGCGAGCGCCGCCGGCACCTCCTCGCCAGGTTGCTCCGGGTGGAGGAGGGCCAACACGGCCTGGCACTGCTCGATGGCGGCGGCGTAGCAGCCCTGCACGCGCAGCAGATAGCCCCTTATGGCCAGGGCATAGGCCTGCGCCGCCCGGTCACCGGCCTGGCGGGCGGCGCTCTCTACCTGGTCGAGCAGCGCCAGGGCAAGCGCGTGCTCGCCGCGCTCGGTGTGGATCTTGGCGCGGTGGATGAGCATGCGGGGCGACACGGGCGGCGCCTTGGCACGCAGCGCGTCGATCCAGGCCGCGAGTGTGTCCCACCGGCCTGCGTCGTAGAAGGCGTGCGCCTGGCTGCGGACAATGGCGCGCACCGGCTCCATCTCGCCGAGTTCGAGGTAGCGGCCGACGGCCCGCTCCCACTCGCCGCGGGTGGCATATGCTTCGGCCGCGCGCAGCACGAGTGCCCGGTAGCGCGCCAGGTCGTCGCGGCAGAGCGTATCGCGCAGGAATTCGCGCAAGAGGGCGTGGTAGCGCATGACGCGCTGTGTGCCTTCGAGCTCGACGACCAAGAGGTTGCGCGTGCGCACCTGGTCGAGCAGGGTGTCGGGAGCCTCGATGCCGAGCGCCGACACGCACAGGTCGTGGCTGATGTCGTCGAGCACGGACGAGGCCAGGAGAAAGTCGCGCAGTGCGGGCGGCTGCTGTTCGAGCACCTGGCACGACAAATAGTCGTACAGGTTGACCTGAACGGAGCCGCGGGCCGGGCCGTCCTCCTGGCTGGCTTCCCAGCGCTGCACGGCGGTGAGGAGCAGGCCGGTGATCCAGCCGTCTGTCTGCATGGCCAGGAGGCGGGCGTGCTCTGGGGTGATCTCGAGGTCATAGTTCTGGCGGGCCAGGGCCTGGATCTCGGCCGGCGTGAAGCGCAGGTCGTCGATGCCCAGGCCAGCCGCCTGGCGGCGCGCCACGAGCAGCGACAGGTTGGGCAGCGCCGGCAGTGTGCGCGAGGCGAGGATCAGGTGGCAGTTTTCGTCGACATAACTGAGGAACAGGTCGAGGAACTCGTTGATCGGCTCCTGGTCGTCGACGGCGTGGTGGTCGTCGAGGACGAGAAAAAAGTACTCGGGGATGGCGTCGTACAGCTCCTGGACGATGGTGGCGGCGAGGGGATAGAGGTTGGCGGCAGGGTCGGCGGTGGCGCGCAACAGCGCCAGCGAGCGGGCGCTAAACGCCGGAAAGCGCCGGGCGATGGCGGCGATGAAATACTCGAGAAAGGTGCGCAGGTCACGGTCAAAGGCGTCGAGGGTCAGCCAGCAGACGGGCACGTCGCTCTCGCCGGCGAGCTGTGCCAGGAGGGTTGTTTTGCCCCAGCCTGCCGGCGCAGAGATGAGGAGCAGCTTGCGATCGAGGTGGCCCAGCAGAAAGTCGACGAGGCGACGACGCGGAAGCAGGTCACGTCGGCGGCGAGGGATGCGCAGCTTGGTGGCGATGAGGGGCAACCCACCGGCGACCGCGTCTTGGGCTGTCGCCGGCACCGCCCGTTGCTGGTTCATGCCTCCCCCTTTGAGAACGCCATCGCACGACCCTCTTGCCCCACTCGCTTCTTGCTATTTTACCACCTCTTGCTTGCTGTGCAAATCTGGCCGGGGGTCAATCTGGACGGCGCGATTTCCACCAGCCACTGAACGTGAGCGACTATCCGGCGTGGGCGGGCTTGACAGTGGGGGAGGATTCACGATATACTGTAGGCACAGGATGGGCCAGGCAGCAAGCTTTCGGTTCCAGGGGGAGGCAGGCCACCCCATGCAATCGCAATCCGGAGGATTGCTTCACAGAGGGCAAGCGAAGCCCCTTGTACAAAGGAGAACGTGGGACTGTGAACGAGAAACGCATGTTGTGCTTGTCGACGATGGTCGTTCTCACGGCGACGCTGCTCTTGGCAGCCGCTGCTCTTTTCCCGGCACTGGCTCAGACGCCGGGACCGGACGGCACTGGCGCCCCCCAGGCCAGTGGCGGACCAGACGGGTTCGGCTACACGTTTGTGGATTCGAATGAGCCCGGCGGACCGGTCTATGCCTGGGAAGAGATCTCGGGCAGCGGCGCGCTGGTGACGGGCTGGACTTCGATGGACGATGGCTACGCCGGGCCGATCCCGCTGGGATTTAGCATCGACTACTATGGCTCGTCGTACGACGAATTGTTCGTCGGGACCAATGGCTTTGTCAGTTTTGGCCAGGGGTATGGCACGATCCCGGGGGCAAGTCCACCAAGCACCAGCTATCCGAACAACGACATCGCCCTGTTTGGCAGCGATCTGTACCTGTACAGCTATGGCAGCGAGTCGGCGATCTATTATCAGACGCTGACCAACCCGACCCGCTTTGTGCTCGAGTTTGTGGACATTCACTACTGCTGCGGCGGCAACACGCCGCATACGTTCGAGCTGATTGTGTATCCGAGTGGCGATCTGGTGGTCCAGTACAGCGCGCTCAACGGGACGAGCACGAATTACGTGGGCATCGAGAACGCGAGTGGCACGGACGGGCTGGGCTATGGGACCACGCTCGCGGACGGGCTGGCGATCCGCTACTCCTACCCGGTGGGCGTGTTCCTGACGCCAGCCGAGCAGCAGGGATTTGGCAAGCCGGGTGACACGCTGACCTATACGCTGTGGATCGTGAACAAGACGGGCGTGACGGACAGTTTCGACGTGTCGCTGCAGCCGGGGAGTGTGTGGGCGACGACGCTGGGGCTGACGCAGACGGGGAGCCTGGCTGCAGGCGAGAGTGTGCCATTTGACGTGTGGGTGGAGGTCCCGGCTGCGGCGCAGCCGGGCGATGTGGACGTGGCGACCATCCAGGCGACTTTGGCGGCATCGCCGACGGTGTACCTGGACACGAGCACCCTCACGACATACAGCCGGGGTGACGTGGTGTATGTGAGCCTCTCCAGCAGTGACCTGGTGGTGATGGTGGACGCTGCCACGCTCCAGATCCTGGATACGATCCCTGTCGGCGTGGCCGGGTGTGATGGGCCGGGACGGTTGGCGATGACCCCTGACGGAAAGCAGGTGTGGGTGGGCTGCACCTACTCGAACAATGTGGCGGTCATTGACACGGGGAGCAACACGGTGGTTCGGAATGTGGCCGGCATCCCCTATGCCGAGGGCATTGCCTTCACCAGGGATGGCGGCTATGCGCTGGTAGGCAGCAGCTCGTACGCGCAGATCGCCATCATCGATACGAGCAACTTTTTCTTTACGTTCCTTCCAACGCCGAGCACCGCGCGGAGCGTGGCGACCCACCCTTACTTTGACCTGGCCTACGCAACGTGCAACAACGGCACGCTGCTGGTGATCGATACGTCTACGTTCACGATCGACACCTCGATCCCCGTGGTCACCTCGCCGTGGGATGTGGCAGTGTCGACAGACGGGCGGTGGGTGTTCACAGGTGATTATTCGGGAGGGGGACTGGCGGTGGTGGACGCTCAAACGAACATGCTGCACACGACCGTCACCGGCCTGGGCAACCTGACCGGCCTGGAGGTTGCTCCCGATGGCTTGCAGATCTATGCCTGCGCACGGTGGGAGGGGGTGCACATTCTCGACGGGAAAAGCTTCCAACTGCTGAACACGGTCGATACGAGCGGCGAGTCGTCAGAGGCGGGCGTCACCTGTGACGGCAGCCGGCTCTTTGTGGCCGATCTCAACGACAGGGTGCCTGCCATCAACACGACTACGCAAAGCCTGATCGGGGAGATCGTGGTCCCTGGTTACAGCACGCGCGGGGTCGCGGCCTGCCCGCAGCAGGTTGCAGAGGGGGTGCATCTCAGTCCTCCGGCACAGGTGAACCAGGGCGCGCGCGGCGAGGTGGTCGAGCACCAGGTGCAGCTCGTGAATCTGACGGGGGCGACCGACAGCTTTACGCTGACACTGGGCAGCTATGCCTGGGACTCGGCGCTATCCACTGCGCTGATCGGGCCGCTGGACAATGGGGAGTGGGCCGTGTTTAAAGTGGATGTGACTGTGCCGGCGGCGGCGGAGTGGTACGCGACCGACACGGTGGTGGTGACGGCGACGTCGGTCGCCAGCCCCACCGGCTTGGTCGAAACGGCCTCGGCGACCACGGAGGCATTTGCCCCGCCGCAGATCGGCGTTTCGCCTGCATCGTTGAGCAGCACGCAGCTCGTGAACGAGATCACGATGCAGACGATGACGATCGGCAACGGAAATGGGGTGACGCTGACATTTGCTATCGAGGACCTGGAAAGGACGCCGGGGCAGGTCAGGGTGGCGCCACTGGATCTGCCGATGGCGACGCAGCGGAGCACTTTTGGCTGGAAGGGTGAGGGCGGCGCAGGCGACGATCGGTCGACGGTGGTGGCTCCCGCGCCCACCTTGCCGGTCGCGCGCGTGCTGGCGGCAGGGGTCGAGTCGTCGCCAGAGATCCTGGCGGGGCAGTACTACACGACGACCGAGGACAATGAGGACAATGCGCACAGCGGCAACCCCGATGGGGATATGGATGTGAATGTGTGTGGAAGTGGTTATGTGGAGCCGATCGAATTCAACATCATGGTCGACCATGCCTTCAATGCGACCGGGCACGCGCTGACGATCCGGGCGTACGACGTCGACTCGCCGAGCGAGATAGACGAGGTTTGGCTGAACGGCGTCTACCTGGGCGATCTGTCGGGCGTGGATGGCACCTGGTCGGAAACGACGTTCAGCGTCCCGCCGGGGGGCATCGTACAGGGTGCCAACCTGGTAGAGGTGGACATTACCTCACCCGACTGGTGCGCGACGGTGGACTGGGGCGAGCTGTTTGTGGTTTCAGCCCCCGCTGCGTGGCTGGCCGAGTCGCCTGACTCGGGCAGCGTGCCGAGCGACAGCAACCAGGCGATCGCGGTGACGTTCGACGCCACCGACCGGCAGCCGGGGACGTACCTGGCAGAGATCCTGGTTGCCAGCAATGATCCCGTGCTGCCTCTCGTGTCGCTGCCGGTGACGATGGCGGTGCTGCCCACGGCAGATATGGGGTGGGTCGAGGGCACGGTTACCGATCAGGACGGCGGCGCGCCGCTGGAGGCGGTCGTCGAGGCGCCTGGCCAGCCGTACGAGGTGCACACCGACCCGGCGACAGGCTACTATAAGCTGTGGCTGGTCGAGGGGAGCTATACGGTGCGGGCGTCGGCGAGCGGCTATGTGAGCGGCACGGCTACGGTAGAGATCGTGGCGGGGCAAGGCACAGCGCAGGATTGGGCGCTGGTGCTGAATGTGCCGGTGCTGCAGGTGACCGGGCCGAGCCTGGAGGCCAGTCAAGAGGTGGGGCAGGTGACGGTGCATACGCTGACGGTGGCCAACCTGGGGCCGGCAGAGATGTATGTTGAGCTGCACACCGGCGGTGACGATGGCTTTATGCTGGAGAGCGTGCTCGAGGACCTGAATGAGAATTTCCAGCCGCTGGTCGACGCCATCCCGGACCGGTACGAGTTTTCAGGGGGCGAGTCGGGATACAGCATCAACGATGGTGGAGACGACATGTACGACGGCGGCAACTATTTGTCGACGGACCTGGGAGGCAGCATTGCCTATTCGGACAATGTGATCGTCGACAGCACGCTGTTCGGCGCGGCGGGCCGCTATTTTACGCGCAAGTATCCCGGCCTCTTTGTCCTGGCTGCCGAGATGGAGGGGGTGGGCTTTTTCCAGATCTCGGGCGACCTGGGCGCGGATGGGAGCGGCACGGTCGATGGGACGGTGCTGCAGACGGTGCACTATGGCGTGACGTATTACGGATTCGTCAAGCGCGTGTATGGCGCGGGGGACCCATCGGTGAACCACTTGATCATCGTCGCTGGCGTGCCCGGCGCGACTCAAAGCTACCCGACATACACGGGCAACGACGCCCACATGGTGCTCGGCCTGCAGGGCGCCACGCGCCTGTACTACCTGCTCTACGCCGGGAGCGAGGGCGCCTACATCGATGACGGTGCGACGCAGAATATTATGGACACCTTTCTCGTTGCGGCAGGTGTGGTGCCACCCCTTCTGTGGCTGTCGGCGGAGCCGGTCTCTGCCACCGTGCCCGGGTACAGCTCCCTGCCGGTCGAGGTGACGATGGACGCGACGGGGCTGCAGCCGGGTGAGTACCGGGCCGCGCTGGATATCGACAGCAACGACCCGGTCCAGCCCTCGGCATCGCGGCCGGTGACGATGACGGTGCTGCCGACGGCGGACATGGGCAGTGTGGCGGGCCAGGTGACGCACGCATGGACGAGGCAGCCGTTGACGGCGACGGTGGAGCTGATGGGCGTCTACTCGACGGTGGTCCGCCCAGACTTTGAGATCTGGGCGACGGCGGGCTCGTACAGCCTGAGGGTGTATGCCAAGGGCTACTATACAGTGACCGTGCCGGTGACGATCATGGCCGGTGAGGTGACGGTGGCGGACGTGGCGCTGGAGCCGCTCCAGCCACGCCTTGGATCGTGGCCACTGTTCCTCAAGCCGATCGTCATGCAGGGCAGAGTCGGGATGAAGGAATTCATGCTGCCCAATATCGGCCCACTGCCGCTCGAGGTGACGCTGCGCGAGATCAACCCGGAGCAGGCGCTGCGCGCGCCCTCGGCCATCGACCTGGCCGGGAAAAAGATCCTGTACGATCGCGCGCACGGCGAGCCGGACGTGACGAACTATGGCACGCTGGTCTCGGACTTGATCGCGGCGGGTGCGATCATCACACAGAACTGGACTTACCCGGTCGATGCCTTGGTGTTGGAAGGGTACGACGTGCTGTGGGTGACCTGCTGTGGCTATGAATCATGGCTCTATGGTGAGCTGACGGCGATCGACGCCTGGTTGGATGGAGGAGGCGCTGTGCTGGTGCAGGGTGAGAGCAGCGCCTCGACGTCGGGTCCGGCCAATGTCTTGGGGATCAGTTACCGATCAGGGAGCTGCTCGTCGGGGAGCACGGATGGCATCTCGCCCCACCCGATCAGCGAAGGGGTGGAGCGTGTGTATGTCGACTGGACGTGCTACTGGCTGGCAGCGGGCAGCGGTGCAACTGCGGTCGTGCTGGATGGGTACGGCCAGCCGCACGTCGTGGCCCAGGAGGAGTCGGGCGGCAAGATGGTGGTGATCGCCAGCGAGGATCTGACGAACTCGGCGATCGGCTACGATGACAACCGCCGCCTCGGGAATAATATCATGGCCTGGCTGGCGCGCCCGGCCTATGGCGACGTGCCGTGGCTATCGGCCAGCCCCGGGTCGACTATGATCCCTGGCCACGAGAGTGTGCAGGTGTTGGTAGAGTTTGACGCGTTGGCGCTGGCGCTGGGCAAGTACGAGGCGATCCTGGCGATCGAGCACAACGATCCCGATGTATCTAACCCGATCGAGATCCCAATTACCTTGTCGGTGGTCGACGCCTATCGGGTGTACGTGCCGATTGTGTTCAGGAATTGGTAGGGGCGGCCAGCAAGCTCGTATGCGGCCTGGACAAGAGGGGCAGGTGAGCGCCCTTGCCCCTCTTCCCAACCGGTTGAGGCAGGTGGGAGGTAGTGGAATGAGAGGGGCTGGCACGGAATGGCGGATCGTGGGCCCTGACCTGGGGCAGGCTGCCGCATGCGAGCCGATCCTGCGCGCGCTGCCTGACTGGTTCGGCATCGAAGAGGCTATCGTGCACTATGTGGGCGAAATCGAGCGCCTGCCGACCTTTCGGGCTGTGGGCGATGGGGGCGCCACGCTCGGCTTTGTGAGCGTCAAGCAGCACACGCCGTTCGCGGCGGATCTGTATGTCCTGGGCGTGCGGCGTGAGGCGCACAGGCAGGGCATCGGCTCGGCCATGCTGGCGGCTGTGGAAGCCTGGCTGCGCGGGCAGGGCGTCGAGTACCTGCAGGTCAAGACCCTCAGCGAGGCCCATCCCGACCCGAACTATGCCCGCACGCGGCTCTTTTACGAGGCTGCCGGGTTCCGGCCCCTGGAAGAGATGCCCGAGTTGTGGGATGAAGCGAACCCGTGCCTGATTATGATCAAACGTCTCTGATCCGCTTGTGGCGTGTGGAGAGATGGTGGTCGATCCTCTCCACCGCCGCGCCCAGGCTGTTTTTGGCATGGATGAGGGCCGCGAGGCTGGCGGCGGCGGCCAGTCGCGGATCGGCAGGCGACGGTGGGGGGCTTGCGAGGGGGTGCTCTTTGTGTTACAATCACGACCAACGAAGGGTCGGGTCGGGTTTGCAAGAAAGTGGGAACTGGAGAACCATGGATCGATTTCAAACTGGACGATACGGGGCGACGGAGCGGGGCAGGTGGGCGCACGCACCCCGCGCTTTTTTATGGCTAGCAGCCCTGATCTGCCTCGCCGCATTCCCTGCCGGTGCCGATGCCCAGGCTCAGCCAGCGCCGACGCCGACGGCAGCGGCCGACGAGACGCCCCTGGAAGCCCCTGAGTACGTCGACGTCGAGCCGGTGGCGCGCGACGAGCAGATCCGCGAGCGGCTGCAGGATATCCTCAAAGCCACTGGCTGGTTCATGAACCCTGACGTCCAGGTGCGCGATGGCGTCGTCTTTCTCGGAGGCCAGACCGAGACAGAAGAGTTTAAAACGTGGGCGGGCGACCTTGCCCGGCGCACGCAGGATGTCGCGGCCGTCGTCAACCGGATCGAGATCATTGAGCCTTCGCCGTGGGATTTTCAGCCCGCGCTCGCCGGCTTGACCGATCTGTGGCGCGGCATTGTGCGCGCGCTCCCGACCATCGGCTTTAGCCTCGTCATCTTGCTGATCACCTTTGCGGCCGCGTGGCTGGCCACCAAGATCACCCGCGTATTGCTCCGCCGCCACTTTGCTGCTCCCCTGCTGGTCAGTGTTGGCGCGCGCACTGCGGGCGTGATCGTCTTTCTCATCGGCTTGTACGTTATCTTTTATGTCACCGGCCTGACCAACATCGCCCTCACGGTCATTGGCGGCACTGGCCTGCTCGGCCTTGTGCTCGGTATTGCCTTCCAGGACATCACAGAGAACTTTTTGGCGAGCCTCTTTTTGAGTTTGCAGAGCCCGTTCCGCAGTGGCGACCTGGTCGAGATCGAGGGGATCATTGGGTTCGTCCAGGCCCTGACGACACGCACGACGATCCTCATGACCCAGGATGGCAACCACGTGCAGATCCCGAACGCCACCGTGTACAAGAGCAAGCTGTGGAACTATACGAGCAACCCCAACCGCCGGCTCGACTTTATCGTCGGCATCGGCTACGACGAGTCGACGACAAACGCGCAAGAGATCGCACTCGGGGTGCTGGCCGAGCACCCTGGCGTGCTGAAGGAGCCGGAGCCACTGGTGTTGGTGGATAATCTCGGGGCCGCGGCAGTCAACCTGCGCATCTATTTCTGGTTCGACGGCACCCAGCTCAGCCCGATCAAGATCAAGTCGTCGGTGATCCGCTTGATCAAGCGCGCCTTCCAGGAGGCAGGGATTGCCATGCCCGGCGAGGTACGCGAGCTCACCTTCCCCCACGGCTTGCAGGTGCGCCTGCTGGAGCCCGACGGCGACCGCCGCGAACCAGCCGCCCCGTCCCTGCCTTGGGACAAGCGGTCCGCGCAGGAGCCCGAGGCGGTATCGACCCAGGCCGAGGGCGGGCTGCGCAGCGAGGCGGTCGAGATCGAAGAGCAGGCCCGCCATTCCCGCTCGCCCGAAGAAGGCCAGGATCTACTCAAGCCGGCAGAACCCAGCCCGGAGTCCGCCTGATCTATGAAGGGGAACAGCCTCGAGCGCGAGCTGCAAATCGCCATCGACCTTGCCCGCCAGGCGGGAGGGGTCCTCCTCGACTATTACCAGGCAGGCATCAGGGTCGAGTACAAGCCCGGCGACGAGCCGGTGACCGCAGCCGACCGTGCCGCCGATCTCTTGATCCGAACGGCGCTGCAGCGCGCTTTTCCCGGCGACGGCATGCTCACCGAAGAGTCGGAGGACGATCGGTCGCGCCTCGACAGGGAGCGGGTGTGGATCGTCGACCCGCTCGACGGGACGGGGGACTTTATCGCCAAGACAGATGACTTTGCCGTGCAAATGGGCCTGGTTGTGGAGGGCGAGCCGTGGCTCGGCGTCGTCTACCAGCCGGTTGGCGACTATTTGTTTTACGCCACGCGCGGCCAGGGTGCGTACGAGGTGCGGGACGGGCGCCGCCATCGCCTGCACGTGTCGAGCGTGGCCGAGCCGGCCCATATGTGCCTGGTTGCCAGCCGCTCGCACTATACGGACCTGATCGAGAGAGCACGGCGGGCGCTCGACATCTCGTCGACGCGGCGCGCCGGCAGCGTGGGCGTAAAGGTGGGGTTGTTGGCGCGCGGTGACTGTGATCTCTACCTGGGGACGACGGTGTGCAAGGAGTGGGATGTGTGCGCACCCCATGCTGTGCTGCGGGAGGCAGGCGGCATGCTGACCGGGCTGCGTGGAGAAGCGATCACGTATAACAAGCCCGAGATCGGCGCGTGCCCCGGGCTCGTGGGCAGCAACGGCCACGCACACCAGCAGGTGCTCGACGTGTTGGCGCCGCTCTTGGAAAGGGCTGGGAGATAACAATGCGACCGGTGCAGGGACGTGCGGAAGGGGGGGGCAGACAGGGAGAGGGCAGGGCGCAGGCGCGCACGCTGCAGGTGAAGGGGAGCATCCGGCACGCGCGGCTGCTCCTGGCGCTTCTGGTCACCTGTTCGCTGCTGACCTCCTGCGCGCCGGGAGATGAGCCTCCGCCTGCCGTACCGACTGCCACGCCGCTGCCGACGGCGACGCCAACCCCTCTGCCGCCGCCTGTCGGCGAGTTCCCTGCCTATGCGCTCGAAATGGCACTCGACAGCGGCGGCCGCCGCCTGGCCGGTCACCAGGTCGTGACCTATCCCAATCACACAGGCGACACGCTTTTGGAGATCGTCTTTCGCCTCTATCCGAACCTGCCGCAGTATGGGGGGCGGATGAGCGTGGGGGAGGTGCGTGTCGACGGAGAAGCAGCGACGACCGTGCTGCGCGCCGGCGACACGGCGCTCGCGGTCACGCTGCCGGAACCCCTGCCGGCCGAGCGCGCCGTGGAGGTTGCCTTTGACTTTCAGGTAGAGATCCCGGTGGTGGAGGCGGGGTACGCACTCTTGGGCTTGAGCCAGGGCGTGTGGAGCTTGCCTGATGCCTACGCACTGCTGGCAGTGTATGAGCGGGGAAGGTGGCACGAGGACGTTGCCCCCGCCCATGGGGATGCTGTCTTTGTTGAAGCGGCGCTGTACGACGTCACTCTTGCTCTGCCGCCCGACCTGGTGCTCGTGGCCACGGGCGAGGTGGCAGAAGAGGCGAGGGCAGCAGGGGGCGAGCGCGTGTACCATGTAGCTGGCGGCCCCTTGCGCGAGTTTGCGTGGCTGGCAAGCGCCGGATACCAGGTGATCGAGTCAGCCGCCGGCGACACGGCCGTGCGATCCTACTATTTGCCAGGGGACCAGGCGGCAGGAGAGGCGGCACTCAACGCGGCGGTGGCCTCGCTGCGGGTGTACGAGGAAAGGTACGGGGCCTATCCTTTCGACACGATGGACGTGGTCGAAGCGCCACTGATGCACTATGGCATGGAATATCCGGGCCTGAACCTGATCGGCCTCGACCTGTATCGGGAACAGCGTGCCCAGCTCCAAGATCGGGTGGTGCACGAGGTGGCGCACCAGTGGTGGTACGCGCAGGTCGGCAACGACCAGGTAAACACGCCGTGGCTTGACGAAGGGCTGGCCGAGTATTCGATGGCGATCTACTATGGGCAGGCAGAGGGCGAGGCGCGCGCCAATACGCTCGTCAATCAGCGCTGGCTGGTGCCCTACCAGGTGGCTGTGGAGAATGGGTACGACCGGGTGGTCAACCAACCATCGTCGGCATTTAGCTGGGAGTACGAGGTGATTGTCTATGCCAAGGCTGCCCTCTTTTTTCATGCGCTGCATGACGAGCTGGGCGATGACCTGTTTTTTATGGTTCTGCGCACGTATGTCGATCGCTACCGTTGGAAGGTGGCGCGTCCCGAAGATTTCCTCGCCGTGGCCGAGTCGGTGTCGGGCAGGGATCTGGATGAGCTGTACAGTCGTTGGATCCTGACGGCGCAATAGTGCTGCCGAAGCAAAGCCAACCACAAAACAACATCATCCTCTTGCGGCAAGCAGAAACCTGGCCCCCTGGTCACAACATAACGAAGCGTTTGGAGAATGCTACATCTACTGATACAATATTTGAAACAAGACACGAGTCACAATGGAAGGAGCGCCTATGATTCCCAACCAATGGTACGTGCTAATGGAATCGAAACAGGTCAAGGACAAGCCGGTGGGCGTGACGCGCATGGGCGAAAAGCTGGTCTTTTGGCGTGACGGGTCGGGCAAAGCGAGCTGCTTGCGCGATAAATGTCCTCACCGGGGTGTCGAGCTGAGCAAGGGCCAGGTGGTGGATGGAACATTGGAGTGTCCATTCCATGGATTTCGCTACGATCCTTCCGGGCGTGCCGTTCTGATCCCGGCCCTGGGCCGGGAGGCCCCGGTGCCCAAGGCCTTTCGGGCCCACAGCTATCCCACCTACGAGGCCGAAGGCTTTATCTGGGTGTGGTGGGGCGACGACGCGCCGGATGGCATACCCAAAGACCTGGCTCCACCCCGCTTTTTCGATGACATTGGCGAGGGCTTTACCTACAAGAGTGTGTACGATCCATGGAAAGCCCACTATTCGCGCGTCATTGAGAACCAGCTGGACGTGGTGCACCTGCCTTTCATCCATCACAACACCATCGGGCGCGGAGGGCGCACGGTGGTGGATGGCCCGGCCATTGAGTGGGTGGATGACGATATGTTCTACGTCTATGTCTACAACCGGGCCGACGATGGTACGCCGCCGCGCAAGGCGAGCGAGCTGCCGGTGCCCCATCCCAGCGGGTTCCGGCTGGAGTTTATCTACCCCAACCTGTGGCAGAACCGGATCTCGGACGATGTGCGCGTCGTGGCGGCGTTTGTGCCGGTGGATGAGGAGCACACGCTCCTCTATCTGCGCTTCTACCAGTGCTTTCTGACCGTGCCTCTGCTGCGCGACCTGGTCACCTGGGCGGCGATGCCGTTTAATGTGATTGTGGCCCACCAGGACCGGCGCGTGGTGGAGACGCATCAGCCGCAGCCTTCGGGGCTGCGCATTGGCGAAAAGATGATCCAGGGAGACAGGCCGGTGGTCGAGTATCGCCGCAGGCGCGAGACGTTGATCGAGGCTGCGCGGCAGGGTAGGGACGACCACTGAGTCCGGCGTGCTGCTGCTGGTCACCCTAGCACGCTGGCCTCCCCCGGGCACAGGTGATGCCCGACGACCTGGCACGGGCGGAGTAGCGGGTTGACTGGTGTGTGGAGGAGAACTATGCCTGACTGGTACCGTAAGGATACAACAGAGGTTGTTTCACTGCTGAATACCGATGCCACGGCAGGCCTGGCGGCGGCAGAGGCGCAGCGCCGCCAGGCAGAGTACGGCCCCAACGAGCTGGTCGAGCGGGGCGCCAGGAGCCCGTGGCGCATTGTGTGGGAGCAGCTCACGGGGATGATGGTGGTGATACTGATCATCGCGGCCATCGTGTCGGGCGCGGTAGGCGACTGGAAAGATGCGATCGCTATCCTGGCTATCGTCGTGCTCAACGCGATACTCGGCTTTAGCCAGGAGTTCCGCGCCGAGAAGGCGATGGCCGCGCTGAAGCAGCTCGCCGTGCCGACTGTGCGCGCGAGACGCCGACCCGACGACGCCTCGGGGGGAACCGTGGTCGAGATCTCGGCGCGCGAACTGGTGCCAGGCGACGTGGTGCTGATCGAGGCGGGGGCGCTGGTGCCTGCAGACGGCAGGCTGCTCGAGTCGGCCAATTTGCGCGTTGAGGAGGCGGCGCTGACGGGCGAATCGGAGCCTGTGGAGAAACAGGCTGGCGCGCTGGACAAGCCTGACCTGCCGCTGGGCGATAGGCGGAACATGGTGTACATGGGCACCGTGGTCACCTACGGGCGCGGCGCGGCCGTGATTACGGCGACGGGCATGGCCACAGAGCTGGGGCGCATCGCCGAGCTGATCCAGGGGGTGGAGCGCGAGCCGACGCCGCTGCAGCGGCGGTTGGAGCAGTTGGGGCGGGGCCTGGCCGTGGCGGCGTTGGGCATCGTCGCGATCGTCTTTGTGCTGGGGCTGTTGCGCGGAGAGGATTGGCAATTGATGCTGCTGACGGCGATCAGCATGGCTGTTGCCGCCGTGCCGGAGGGGCTGCCGGCCGTGGTGACGATCGCCCTGGCGCTGGGCGCGCAGCGGATGCTAAAACGGCAGGCGCTGATCCGGAAGCTGCCGGCCGTGGAGACGCTCGGCTCGGTGACGGTGATTTGCTCGGACAAGACAGGCACGCTAACAGAGAACCGGATGACCGTCACCGTGCTCGACGTGCTGGGCGAAACGCAGCAAGTGGATACGCTGCTGGAGCAAGGCATCCCTGTGGCAGACGCAGATCTGCTGCCGGGCCACAGGCCAGAGGTGCGCAGCCTGGGGCTGCTGGCCAAGGCGGCGGCGCTGTGCAACGACGCCACGCTCGAGCCGACGGCAGAGGGCGGGTACCGGGCGGTGGGCGACCCGACAGAGGGCGCACTCGTCGTGGCGGCGGCAGAGCTGGGGCTGGTGAAGGACGAGCTCGACAGGCGCTGGCCGCGCGCAGGCGAGGTGCCCTTTACGTCGGAGCGCAAGCGGATGACGACTGTGCATCGCGTGGGCGTCACGCCGGAGCAGACAGACGCGCCCTGGTGCTGCGGCGAGCTGGTGGCCTTTTCCAAGGGGGCCGTCGACAGCCTGCTCGACATCTCTGAGCGTGTGTGGACCGGCGACGAGGAGGTGCTACTGACGGACGAGATGCGAGCGCGCATCCTGCAGGCCAACGACAGGCTGGCGGGCCAGGGACAGCGCGTGCTCGGGGTCGCCTTTCGGCCGCTCGACGGGCCGGTAGATGAGATGCCCGGCGATCTGTTTGACGAGGAAATGCTGGAGCGAGAGATGACTTTCATCGGCCTGGTGGGTATGATCGACCCGCCGAGGCCAGAGGTGCGTGGGGCGGTGGCGATGGCCAAGGCGGCGGGCATTCGCCCGGTGATGATCACGGGCGACCACCCACTGACGGCGCGACAGATCGCGTGGGAGCTGGGCATTACGGATGAAGGACAGCCGCTGACAGGGCGCGATCTGGCGGCCATGTCGGTGGATGACCTTGAGGGGGTGGTGGGTGACGTGGCCGTATACGCCCGTGTCTCGCCCGAGCACAAGCTCAAGATCGTGCAGGCGCTCCAGGAGCGGGGCCAGATCGTGGCGATGACAGGGGACGGCGTGAACGACGCGCCGGCGCTGAAAAGGGCGGACATTGGCGTGGCGATGGGCATCACGGGCACCGATGTGTCGAAGGAAGCGGCCGACATGGTGCTGCTCGACGACAACTTTGCGACGATTGTCGCTGCAGTCAAAGAGGGGCGGACGATCTATGACAACATCCGCAAATTCATCAAATACACGCTGACGTCGAATGCGGGTGAGATCTGGGTGATGCTGCTGGCGCCGCTGGCAGGCATGCCGCTGCCGCTGCTGCCGCTGCAGATCTTGTGGATCAACCTGGTCACCGACGGGCTGCCGGGGCTGGCGATGGGCGTCGAGCCGGCGGAGCGCGACACGATGCACCGCCCGCCGTACCATCCGCAAGAAAATATCTTTGGGCGTGGGCTGGGCAGACACGTGCTGTGGGTCGGCCTGCTGATGGGCCTGGTCAGCCTCGGGATGGGTTACTGGACGTGGCGGGCCGGGTGGGACAACTGGCAGACGATGATCTTTGTCACGCTGACCCTATCGCAGATGGGACATGCCCTCGCCGTGCGCTCGCGCGAATCGCTCTTCCAGGTGGGCCTGCTGTCGAACGTGGCGCTATTGGGTGCAGTGGCACTGACTTTTGTGCTGCAGTTGGCCGTGGTGTATGTGCCCTTTCTCCAGGATCTCTTCAAGACTCAAACTCTGTCTCTGGGTGAGCTGCTGATCAGCTTGCTTCTGAGCACCGTCGTGTTCTGGGGTGTCGAGCTGGAAAAGTGGCTGATGCGCCGGGGGAAGGAAGCGCAGCCCCCATCCTCTCGCAGCTCTGGCCGCTTTGGCCACAAGTTCAAAGATGAGGTGAAGAAATGAAGATTGCCAAGTTGATCGCTGTGCTGGGCCTCGTGGCCATGAGCGCTGTCCTGGTGAATGGCTTTGTCGCCGGCGACCTGGCCGAGGAGGGGGGCAAGCTGCTCCAAATGCCGTGGGGCATCGTCTCGCTGGTCGACCTGTACGTCGGCTTTGTCCTCTTTTCGGGGTGGATCGTCTATCGGGAGCGCTCGCTTGCCCGTTCCGCCGTGTGGGTGGTACTGATCATGGTCCTCGGCTTCTGGGCGGCAAGCCTGTACACGCTGCTGGCCCTGCAGGCGAGCGCCGGGGATTGGCACCGCTTCTGGCTCGGCCGGCGGGGGCTGTTAGAGGCGCATTAGAAATATTTGCAATATCTTGACAAAACCTTTCAAGTGTGGTATAATCCTTATTGACGTATAAGGGATGGAGGTGCCACCTGGCAGCCTAAAACTGTAGAGGGCACCTTCTTTCCCGAGAAAGCGGAACTTGGGATAGGGAAGGAGGACCACGATGAGAGGTTCACTGAATCTGGGCAAGATATTGGGCATTCCGATCCAGCTTCACACGAGCTGGTTTCTGGTGGCGGTATTGGTGACATGGACGCTGGCGGCGGGTTATTTTCCGACAGAGTACCCGGGCTGGCAGACGGCTACCTACTGGATTGTAGGATTGGTGACGGCGGTGCTCTTTTTTGCATCGGTGCTGATCCACGAGCTGGGGCACTCGGTGCTGGCGCTGCGCGAGGGCGTGCCGGTGAAGAGCATCACGCTGTTCATCTTTGGCGGGGTGGCCGCGATCGGGCGCGAGCCGACGACGGCGGGGGCCGAGTTCCGCATCGCCATCGCGGGGCCGCTCGCAAGTTTGGGGTTGGCCGCGATTTTTGGCGGGGCGGGCGCGGTGCTGGCGGAGAATGCGGCGCTGGCAGCCCCGTTGGCCTACCTGGGGCGGATCAACCTGCTGCTGGTGGCGTTCAACATGATCCCGGGCTTTCCGCTGGACGGCGGGCGCGTGCTGCGCGCGGCGTTGTGGGCATTCGGCGGAAGTTTTCAGAACGCCACCAAGTGGGCGTCGCGCGCCGGGCGCGTGGTGGCCTACGGGTTTATCCTGCTTGGCGTGGGGCAGATCCTGCTCGGCGGCGGCTTTTTGAACGGGCTGTGGATCGCTTTCATCGGCTGGTTCCTGAACAACGCGGCCGAGTCGAGCTATCAGCAGGTGCGCCTGCGCGACGCATTGAGCGGTGTGAAGGCGCGCAACGTGATGACACAGGAGTGCGTGACGGTGCCGAGCGGGCTGGGCGTGGATCGGCTGATCGAGGAACACGTGCTGACAGGCGGACAGCGCTGCTTCTTTGTGGCAGACAATGGCAGCCTGGAGGGGATGCTCACGCTGCATAACATCAAGAGCGTGCCGCGTGAGCAACGCGTAGGACTGACGACGGGCCAGTTGATGACACGGATCGACGGGGTGGTGCACGCACACCCGGATGAGGACGTGTGGAGTGTGCTGCAGCGGATGGACGAGCACAATGTCAACCAGGTGCCGGTGGTGGATGATAGTGGGTTCCTGGGGATGATCACGCGCGAGGGGCTGCTGCACAATATTCGGCTGCGGGCAGAGCTCGGCGTCTGAACAGAGAATGGTTGAAAGCGCCTGGCGGATCAGCGTGGCTGATCCGCCAGGCGCCTTTGTTTCCGGGAGTTGTTCAACCCACGGGATCAGAGGATCTTATTGAAGGCGGCGCGAGTGCTCTGTCGAACGCCCATGTTCAGGGGGCCAGGCAGAGCACTCGCCGCGGCGGTTATTCGATGATGGTCACCATCGCCGGATGGTCGGATTCGAGGCCGGCGATGTAGTAAGAGTCAGAGATGTAGGTGCCCGGTGAGACAAAGATGTGGTCGATGCGGCGGGCAGGGTCGATGCCCTGGTCAGGCGTCCCGCCAGGCCAGCGGAGGAGCCACGAATCATCGAGTGCCCCCGCCGTGAGCCGGTACTGAGGGGTATCGGGGCGGAAGTTAAAGTCACCGAAGAGGATGACATTCTCCTCAGCCTGCATCATCTCCAGGATCTCTTGCATCTGCGCCAGGTTCTCGTCCTTGTCTTCGCTCGCCAGGTGGGTGACGTACACACGAAAGGTCCGGCCTCCGACCCTGATTTGGGCATCGATGGTTGCTTCCTGCTCGCGCGCGCTATGGTGGTACACGGTTCTGGCGTTCTCGATACGGTATTTCGAGAGCAAGGCCACGCCAAAGGTGCCCACAACCGTCTTGGGACCGTAGTAGCTGTACATGTCGAGCCGGTCGGCAAAGTAGCGGACGACGTCGGTGTTGCCGTTGGCGATGCGGTTGGTGTCGTTCTCCACCAGGCCGACCACGTCGGGGTCGGCGCTGCGGATCACGTCGAGTTGGCCGTCGAAATTCCGCTGTCCATCCTCGCTGTTGCCCTGCTGGATGTTGTAGGTCATCACGGTCAGGGGGGGCACGGCGTCGGGTGGCGCGGCCGGGCGCGAGGCGGCGGCCGCCGCCCCGGCAACGGTGGCGATAAAGAGCAGGAGCAAGGCCGCCATCACGGCCAGGCTGGTTCTGCCCCGGGATGCATCGGGCGCCAGGTGCGCAGAGGGCCGGCGCAGCGCGAGCAGGGGCAGGGCGGCGGCCAGGCCGGCGACCAGGTGCACCAGCCAGAACCTGTCGCGGAAAAAGGGGCCGATGACCGGGATATAGTCGTAGGTACTGGTAAAAATGTGGGCCAGGATCATCACCAGCAGGTAGAGCGAGGCCAGGGAGAAGGCGCCGCCCAGGCGGTGGGAAGAGGGCGCCATGGCGGTTAATTCGCGCGCAAAGAGCATCAGGTCGATAGGGAGGATGGGCACGAGAAGGAGGAGGAGGAAGAGGGGCACGGGATGGAAGGCGCTGGCAGGGGGCGCGGGAAAGGGGTAGGCGGCAGGATCGGCCGGGAAGGGCACCTGGTGCGGAGCGATGGCCAGGACGAGGGCCAGGACAAAGAGGATGTTCCAGCCAACGACCACGCCCGGCGACAGCAAGGCTAACCATCCCGGCTTCCAGAAGAGGAGCGCGGCGGAGAGCGTGACCACGGCGGAAAGGAGCGCGACGATGGGCAGGTAGGCCACGCCGGTCCAGCGGGCGATGACGTTGGGCGCCGAGAAGACGAAATAGGAGAGGACTAGGGTGCCCATGACGCCGAGGGCAAGTGCGGCGGTGCGCCAGAAGGAAGGTGCGCTGCCAGACGCGGGCCGGCCGCGGGCCGGGGCGGGTTCGGGGCCGGGCTCGCCGGTGAGAAGGAGCAGGGCACCGGCGGCGAAGGCCAGGAGCCAGCCGAGGAACTGGAAAGTGCCCCCCGTGGAGACATCGCTGCCGGAGCCGAGTGCGCGAAAGAGGATCGAGAGGGTGAGCGCGAGCGCCAGGCCGATACTGAACCGCCGGTTGTCGCGCCGGGTCAAGAGGGAAGGGAGCAAGATGAGCCAGGCGGCCGCGCCGAGGCCGGCGACAAACATCCTGCCCCGGGTGTCGAGGAGTGGGCCGGTGATGCGGCAGACGAGCATCAAGCCGGCGACGAGGAGGGCCGCACGCCGCGACAGGGTTTGAGGCAGGAGGAGCAGGAGGAGTGGCGAGAAGAGCAAGAGGACGGCAGCGATCTCGACGGGAATGCCGGTGCCGAGCAGGCCAAAGACATAAATGGCCTCTACGAAATCGGTGAGGAGCTGGAGAAAGAAGAGGAGCAGGATGCCGTACAGGACGGCGGGCAGAAGGATCGAGTTCCGACGCCAATCGCTTTGCATTTGAGCTGCCTCCTTGCGCTACTCGAGCACCCGGCACGCCGGCGCGGGTGGCGGCGAAGAGGTACCGTCTGAACGACTGTCGGGCTCGCTCGCGTCGAGCCCGATGGTGGTCCAGGGACCCCGTTGCTCATTATAACATAGGCGTGGCGATGAACACAAGTGACGGGTAGATCAGCCCTGTATGCCTCCCTCGGTCATGGCGCGGGCGTCGAGGACGCGATCGGCCTCCTCGGCGCTGAGGTAGCCCTTCTCGACGACGATTTCTTGGACGGTGCGGTTCGTCTTGATGGCTTCCTTGGCGACCTCGGCCCCCTTCCCGTAGCCGATGACGGGGTTGAGGGCGGTGACGAGGATGGCATTCTTGGCCAGCCAACCCTCGGCCTTTTCCCGGTTCGCGGTGACGCCCACGACCGCCTTGTCGGTGAAGGCCCGCACCGCACCGATCAGAACCTGCATCATCTCAAAGAGGTTGTGGGCGAGGATCGGCATCATGACGTTCAGCTCGAGCTGCCCGGCCTGGCCCGCCAGCATCACGGTCAGATCGTTGCCCATGACGTGAAAGCAGGCCATGTTCAACATCTCGGCGAGTACGGGGTTCACCTTGCCGGGCATGATGCTGCTGCCGGGCTGGACGGCGGGCAGGTGGATCTCGTCGAGGCCGGTGGCCGGCCCGCTGGAGAGGAGCCGAAAGTCGTTGGCGATGCGGTCAAGGGTGACGGCGAGGGTGCGCATGGCGGCGGAAAAGTCGACGGCGTCGGCCAGGCTTTGCATCGACTCGAACAGGTTGTCCGATTGGTATAGCTCGAGCCCGGTCAGCTCGGAGAGCTTTTGTACCATGCGACGGTGGTAGTCGGGATGGGCGTTGAGGCCGGTGCCTGTGGCGGTGCCCCCGATGCCCAGGCGGCGTAGCCCCTCGGCCGAGCGCCGCAGCCGCTCCGCGTCGCGCTCGACGGCGCGGGCGTAGGCGCCAAACTCCTGCCCCAGCCGCACGGGCACTGCGTCCTGAAGGTGGGTGCGGCCCGACTTGACGACGTCGTCGAACTCGACTGCCTTGGCGCGGAGCGCGGCGGCCAGCCGCTCTACCTCGCCCACCAGCTCGTCGAGGCGCCAGAGGACGCCCAGGCGAATGGCGGTGGGGATGGTGTCGTTGGTGCTCTGCGCCATGTTGACGTGGTCGTTGGGATGGACGGGCTTTTTCGGGTTGTTCAGGTCGTGGCCCAGGATCTGGCTGGCGCGGTTGGCGATCACCTCGTTGACGTTCATGTTATGGCTGGTGCCGGCGCCGGCCTGGAAGGGGTCGACGACGAACTGGTCGTCGTGAGCACCGTCGATCACTTCCTGCGCCGCGCGGACGATGGCCTGCCCCCGCTCCTCATCGAGCAGCCCGAGGTCCATGTGCACGAGGGCCGCGGCCTGCTTGATGACGACCAAGGCCCAAACAAAGGCGCGATAGGGGCGCATGCCGCTGATCGGAAAGTTGTGGACGGCGCGCATCGTCTGGGCGCCGTACAGGGCGCCGGCCGGCACCTCGATCTCGCCGAGAGAGTCCTTTTCGATGCGTACGTCTGCCACAATCGCTGTTACTCGGCCTTTTCTTCGAGGATGATCTCTTCCTCGTCATCGGCGCGCAGGTTGAGCAGCCAGTTCTCCAAGGCACCGGCGTCGATTTTGGCGCGCACACGCGCGTGGCCCTCCTCGCGCAGGCGTTCTTCGAGGGCGTGGCGGCCTTGCTCGGTGGTGACGTCGATGCCGGGCCAGCGCGCCTCGACTGCCTCGCGCGAGGTCCAGATGCAGTAGCGAAAGACGCGCTCGTCGTTGCGAAAGACGCGCATAAAGTATTGGAATCGCTCGCGGGGCTCGGGCTTGAACCCCTCATCCACGACATAGCCGCTATGCTCCCAGGCAGCAGCCTCCTCGCGCAAGCCTTTCCGCTCCTGGCCGACCATCGCCTCGGCCTGCGCAACGACCTCATCTGGGTCGTCGGTGGGGCGGGCACACAGGTTGCCGAGGCAGACGTATGCGGCCGGGGAGGGGTGCGGCGGGTAGCCGAGGCGGCGCAGGCGGTCGGCTTCCCAGCGTGGATCGACGGCCTGGATCGCCTTGTTGGGGGCGTAGGTGCGGCGGGCGGCACGGATGAGTGCATCGCGGCGTGGGTCTTCGTTCTCGCCCACCACGGTGACGAGCAGGGGGCGGCGCAAAAAGCGGTCGAGGGTGAGGGCAAACCGGGCAGCGTCATAGCCGGCAGCGGACCAGTGGGGCACGAGGGCTTCGAGTGTCTTTTGAGCGGCCAGGCGCAGGTCCTCGCGGCCTGTCAGCCGGCTGAGGCGCAGATTGGCCTCGGCAGCCAAAACGTTGCCGTCAAAGGGCCTGGTGCGCTGGCGCAGGCGCCCGAGAGCCTCAGGGGCCAGCAAGGTGTCGTAATAACGGCCATCCTCAGCGCGCAGCGCGTTGTCGGCAAAACGCATCAATGTCTGCGCATGCTCGAGGTAACCCTCGCGGCCAAAGTGCTCGTAGGCGTCGAGCCAGGCGTGAGCCATGGCCACCTGGTCGGCCAGCAGGCCTGGGAGATGGGGCTGGTCGTCATAGTAGTGGTGCATGCCCAGGCCCTTTTTGTAGAGATGGTTCCAAACGTATTCGAGTGCGCGCACGGCGAGGTCGGCATAGCGTGGCTCGTCGAGGACGGCACTGGCAAGCATGTAGCCCGAGGCGATGGCGGCGTTGCGCGCAGTGTAGATGGTCTTGTCGACGTAGGGGGTATCGACCTTGTCCCGCTGTGAGGCGGTGTAGTAGTCGGGGTCCGCTTCCTGGCTGCTGTAGAAAAAGCCGCGGTCGCGGTCCCACAGCACCTCGTCGACATAGCGCAGCACGCCGCGCGCGGTGTCGAGGTAGGAAGCATCGCCCGTAGCGCGGTAGGCCTGCAGGTAGAGCTTGAGCAGGTCAGCCTGGTCGCCAGCCATCTTTTCAAAATGAGGGCCGCTCCAGTCGGCATGGGCCGCATAGCGGAAAAAGCCACCACGCTCCTTGTCGTACAGGCTGCTGTGGGCCATGGTCTCGAGTGATTTGTTCACGATGTGCGCCAGGGCAGGGTCGCCGGTGCGATGGGCCATGGCGAGCACAAAAACGAGGGCGTCGGCATGGTGGAATTTGGGTGTTCCCTCGAGGCCCCCATGCTGTTGGTCAAAGGCGGCGGTGATCCTATCGAGGATCGCCCCGACCACGTCGACCGAAAGGTCACCCACGGCCGCGGGATGTTCCTCCGGCTCGATGGCGAGCACATCCGGCCGCGCTGCAATGATGGGCCCGGCCGCTTCGGGCGCGCCCTGCGAGCGGTGGCGCACGCGGTCGAGAACGACGAGCATTTCTTCAGGCGTCATGAAATTGTAGCTCTCGACGACCTCGCCGTTGGCGTCGAGGAAGGCTGTCGTGGGCCAACCACCGTGGGCGTAACGCTCGTCGACATCGGGGCGCTTGTCGGCGTCGACCAGGATGGGGATGACACTGTCGTTGATGGCGTCGATTACTTCCGGATCGGCCAGTGTGGTGCGCTCCATCAGGTGGCACGGCTCACACCAGGGAGCCGTGATGTATAGCATGACCGGCAGGTCGAGGGCCTCTGCCAGCCGAAACGAGTCCTCGTCCCATTCATACCAGGTCAGAGGCACACGCTCTTTGCCCAGCTCGAGGTCTGGCTCAAAGAGGCGCCGGTACTCGCCTTCGAGGAGGGCATAGTGCTCCTGCTCCTGCGCATGCAACATCTCGAACAGTGAACGGATCGCGTCGTCGTCGGCCGACTGGGCCATCCGTGCATAGAACTCGCCGGACTCTTTTTCGCGCTGCATCGCCAGGCGCCAGGCTTTGGGAATCTCGTCTAATGTTTTCATGGCTACTCCTTTTTTCCAGGGAACGTGGTGGGATGAGGATCAAGCCCCATCCCGTCAATCAACCAATTCCGGGGTGCCACAAGCGCGACACCCCGGAATGCTGCTGGCAACCACTCATTTTCGAAACAGCAGGGCTAGAAAAGACCACCCGCTTCGAGCTCGAGGCCTTCTCGATCTAGCAGTTGGAGCTGCCTGCGCCCCGAGGCGACCAGCCCCCTGCGCCGAAAGTCCTGCAGTGTCTTGCTGATTGTCTCGCGCCAGGTGCCGAGCATGTCGGCTAGCTCCTGGTGCGTGGCACGGACGATGCCCTGCCCGTCTTTTCCTTCCAGTTCGAGCAAGAGTGCCGCGAGCCGGGCAGAGATGGTGCTGTAGGCCATTTGCTCCAACCGGTTCTCGGCTGCCATAAGGCGCTGGCCCATGGCCTGCATGAGTCCAAACCCAAACATGGCGCTGCTGGACGAGATCGCGAGGGCGTCCTTCCTGGGCATGACCCACAGCGTGCCCGGCTCGAGGCCGAGGGCGTAGGTGTCGGGCCCTTCGCCGCCGAGGAGCGAATCCTCGCCAAAGAGAGAGCCAGGGCCGAGTGTTGCCACCACAAAGCGGCGCCCATCGGCCGTCGTGCGATAGAGCTGCACCCTGCCGCTGGCAACCAGGAACAACGATCGCCCCATCTCTTCTGCCATGCAGACGATCTCGCCGGCGCCAAAAGAGCGCACGATCATTGACGCGCCCAGAGCTTTGTTCTGTTCTACAAGGCGGCCAAAGATTGTGGCCGCATTTCTTTCGTTCGGAATCATCATCTGTACTCCCTCCCTATCGGGCACACGGTTGGTGACGTCCCAATACCGGGGCGGGAGACACCTCTTTCTTTGGGAGTGATGCCAGGCCCGGTCGTTGCGCCTCTGGAATGGGTGATGAAACAAACTCAAAGATCGGGTTTGTTTCTATCCTGCCATCTTTTTCTGGAGCTTCTGATATTCCCCCTCAAGGTACTGGGCGTGAAACTCCTCTTCGTCGCGCAGCTTGGCAAAGAATGCCCTCATCTCTTCATCTTCCGACAGGTCCATGGCCAACTGATATTTGGCCTGAGCCGCTTCTTCTTCCATCATCATGATCTTGAGAAAACTCAGCCAGTCCATTCCTTCCTCCTCGCTTTGGTGTCGCGTCCCATGGCTGGAACTAGGTCTATTATACCCGAATTTTGTTAGAACGCCATTAAGATACTTGTATGCGCACATTAAAAACTCGTTAGAGTTTGTAATGCAGCTTACCAAGTCGCTTTGGATCTAGGCGTCCTCGATTTCGCCCGACTCTTCTTCGCCCTCTGCGCCCGGGGTCATGGGTACTTTTATGATCTCGGCCAACAAGGCCGTCGCGTAACAACCTTTGGGCAGCCAGAAGCGGAGCACAATGCCTTCGTCATACCAAATCTCTGGCTCGTGCACCGGGAAGCGCAGTGCGCGACGCTCGCCCTGAGCCTTGATGCCGTCGCCGACTCGGAAATCTTTTAGGGTCAACCCCTCCGCAGCCAGCACTGCATCTTCCAGCTCTCCCTGTGCCCCTGCCGCGCGGATCATCTTGTAGCCAAAGAGGGGGCCGGTGGGGCTGATGTCAAAGAGATCGACGCGGTGCTGTTCTGCCGCCGGGTCCTCGACACGAAACACAGTGCGGCCAGGATGAAGCATGGCCAGGTCGCCCGCAAAAACGCGATCCAGGGTTGGCAGGCGTGAGTCGAGGATTTGATTGAAGAGTGCCGATTGGTAGGCGGAAAGCAAAAAGGTTTTCAATCGTTTGGGCACACTACGATAGGCACGTACCACGTCGTCACCCACTGGGAGCCCGGGTGCCCTTCCGGTCTCGGGCCGGCGATCGAGGAGGATCTGGAGCGCGCGCCGCTCGTCGGACATTGAGCGAGGGAATCGCTGGAGGGCAGTGTCCCACTCGCCTGCGTCGAATGCGGCGCGAGCCTGCTGCACCACCGCGGTCTCGTTTGGGTGTGGGCCGCCGAGAAAGCGAGAGATAAAGCCGGCTGCATCGCGGCATACGACGGCCTTTCCGAGAAGGGCTGAATCACCGCGTTGACCGAAACGCTGTGGTCCATAGCGATTGGGCACTCCACGGCGGACGAGCTCGTCAAGAATCGCCTGGCAGGCAGCCACTGCTTCTTGCTCGACACCGCGCACACGGATTGTAAACCGGTTGCCGCGCAGGTGCCCGATCCGCAGCCTGTTGCGATGGCGCTTGGCCCACAGTATCTCGATGCCGGGCAGGGCGCCTTGCAGATTGAGCGCCAGGATCTGCTCTGGAGCGATGCCCTCTATCGAGAGAACCTGGCACGTGATGGCTTGCGCGTCCTTCAACCCGGCATAGCCTATCTTGTTGGGATGCACACCCAGCGCCGCGGCCAGGGTGCGCACCGCGTGAAAGGTCGACAGGCCTGTCTTGCGGATCTCGAAGAAGGTGTGCTGTCCTTCTCCCACCGGCATGTAGAGCGGTAGCTCTTCGACGACAAAATCACCGGGATGTTCCTTGATTCTCCCCCCGATCCCGGGCAAGTCGTGTGTCAAATATCCAGATGCTTGGTCTTCACTGCCTTGATCTTGTACCATCTACGATCCTGCCCCCCCACCTTCCAGCCTTCCCGCTAATTCTTGGCCAGGTATCCGCTGTACCCACCCTCCCACTGATCCTGCTGGGTCTGGATGATGTGGTGGAGCAGGAGCTGCTCGCGGCGCATGATGGCGCGCACGGCACGCAAGAGCCGCGGTATGTCAGGGCAGCTCAAGAGCTCCTGCTTTTGCACCATCGACACCTGGAGGGTAATGGCGGTCAACAAGGCCACTGTCCGCGCATCGGATGGGATCTCTTCCAACTCGATCTTGTGTCCCTCTGCTTGCACCAGCAGGGTAATGTATTGACGCAGCAAGGCGCGCACAGGTTCCACCAGCGCCTGTGCTGCCTCGGTGTCGGCTCCCGACAGCGGCCACGGGGTTGCTTCTCCGACGAGATAGGGATGGTCGTGGCGCAGGGAGCGGAGGCGAAAACGCTCGGTGCCGATGGTGACAATGTTCATCCGCCCATCTTCCAGATAGCTCACGCCGGCGACGATCGCTGCCGTGCCGACCTCGTACGGCTCGGCGCTACCCCCTACCTCCTGCCCCTCGCGGATCAGAACCACACCGAAGGGGCGCTCGTCGGCGATGCAGCGCTGGATCATGAGCTTGTAGCGCTCTTCAAAGATGTGCAGTGGGAGGACCATGCCTGGAAAGAGCACGGTTCGAAGCGGAAACAAGGGCAGCTCGCGCCAATGATCTTCTGACATTCCCGTACCGATCTTTCTAACGGACCGCCAGCGAGAGAGGTTCAGCAGACAGTGGGATCGTGGCGATCACACGTGCCGGCGCCACGTCGACCACAACCACCGAGACCCCGCCCCTATCAGCAACGTACACGCGCTCACCGTCCCAGCTCACAGTCAGCGCCACCGGCCGCTTGCCGACCGGGACCAGCACCTGCTGGCCGTCTGTCACAAGATCGATGATCGCCAGCGTCCCGAGATCCTCGTTGAGCACAAACAAAGACTCCCCTCCCGGCGCAGTGGCGAGCGCCGCCACGCCCGGCGACACGTGCTGGTAGACAGCTGTTCCATCCTCGCTAGAGATCAGCATCAACAGATCCAGAAAAGCATCTTGCTCCGGCGAGTAGAGGTTCGGCATCCACGTGTACAGGTATTCGCCATCTCGTGATAGGTTCACCCAATCGGGATAATCCGTCAACATAAAAGCGATGGTGCCAAGGCGATTGCCCAACGTTGCATTCGATGGAGGCACACGATCCATCACAGAATGCGTGGCAAGCAAGATTTGCGTCGCCATGCCATCCGGCTGCCATGCTACCTCGATGCGCGAATCCGCTTGACTCAAGAGTGTATCGGTTACGAGGGCGCCGCTCTGCGCGTCGATGAACCAGAGATGGTGGTGCTGGTCGTAATCTGTTGGATCGAACTTGACAGCGCCCGTCGCCAACACGTAACGCCCGTCAGCACTTACCTCCAGGCCATCGATTGATGATGCTTCAACGTCGAACCGGGCCAGGGTTGCCCCCGTCGACGACGACAAGATCTGCCCCTCGGCACCCGCCACCACGTAGAGAAGATCCTGGGTGGGATGCAGCCGCAGGTGACGAACCGGTGCTTGCGGTGCCGCCGGCAGGACGATCGTCTGAATGTGCCCCAGGCTGGCCACATCCATCTGCACGACACGTGCTCCTTCCAGGCCCACAAAGAGCCGCCCGCCAGGATTGTGTACCAGCCACACCGGAAGTACCGTCTCCTGGGCGTCAGCAACGATGACGCTGTTGACGGACATCAGGTCGTAATCTACCTTTTGCACCTGCACAGAGTAGCCACCTTGATCGTCCAGAAGCTCAAAGCGCGCCACGCCGTCCTCGCCTGTCGTTACCGCCGGCAGTGGGTTCTGGCCCCGAGGGCGAGCGATGACTTGAGCACCGGCCAGGGCAGCCCCCGTCTCATGATCGACCACACGTACCGCGAGAACCGTGGGGGGGGGAGTCGTGACATATAACAGGGCCATGGCAGCGAGCACCATGACCACCACGAGCAGAAGCCAGATCCGGCGCCACCGCCGAGGTGGTACTCGATCCTCGGGTTCGGGCGGCACGGTCCACTGCCCGTCGGCGAACGTCAGATGCTCTCCTTCGCCGCTGTCATACACGATCTACGCCCTCTCAGCGTGACGAAACCCCGGTCAATAGACACGCAAATACCTGTCGATCTCCCACGCACTGACGTGGGTTGTATACTCCTGCCACTCGATTGTCTTGGCTTCTACAAATCTTTGAAAGAGGTGATCGCCCAGTGTGTCGCGCACGAGATCATTGCGTTTGATCTCTTCCAGCGCTTCGCCGAGCGAGCCGGGCAGGGTTTGCAGGCCACGGGCGAGGCGCATCGGCATGTCGAGGATGTAGAGGTCTTCGTTCGAGATGGGTGGGGGTTTCAGCTTGCGCTCGATGCCATCCAATCCCGCGCGCAGCATGACGGCAAATGCAAGGTAGGGGTTGCAGCTCGGATCGGGGCAGCGCAGCTCGAGCCGCGTTGACTCGAGCCTGCGTGTCTGCACCTGCGGCACACGGATCAGGGCAGAGCGGTTGATTTGCCCCCAACTGATATACACAGGTGCCTCATAGCCTGGGACGAGCCGCTTGTAAGAGTTTACCAACGGCGCCAGCAGCGCACTCATGCCGCGCGCGTGCAAGAGCTGACCGGCGAGAAAGTGAAGGGCAAGGGACGACAGGCCGTACTCGTTCTCCGTCGAGGCAAAGAGGTTGTCGCCGCTGCGGGCATCGACAAAGCTCTGGTGGACGTGCATACCGGAACCGCTGACCGCCGCGAGCGGCTTGGGCATAAAGGTGGCATGCAGGCCGTGGCGCCGCGCCACTTCGCGGAGGACTGATTTAAAGGTCACGACATTGTCAGCGGCGCGCAGGGCGTCGGTATAACGAAAGTCAATCTCTTGCTGCCCCGGGGCAACCTCGTGGTGGCTGGCCTCGACTTGGATGTCGAACGCGGCGAGGGCCCGGGACATCTCTTTGCGCACCTCCACGCCGCGGTCTGTAGACAGGTCAAAGTAGCCCCCCCTGTCGTGAGGGCGTGATTCCACGTGACCATTCCCGTCGCGCTCGAACAAAAAGAACTCGGGCTCGGGGCCAGTGTGGTACACCCAGCCCTGCTGTGCGGCGCGTGCCAGCGCGCGCTTGAGAACGTTGCGTGGATCCCCTTCGAATGGGGTGCCCTGGGGCGTATACACGTCGCAGATCAGCCGGGCAGTTGGATTGACGTGCTGTTCCCATGGCACCACGGCGTAGGTATCAAGGTCCGGCACCAGGTACATGTCGCTCTCGGCAATACGTGCAAAACCCTCGACCGACGAGCCGTCGAACCACTGTCCATAATCGAGCACTGCTTCCATCTCGGAAACGGGAATGGTGACACTCTTGACGATCCCGACAATGTCGGTGAACTGCAAGCTCACGAATTCGATGTGATCCTCTTGTATACGATGCACGATGTCATTTCTGGTCACGATGTCTCTCCCCCCCCCCCCAAAGTTGGGAGCCTTCTCAATACAAACAGGCTCCCGCGCACGCCTCAGGACGCACAGGCGTCATGATCTTAACACAGGTCCGAGTGTCTTGTCAAGCAGGCGCTTTGGAGACCGTGCATCAGTGTGGTATACTCTGGGCGGCGTTCAATTTGGAAACGGTTCGGGGGCATGAGAATGTTTGTCGGCGTGGGGCCAGGTGAGTGCGCTATTGTGCTTGCCCTGCTCCTGATTATCATTGTTCTACTGGCGCTCAACCTCAGAGCGAAGCGATAGCTTACTGCCAGTCAGTCACTGACTGGCGGTCAGTGGGCGATCACAAAATTTGCATATTCGACGACGTATGGTATAATGGGGGCGTGTGGCGGACAGGGAGCGTCTCACACTGGAAAGGTTCCCTTATGGGGATCGTCGATAGTGCAAATCGTGCCAGGTAGATCAAGGATGATGAGTAACTTGGCTCAACCAGCACTCAAACGATTGGACCGCCTCGTCAACCGGCGGCAGGTGTGCCGCTTGGCGTTGGAGCTTGTGTTGCTGCCCAGGGGGGCTCCTGTAGCCCCTGGGCAGTTTTCTTTTGTGATGGGGCAGTAGGGTAGTAGAGAATCAGGGAATCAGGGGGTGCGATGGAGCCGGAGATGGGGTTCATGGAGCGGGTGAGCGAGCTGAGCGGGGAGAAGGTGGCGCGCTGCTACTACTGCCTGCGCTGCT